>JBOGJT010000261.1:0-22051 GCA_050745065.1 Terriglobia bacterium
TCCGTCTGCGCCGTGCCCGTCCGTAAGGCGGTGGCGTACTTGACCATCTGATCATACTGCTGGGCAATGAGATCCTAGTCGATCGGTCGCGAGAGGATGAGCCGCAGATTGGGATACCGCTCCGCCGCTCCTGCCTCCGGGCAGCACCGCTTCTGGCGGTGAATACCCTTCAATCACGGCAGCAGTTGAAATCCAAGCAGGCGGCAGAAAGCAAAACCCACCTCGTTCTGCCCATGGCTATCGACGTACTGCTTGTCGATCGACATCTCGGTGCAGTGACGCAGCACGCCTTCAATCATGGCCGCCACTTCGGCGGACGAACAGGTTTTCAGTTGGGAGTATATGCAGGCGGCTTTGCGCTCGACATGCCAATAGATCATGACTCCCGGACCGCCGTAGCGGGCGTGCCATTCGGTCATCAGACTCTGGTCCCATGCCCCGAATTTCTTCGAGTCCGAGGCACACGCCGTCGTGCCCTCGCCCCAGATCTCGGGCGAGCGCACATGGAAGATGGCCTTGGCTACCAGTGCGATCGCTTGCCGCAGACAGTCTTTGGTGATGTCGCGGTGGCGGACATACAGCAGATCGCGATAGGTATGCCCGGATTGGCCGGAACTCATGCGCCGCAGGCCGGTGTTACTTCCGATTCCGTATAGATCGAGCAGCAGCCGCTCATGCAATTAATCACGGTCCAGATTCTCGCGAGGAGTGACGCTGCGAAACGCGTCGGTGAAGCGGATGCGCAAATCGGCTTCCTTGGAATATGTCAAGCAGACTGGTCATCCGCCAGCGCTCGATCAGTTCGGCTTTCATCGCCGCCAAATTCTCCGGCTCGTCCTGCGCTTCCAGCGGCGACAACGAAATCCAGCGTCCACGTTTATCCACAAGATGGACGTGTTTACTGGCCGGCAGTTCCTGATTGAAAGTCCTCAGCCCTTCCTCTAATTCCTGCCGCAGTGTGCCGATGAACAGTTTCTCGTCTTGGGGCAAGTGCAGCGCCGCATAATAGACATCTCGCTGCGCATCGAAATCGGCGGGCAGATCGTCATCAGGATTGCGGTAGCGGTTGGCTCCGACCACCCAGATTTCCTTGCAGCGCAGCCGATCCCGGAGTGCCTGCAGTACGCAGATTTCATAGGTCACGCGGTTGATTCTCTGCGTACCCTTTTTGCCCTCGTCGTAGATGGCGTCTTCCCAAGGACCGCGCACAATGCCATTCAGAGGGGCGTCTTCGTCCGGCGGAAAACTCCGCGCTTTGCTATCAGCGTATTTCTTCAGCAGGGCCAAAGCGCGGATGATGGGGCGATGCCGGTCGTTATTGGACCGGAATTCCAGCGTGTCCAGCAGTCGCGGCAGCAAACGACGGTAGTGGGAACGCCAGGAGTTGCGCATCACTGTTTGCACCTGCTGGCGATAAGCCGGGCCTGTGGACTGAGATTCCTTAATCAGGTCCCGCAATGCCTGCTCGCTCACAACGGGGTAGACAACCTCTTTAACAATGCCCTCAGGATGTTCTAGAGCGGCCTCAGCCAAGCAGAACAAGAGGCCATTCTCACCAACAACCCGTTTCAGTTCCTCCATCAAGCGCTGCTCGACTCGGGATTCCGCTTTCGTGGCGATGTGGTGCACGATGTCGAGCAGCAAACCCACGAGCCTATCGGTCAGATCCTGCCCGCGCACATAGCCGTAGGCCGCCAGCAACGTTATCAATAGCCGCTCCGGATGACGCCGCAATTCGTAGAGCGCCTCCACTGCGGCGCGTTGTCGATAGCTTTGCAGCACTTTGGGTGGTACCGATACAAACAGGTCCGCACGTAGCTGCAATGCGCGCACACGGTCTAGCTTATCGAGTTCCTGCTGCACGGTTTCCAGACTGGCTGGGCCAGGGTCGGCGCGCAATTCCTGTAATACAGCGGGGACAAGCGGGGCTTCTGTCTCGAGGGCGACCCGTGACGGCAACAACAGAGCTCTTAGCCTCGTGCAGGTCTCCGGCGTTACGCGCTGACAGACCGTCTCGCAAAGTTTCTCGTCGTAGGTGCGTATGGCCGAGCGCACCATGCGTTCGAGGCGGTCTGGCGCCGGCGGCTCGATCTTCTGCGACCGGCATTGTTCCAAAAGCGCCATTTTCAGGCGTTCCAGATGGCGGTCACACGCACCAACCTGTTCAGTCAGCCAGGCCGTCAGCGCTGTGCCGTCAGCGACGGTTGGCTCGCGGAATCCCAGCAGGGATCGAATCTGAGCACGGTGATATTCGATGGTGCGGCCCTGCCATGGGTATTCCGGCCAGAGCTTCTGCGACACTCCCACCTGTTGTGCCACATACTCCACCACGGCGGCTGGCACTTCTCCGGCGTGGCCGGGAAAGTAACCCATGCATTGGAAAAATTTGAGCAGGATGGCGAACCCAAGCCGTGTCGCGCGAGAGCAGCAGCAACTCTGGGGTCAACATCGGAGGTCACTGATTCTATTGGACAACGACGCGATTGGACGGGCCTGAGCCTCCGAAAAACATTGACGTTTCCGCGAATCTGGAGAACGATCGTGCTCAAACCAGCCTTGATTCTGAGGGCATTCCCGCTCTGACCCCCCGAGTTGCTGCTGCTCTCCTGGTAGATCGCCGTAGGTACATGTCATACACTGAAACACGTCTGACTGTATTTTTCAAGGCGGCCGGTTGGATGGCGTGATGCGGGTGGACGGCAATGCGGCGGATTCACGAGCGCTGTCAAGAGGCCGAAAGGGCTACGTCGTGAAAATAGCGTACCGCGCGACCCGTGGACTGTAAGGGTCGCGCGGCAGGCGAAATTCAGTGTTCGGATTAGTGCGGCCAAGTGCTACTTTGGCGGCGTCGAGTTTGGGGCATTCTTGGGACTGACCGCTTTTTTGACACCCTTGCCGACATCCTTCCCAAAACGACCCACTCCCTTGCCAAAGTCTTTCCCCGCAGCCACCGGCTTGCCGTGCTCGATTTGACGGCCGGCCTGCTCGCTGCCTTCTCCCACTTGACGGCCAGCCTGCTCGAAGCTGCCGCCTACGGACTCCTGCCCTACGCCAAGCTTGCCGGCCGTGCGCGCGTCAAGCCGTCCCGTAACCGAAAGGCCCTCCGCCTTCTGATATTGCCGGATTGCTTTTCGCGTCTGCGGTCCTTCGATTCCATCCACCTTCCCGGTGTAATAGCCTTTGTTGCGCAGGTCCTTTTGCACTTGCCTGATAGTCTGACGCTGTGAAACTGCGGAGGCGCCTCCGGCAGGAGCGGCTGAACAGAAGTTGGGTGCCAGAACCAGGAGTCCGGCGGCCAGCAGAATCAGTGCGACTTGGGTCCAAACGTTTTTGTTGATTTGATCCATTGTATCCTCCTTTAATCCCCGGTGAATGCTGCAAAATGAGCGTGGCGGCGGTGTCTTACTGCCAGTCCCGCGAAGCCCGTACGCGCGAAAAAGCTGGACGCCCGCAGCTACGGCGCAAGGCGTTATGACAACCGGTGTGACGGCGCCTTTCCGGATATGCTCCCGCGCCCGGCGTCTGATCTCCTCGATGTCCGTGAGAAATGGGCCCTTCATTCGATAACTTCGTCTTGGCGCCTATTTGTGGTTCTCCTTCACGCGCGGCTTCGCCGCAAGAGGTGAACGATCAAGCAGATAATGGCAACGACGAGCAATATGTGAATCAGCCCGCTCGCCACGTGAAACGCGATGAAACCGAGAAGCCAGAGTATGAGCAAGATGACAAACAGAGCCAGCAGCATAGCGATCTCTCCTCGTGCCGTCAGGTAGATGCCTTCGGTCGATTCGGGGCGGCGCGTGCGGGCAAGCGGCTACGGCGAGAATGCCATGCCCTTCGCGAACCTGCTCCAGCGTAACTTGGAATGACGCATTGTGTCTGTACCATTTTGCACACAGCTCGCCGGCGCCCACGTTACCCCACGGTTGAAACTGTGGTAGCATTACGGTCCGGGAACTAGCCTTAGCTGACGATCGAGGCAACTCCGCTTTACTTCTCCACGCCGTCCAGCGCGTGCGGAGACGTCCATGCCATCCTCCCAATTGAAACGCCAAAAATCGGGCCGCCGGACCGCTTCGCGGGAAAATCTTAGCGTCGCCGTCGTGCCGGTAGGCCGGCAAGATGCCGTCGCTGCGCCTGGCTTCATAACCGGGCGGAAGGGAACGCTGGGCACACGGGATTCCTTCGCGGTGGTTGCCATCGGCGCCTCGGCGGGCGGCTTGGTAGCGTTCACGCAGTTGCTGCACGCTCTTCCAAACAGCACCGGCATGACATTCGTATTCATTCAGCATCTGGATCCTACGCATCACAGCATGTTGGCAGAATTACTGGCAAAAGAGTCGCGCATGCCGGTGGTTGAAGCAAAGAACGGCGCAGGCATCAAGCCAAATCACGTTTATGTGATTCCGCCCAACGTCAACATGGGCATCCGGCGGCGCCGCCTGCAGCTTACGCCGCGCGCGGCGGGGCCCGGGGTGCACACGCCTATCGATTTCTTCATGCGGTCGCTGGCTGGATCGCACCGCAGCCGGTCGATTGGCGTGGTCTTATCGGGCACAGCCTCCGACGGGACGCGCGGGCTGGCCGCGATCAAGGCCGAGGGCGGCATTAGGTTCGCTCAGTCTGTCATGTCGCTTCGTGACACCCCTAAGCATGAAGAGGCCCTCACCCACCGCTTCGCGGCCCCCCCGACTCCCTCTGGGATAGGGTGGCGAGCGGAGCGAGCCGGGTGAGGAGTCTTGAGCGAACTTTTCAGGACAGGATGAGAAATCGGCGAAGTACGCCGGCATGCCCCACAGCGCCATCGCATCGGGTTGCGTTGATTTTGTCCTGCCGCCCGGAAGGATTGGCCAAAGTCTGGCCCAGGTCAGCGGGCGCCGTTACTTGAGCCAGGATACCGACCACGACATCCCGGCAAATGTCAAGAAGCCGAACCCCCGCCCCCGCGATGCCAACGCCGAGAGCCTGGAGGCGGTTTTTACCCTGCTGCGGGGCGCTCGCGGGATTAATTTTTCGCAGTATAAGCCAGGCACGATCCAGAGGCGGGTGCTGCGCCGGCTGGCGCTCCACCAGATAGATCGCGTAAGTGATTATGTGCGCCACGTCGAAAAACACCCCGAGGAGGCCGAAGCTCTGTGCCAGGACCTGCTTATTCCCGTCACCACTTTCTTTCGCGACCTCGAGGCCTTCGCATCGCTGAAGAACAAAGTGTTCCCCGCCATTATCAAAGACAAAACCAATAGGGGAAAGATCCGGATTTGGGCGCCCGGATGCTCCACCGGGGACGAAACTTATTCGCTCGCCATGCTTCTTCTCGAATTCCTGGGCGACAGGGCTTCCAGCTTTGAGATCCAGCTTTTCGGGACTGACGTCAATGAGGCCGGGATCGAAAAAGCACGTACCGGAATATATCGGGAAGATATCGCGCAAGAAATGTCGCAGGACCGGTTGCGGCGGTTCTTTACTGAAGGTAGAAGAAGGCTACCGGGTGAGTAAAGCGGTCCGAGACCGGTGCATCTTTGCCAGGCAAAATCTGGCTGAGGATCCTCCGTTTTCTCAAATTAACCTTATCGCGTGCAGCAACCTGCTGATTTATCTGGGGCTCGAGCTACAAAGAAAAATCATGCCCATTTTGCATTACGCGCTTCGGCTGTCGGGCTTCTTGTTCCTCGGGAGCGCCGCGAGCGTCGCTGCATTTCCGGATTTATTTGCTCCGGTGGACAAGAAGCACAAAATCTTCATTAAGAAGGCCGGGGCCAGCAGGTTGCACTATGATTTCTCAGCAAACCAGTACCCGCGTGAGACCGCGATTGCTACCATACCGAGAGAGGAAGGCGAGCCTTCGGCGGACCCGGCCCAGCAAGCCGAGGCAGACCGCATTGTGTTAAAAACCTGTGCGCCACCTGCGGTTGTGATCAACGAAGGCCTGGAGATTCTTCAGTTTCGCGGTGCGATTGGGCCCTACGTCGAACCGGCGCCGGGAAAGGCAAGCCTTCATCTTTTGAGGATTGTGAGAAAAGAATTCATCCCGGAATTACGGGCCGCGGTCATCCAGGCAAAGAAAAGCCGCGTGCCGGTCAAGCGCAAGCCGGTGGAGTTCAGACGCAACGGCCAGCTCAAGTCGGTGAAGATCTCGGTTGAACCGTTGGGATCATCGAGGGAAAACCGCCAATACCTGATCCTGTTTGGGCGAAACTCTCACTCCCTCTCGCCGTCAAGAGGAACACCCCTGAAATTGCGTGGCGTGGGCCGGACGACGAAGGAAGAAATTTCGCGGTTACGGCGCAGGGTCGCGGCGGCGGAAGAGAACCTTCCCTCCTCCATCGAATCCAAGGAAGCCAGTGATGAGGAGTACCAATCCGCCAATGAAGAGATACTATCGGCGAACGAAGAACTGCAGAGCGCGAACGAAGAGTTGGAGACCTCGAAGGAAGAACTTCAGTCGACAAACGAGGAACTGAATACGGTCAACGATGAATTGCACAACCGGAACGCAGACCTTGACCGGATCAATAGTGATCTCAACAACCTGATCGGCAGCATGACCCTGCCTGTGGTTATGGTCGATCGCGGTTTCCGCATCCGGCGCTTGACGGGCGCCGCGGCGAAGATCCTGAAGGTACTTCCGTCCGACATAGGGCGCCCCATTACGGATATTCGCTGGGACATCACAGTGCCGGACCTGGTGCAGCTTATCTCCGGCGTCGTCGAGACGCTCACTGCGCACGAAGTGGAGGTGCAGGATAAAGAGAACCATTGGTATTCTCTGCAAATCCGCCCCTACCGCACGGCGGACGATAAGATTGACGGCGCCATCATCGTGTTGTCCGATATTGACGCGGCGAAACAGCTGAGCGAGCGAGTCCGGAAGTCAGAAGAGTTCATGAAGGATATTCTTGCGACAGTCCGCGAACCGCTCCTAGTCCTCGGCGCCGATTTGAAGGTGCTCTACGCCAATGCCTCCTTCCTGAGCGCATCCCACGTGAGTCGCGAGGAAACCGAAGGTAAGCTTCTTTACCGCCTTGGTAACGGGCAATGGAACATCCCAAAGTTGCGCGTGGTGTTGAACGAAGTCGTCTCAACGGATTCCCCGGTGCTGGACTTTGAAGTGGAGCATGACTTCCCCACGTTGGGGAAAAAAACGATGCGGCTGAACACTCAGAAAATTCAGGATGGGCGTCGTGATGAGCCGATATTGCTCCTTGCTATTGAAGACGTGAGCGCGCGGAAGGAGGCTCAGGATGCGCTGGCCGAAGGCGAGGAGCGCTACCGGACCTTGTTCGCCGCGATGCCGGTGGCCGTATTTGTCTGCGACCGCGACGCGGTGATTCAACATTACGACCGCCGCGCCGTGGAGCTTTGGGGCCGCGAGCCGCAGCTCGGAGTTGAGAAGCATTGGTGTTCATCCAAGCTATTTCTTCCGGACGGCTCCGAATTGCCGCATCCACAGAGCTCGATCGTGGACGTGCTGCGCACTGGGAAGTCCGCGCTGACGTGGAAGTGCTCATCGAACGGCCGGATGGCTCGCGGCTTCCCGTCCTGATGAACTATGCCCCGCTCAAAGGCGTGCAGGGTGAGATTACCGGCGCCGTCACCTCATTCATCGATATCACAGAGCGCAAGCGCGCCGAAGAAGAGGCGCGCGCGGCCGCTGAACGTTTTCGATTCATGGCGGAGTCAATGCCGCAGAAAGTATTCACGGCCAGGCAGGATGGCAGCGTGGATTACTTCAACCAGCGGTGGATGGAATTTACCGGTCTCTCTTTCGAGCAGATGAGAGATTGGGGCTGGACGCAGATCGTGCATCCCGACGACTTGGCGGAGACGGTCCGGCGGTGGCGGGCATCTATTGATACCGGCCAGCCGTTCGAATTGGAGAACCGGTTCCGGCGCGCTGATGGGGTCTACCGCTGGCACCTCAGCCGCGTGCGCGCCGTGCGCGATGCGGAAGGCAGAAGGACCATGTGGGTGGGCTCGAACACCGACATCGACGATGCGAAACAGACCGAACAGGCGCTGGCGGCGCGCGTTGAACAGCGCACAGCGGCGATCCGTCAGTTGTCCTCGAAACTCTTGCGCCTGCAAGACGAAGAACGGCGAAGGATATCCCGTGAACTGCACGACAGCGTGGGCCAGCTTTTGTCCTACGCCAAGATGAGCCTTGCCTCCCTAAGACGGCCCGGCGCGGCCGCGAAAGAGACCGGCGCCCTCATTGAGGCGGCGGACGTCTTGGACAAATGTTTGGCTGAAACGCGCACCATTTCGTATTTGCTTCATCCTCCGCTGCTCGATGAAATGGGATTCGCCTCCGCGGCGAAATGGTTTACCAAGGGCTTTTCCGAGCGAAGCGGCATTCAAGTGGGCCTCAACCTTCCACCTGAGTTGGAGCGGTTGCCGGGCGGCCTGGAGCTGGTGTTATTCCGCGTCCTGCAAGAGAGCCTGACGAACGTTCATCGGCACGCGAAAAGCCCCTCGGTGGATATTCAAGTGGCGCTTGACGCCGGCGAAGTGGCGCTTGAGGTGCGAGACTATGGGAAGGGCATGGCGCCAGAATTATTGGAGCGGTTCAGAGCCAGGCGCGAGGGCGCGGGCATCGGTCTTAATAGCATCCGGGAGCGGATCATTGAAGTTGGAGGAAAGTTCGAAATTCAGTCCGGCGAGGGGGGCACGTTGATTCGGGTTGGCATTCCCCTGACCGGGGTTTCCGCAATAACGCCAAAGGCCGGGGAGAATCCGGCGGACGATTAGCCGGACTTCTCTTCTCCAACAAACGCTTCCGCGTTGTCGCGGCGCGCAGAGAGTGCCTCTACGGAGTGCGCTATCGGATTACCAAATGAAGACCTTTGGGCCTTCGCCAGAATGTGAAGCGCGCCCAGCCTGAACGGACGCAGTGCGTGCCGCCGGCTTCTCCTCTCCGACGGTGCGAGGAAGATGCAGGTCGCCGCCGTCTGCGCTCAGCGATTCAACGTCCGCCCCGGCGTGCTCGTTCATGATCTTTGTGACCGCGGCGACCATCGCATCTGAGCCGGTGGCGAGAACCAGCGCCCCGTGGCTTTCTACTCCGCGCGCGCAAGCCTCCGCTTCCTCATCGCGCGCCCCCATCGCGCGTAACTGCCGGATCAAATCTACTTGGAAATCGGTGCGCGTCGTACTTGTGGGGCTTGTTACGGGCATGTCACGCGGTTCCGTCACAATGCGGACGTCTTTCGTGGTAAATCCACTCGCCTCGAGATTGTGGACCACTGCATCCGCGAAATTTCGATTTTCGAATAAGCCGACTGCTGTCTTTGTCATGGTGCGCCTCCGTGAGATGAATCACTGAAAATCTTTCGGGTAACGCAATGCGGCGGCGTCCTCGCCGTCTTAACCCATTACATCCGCCAGGGTGGTTCACGCGCCCCGCGGCTCGGGATCAGCACGGCCCATTGAAACCCGTAAGCTCGAAAGCCTTCCATCGCGTATCGCGGCGTGGCTTTCAACTCCGAAATCCAAACTTAGCGGAGGAGGCCCACGTTCGTCTGTGCATTTGTGCACACCGTCTGAACTTTGGATGGTCCGGCGATGGGTGTGCAATCCAGGACGGATAATGGGATTAACGGGGCGGACACTGTATGGGGGCGAAGGAGCGCGCCGATCCGGAGTCCGGGTGAGATGATGAAATGGTTGAGTGTAAGTTTATTGATGGCGTTGATCTCGCTGCCGTCGTTGTATGCCAGTATCCGGTGCCCATCTGCTCCGAAACCGAGGGCAGATCCTGCGCATCCCGTCAAGAAAGTGCAATATGGGAAGGCAAGCTGGTATGGTTCTAAAAGCGAAGGCCGATTGACGGCATGTGGCACGCCGTTTAATGAGCATCAGCTCATCGCCGCCCACCGCACGCTACCGCTGGGAAGCAAGGTTAAAGTGACCAACCTCCGGAACGGGCGCTCTGTCATTGTGAGGATTATGGACCGCGGCCCTTGGATTCGGGGTCGTATCATCGATCTTTCACAGGCGGCCGCAAGGCGGCTCGGGTTTCGCCACCGGGGCGTGGCGCCGGTCAAGGTACGTGTGCTCAGCGTGCCGC
Source organism: Terriglobia bacterium (assembly GCA_050745065.1). Taxonomy (GTDB): domain Bacteria; phylum Acidobacteriota; class Terriglobia; order UBA7540; family UBA7540; genus RH2-MAG17b. Next base: position 10,067 of record JBOGJT010000261.1, read on the forward strand.
GGCGTGCGAAGGGCCGATCTGTAGCGGCGGCGTCCCGGCCGCCGAAGTGATTGAGAAACGGCGCGGCGGCGGCCCACCGAGATCATGGCTATGGTCGCGCCGAACCGAAGGTCTGAGCCAGTGGCTGGGCCTGGCTTAAAAAAAAGGCCCCGCCGGGTTCGCCGGCGGGGCAGGGAGGGGGAGGTTGCAACGCAAGAATCATCGTGATGTTTTCGAGGATGCTGACTTTGCCTCGCGGCGTACGACAAAAGCTACACCAACGAGTCCCAGCCCAAAGAGCATCAGCGAAGCTGGCTCGGGCGCGGTGGTGTTAGAGAAGAATTGATCCTCGTTCGAAATGCTGGCTTGTGAGTTGGATTGTGCGCCCGCTTCGACCAGGATATCTTTGCTGATCGAAAGCATGCTGGCGCCGTTGATGGTATTGGTTGATAACACGTGGTTGGCGTCGGCGTGAAGCTTTGTAACCGTCCCGCCGCTGCACCCCGGAAGCATTGCCCCGGCGCACTGGGTTTCGTCGACGGCCACAAGCCCGCCGTTGACTGCCCCAGCGTCAATCATCAAGCCGCTGTCAGTGATCGGTCCGCCGGACATCACCCTGACGACGTAATCTATGACGACGTCCACCTGCTGGTTCGGGCCCGCAATCAGGGCCGCATCAAAGGTGATGCCGGTGCCATTCGAGTTGGGAGTAACTCCGAGAGTGGCCGCGTCTGGAAGAGGCGCGCCCCCCGTTGACGAAGGGTTAGGAAAGGAAAAATCGGAAAACAAATAGTTGCCGGAGGTGCAGCCGGTGGACCCGAGGTTGATATAAGCCTGGAGGTTGCCGGCGATGCTCGAGCAACTCATGGGGTCTGAAAGCGCGAAAGCGGAGAAAGCAACCACTAACGCCAAGAGCAAGAAAAGTCTTTTCATCGGAACGATCCTCCTTGAAAATCAAGCGTGGTTAGAAGCATAGGCCTATAAAATGCCAGAGCACGATCATGCTCTAAAATGCGCATGCTTTTTCATGATGATCGTCCACAGATGCAGCGGCTGTATAAAAGGGCACACGGTTACTCCGTCGTAAGTCGCGGAGCGCTGATGTTGTCAGATGGCTTAAGCCTTCGGACGGAGGGATGCTCATGGATGGCGACGACCGGCGCGCGCATGGGCGTTTGCTCGCGCATGTTCACGCGGTTTTACGACATCGCAAAACATGACGGTGAAGTGGATAATTTTCGCTTTGGGTGAGGAGGAGAATTTTCCGTGCGGGTCGGATGGCTCAGATTGATGCGCCGCCTTCGAGCAGCGCCACCGGGAAGCGCCTGAACACATCGGCCAGGGGGAGATGAAGTCGGCCGTTTACCCTGGTGGCTGTAAGCATCTCATGGGTGAATACGTTTCTCCAGTGGCTGGGCATGCCGCCGTTCAAGATCAGCGAGGTGCGTCCCCATGCAGCTTTTCCGAGAGGCGTGACTCCTTCCGGAGTGATTCGGGTGACAAGGCGCGGCGCTGCCGCCAGGGCCCACTCGCCGCCCGCGTGCCGCAAACTAGCCCACGCGTTGTTCTTCCGGCGTCCCGCAGTTTTGAGCGGAAGATATGTACCGCACTGGAAAAGCGCCGCATGAGCTTTGCGGAAATTCAGCGCTCGTGAGGTTAAATAGAGCTTGATTCGCCCGTCGTCCCAGCACTCTACGAGCTCGTTGAGGAGGTCAAGCCGGTCCGCATCTTCCTTCGCCGCAAGTTCTGCGAGCAACTGAATTCGCGTCTTGAAATCAACCGGTCCGCGGTTATCGGGATCGACGAGCCGGAGATCCCAAAGCTCAGATCCCTGATAAAAGTCCGGTATCCCGGGCGCCGTGGCTTTAACGAGGACCTGGGCGAGCGCGTTGAGTGCACCGCAATGGCTGATCTTGCGCTCGAAACGTAAAAAATCGGCGAGGAATTCATTGCGCTTTGACCCCTCAAAAATCTCTTCGACGAAGCGATGAAGCGCTCTCTCGTGCTGAATATTAGGCCGGCTCCATCTGGTATGTACCCGCGCCTCACGAACCGCTTTCACCATATAGGCCTGGAGACGCTTTTTGAATCGCGGAATCTCGCTCTCGAGCAAGGGCCAAGCGCCGAGCATCGTCTGGTACAGCAGAATTTCCTCGTTGCGGTCAGGAGCCGGCTGCGCGCCATTTCTATCTTTCTTCTCTGCATTCCAGCGGGCCCACCGGCGCAAACGAAGCCTCCACTCTTCATGCAGTTCGGAGAGCACGCTGATCCGCGTGCGTACGTCCTCGGCGCGCTTGGTATCGTGCGTTGTCGTGGCGTTCAGTGCGTGCGGCCATCGTCTCGCGCGTTTCTGGCAGAACTCGTGGAACGCCGCCACGGTATCCTGCGGGCAGCTCGGCGATCCCCCAACTTCGTTGAGCGAAACCAGGGGATTATAAAGGTAGAGGGCCGTGTCTTCGACTCCCTTGGCCATGATAGGTCCGCTGAACTGCTGCCAGCGCATGACGAATTCAAGCCGCAACTCGCGCTGCCGGGGAGAAAGATGAGGTCTCGATCGCAGCGCCAGCACGTCTTCGAGAAATGGGTAGCATCGGTCGTTCGGGCCGGCATTGCGCCGCCGCGCCGCCCTCACCGCCCGCCGAATCGTGCGCCGCTCGCCCGGCACCACTTCAGAGCTTCGGATGTACGTGCGATAAACGGGCAGGCATGCCGTAACCTCGATGAGTGCTTGCGTCAGATCCGCCATGGCGAGATCGCGAGCGTACCGATCCTCACCGGCGAGCAAGGTGAGGTGATGCCCCAACGCACGCATCTCCACCGCAAGAATCGTTTCCATTACCTGCTTTTTCTTTTCGTAGACCAAATGGCTATAGCCGGCCGCTGCACCCAGGAAATGCACGTAGGTGTGCTCGAGGACTCGGAATCCGCGCGCGTCGGCAAAGACCGCGTTGAGTACGTTCAGGAAATCGTAGCCGGTAGTGCCATGAGTTTGCCAGTCCGGGGGGAGTGATTCACGGCTCTCGAGAATTTTTTCGACGATGACGTAAAAGGCAGAAGGCTGCGCCGCCGGCTCGCCCGCCGCCACGCAGTCTTGCAGGCGGCGTAGATAGCCCAGCGGGTCGCGGAGCCCATCGAGATGATCAATCCTCAGACCGGTGACCGCGCCCTTTTCAATCAATCGAAGGACCGCTGCGTGAGTTGCGTCGAAGACCAGAGGGTCCTCCACCCGCACGCCCACAAGGTCAGTAATGGCAAAAAAGCGCCTGTAGTTGATCTCCTCGTTAGCGGCTCGCCAGTAGGAAAGGACATACGCTTGCTGTGCAAGCAGTTCATCCAGCGGTAGAAAGCTGCGGGGTTTGCCCTTTTTGGCGTTGAAGGCTTTTAACGTGGCATCCATAAAGGCGCGAATTTCTCCGGACTCGGTGTACACCTGCCAGAGCCTCTCTTTGATCGCTTCCCTTTGCAGCCGCCGTCCGCCGCTGAGCTCCGAAGATAGCGCCACGCGCTCCGGCAGGTCTGCGATGGCGGCGAGGATGCCGGTCAGTTCGACGAATGGGGGCGAATCAGGAGCCGCGTGCCGCTTCAGATCATCCATCCCGCGCTCCAAAACGAAGAGGTAGGATTTTGGCGCCACCGGCAGCCTCGTGTCGCCGTATCGTATGAAGAAACCACTCTTCTCAAAAGTCAGCGCCAGTTCCTGCCTTTCGAGAGTTTGGGCGTAAGGACGTGCTAATAGTGGAAGAAGGACTTTATTTTCCAGCGCCTTGTTCGGCGGGTGCCAGTCAATATCGAAGTACGTCGCGTAGCTTGAACCCGGTCCATTCTCCAGCACGTCCGCCCACCATGGATTCTCAATGCTCGCGGCCATATGGTTGGGAACAATGTCCAACAGCAATCCCATGCCGTATTGCTGAATTTCACGCACCAGACCGTCGAAGTCGTCTTCACTGCCGGTCTCCGCGTTGAGGCGCGTCGGGTCAGTCATGTCGTAACCGTGAGTACTTCCGCGGCGCGCCTGAAGAATTGGGGAAGCATAGACATCGGTAATCCCGAGGTCGTGTAGATAGGGAATCAAAGCGCGAGCGTCCGTGAAACGGAACTCGCCGTTAAGCTGCAGCCGGTAAGTTGACGTTGGAATGCGCAGGGCTGCCATGGTGAATTTATTTTCGCAGGCTCTAACGCGGAATGCCGGAAGCAATTCTATCGTGAAGTAGACCGGATGCGTCGCTGCGCTGTCTGTTGCTTCGTCCGTCACTTCGGTGGCGGCGCCACGGGAGCCGCCTTGCCCTACGGACCATCATAAGTCAGCGATAGGCATTTGCTGTAGCGGCAGTTGTAGCGGCGGCCTCTGGCCGCCGGACTTAAAGTGATAAAGACGGGCGGCCAGACGCAGCCGCTGCAAAGCCGAACTTCGCTCACTTTTGACGTCATGCGTATAAAGAAGAAACGAGTTGGAGCAAATTTCCATCGCGGCAGAGCCATTCGACGCCAGCGCATCAGGCGCGCGGCCGCCGCTCCCTGACCACCGCGCGTCAGATGAATCCAGCCGCTTGCGCCAGAGCCCGCCAGGCATGGGCGGCGAGCACGCGGCCGCGGCGCTACCGAAATTGAATACGGCGACGGCTTCCTCCCGGCCGCACCAGCGGCGGACGGCGATCACTTTTTCGTGCTCCCAGCCGGTTACTTCCATGGCTGACTTACTGAGCGATGCCATCGGCCTGCACTCCTTTCGCAACCGGATCAGCTCGCGGTAGAACTCCGAAAGGATCCGATGGCGGGCCTCATTCCGTTCTTCGAGGCGCAGTTTTGACGCGAGGAAAGTCGCCTCGGCCTGAGGATCGGGCGGCTCGCCCTGCCACAAGAAGCGGGCGAATTCATCGCGCCGCCCTTTTCGCACTCCTTCGATAAGGGCAGGATCCTCATGGCTGGTGAAAAACAGGAATGGGGCGCTTTCGCCATATTCCTCACCCATGAAAAGCAGAGGAATGAAAGGGGAAAGGATAACCACACCGGCGGCGAGCTTGAGCGCTTCAAAAGACACCAGCGAGGCAAGCCGTTCGCCCATCATTCGGTTGCCCACCTGATCGTGATTCTGCGCGCATACGACGAATTGGCGCGCCGGCACGCCGTGCGACGAATTGCCGTGGCGCCGCGCACGGTAGGCGGAGTATTGTCCCGAATAAACGAAACCCTCGCGAAGCGCCTGCGCAAGGTCTTCGAGCTTGCCGAAATCCTGGTAATAACCCGTGCGCTCGCCCGTCAGCAGCGTATGCAGGGCGTGATGAAGGTCATCGCTCCATTGGGCGTCCAAGCCGTAGCCGTTGGATTCGAGCGATTGAATAAAGCGCGTGTCATTCAAATCGCTCTCCGCGATCAAATAGACGCAGCGGCCCGTTTGGCCCGCGACCTGCCGCACGGATTGCGCGAGCAGCCGTAGGAACGGCTGGGCGCTGCAATCGGTGATGGCGTGGATGGCGTCGAGGCGGAGGGCGTCAACGTGAAATTCGGTGAGCCAATAGGCGGCGTTTTCTTTGAAGTAGCGGACCACCTCGTCGCTTTGCGGCCCGTCGAAGTTGATGGCCGGCCCCCATGGTGTCTGGTAGCGGCCGGTGAAGTACGGACCAAAATCGGCCAGATAATTTCCCTCGTGGCCCAAGTGGTTATAGACCACGTCGAGAACCAGAGCCAATCCCCTCTCATGGCACGCGTTCACCAGCCGTCTTAATCCATCGGGCCCGCCGTAGCTGTTCTGCACGGCGAAAGGGAACACCCCGTCATAGCCCCAGTTGCGTGCTCCGGGAAACTGCGCGACGGGCATCACCTCGACCGCGGTGATTCCCAGCTCCCGTAGTGCGTCGAGATGGCGGATGACTCCATCAAACGTCCCCTCGCGCGTGTAAGTCCCGGCGTGCAGCTCATAGATAATGTAATCGTCAAGTGGAATTCCCGTCCAATCGCGGTCGGTCCAGGCAAACGTGGACGAGTCAATAATCTGAGAGGGGCCGTGTACGCCCCGGGGTTGAGAACGGGACGCTGGGTCCGGGCGCTCCTTCCCGCCATCCAAAACATAACGGTAAAGGCTCTCCGGCGCCGCATCGTCGAGTACGGCTTTGAAATAGCCTCGGCCCTCGCTCCGCATCGGGACCCGCTGCGGGCAGGGCTCGATCACCTGCACTTCAACCGACTGGCTTTTGGGCGCCCATACGAGGAACTCCGACCGCCCGTTGCCCAGATAGGTGGCGCCTAAAGACAATGCTGCTTCCTTTGCGCAACGGGCCGCAGAATGCGCCCAAGCGTCAGCCCGACCTTGTTCGCCCTATTTTTCCACGCGCAAATCGTTAGTGACCGAGAACACGCCGTGGACGGTTTTGGCCTGGATGCCCGCGACGTTCTTGTCCATCTGATCCGCCACGACGCCGACTAACGTGACGTGCCCGTTGTCTACGATAATGTGGATGGGAGGGACGGCCTGCAATGCGTAACGGTTGAGCGTAGGCTGCCCGTATATTGCACGGTACTCCGCCAAACGAATTCTATGGTCCATCGGAGAGACCGGCAGCACCTGAATATGGTTGGTCACGCCTTGCACTCCTTCGATCTTCTTGACGACATTTTCCGCTTCGGACTTCAGCGTGGGCCTTACCACCTGGCCGAGCAGCGTTACATGGTAGCCGTCAATCTTGTACTCGAGATTGTCGAAGAGCGAATAATAAGGCAGCAGCCTCAATTGATGGCCCACCGCCTGCTTCAAGTACGATCCAGGCTGGTGCGGCGGAGGGGATGGGCGATTGGCGCTGCTGTTCTGCGCTCCCAGAGCGGGCAGCGCCGCAACGGCGGCAGTGAGAACCAAATTGACTACGACCCATTTCATCGTGCGTGTCATAACGTCCTCCCTTTTTCTTCATGTGTCACCCCGGGGGCGAAATCGGAAGGCCAAGGCCGGATTTCGGCTTTCTACCCTGCGTATGGAGCAACCCGCCGTCAGTCTATCATTTTTTAGCGCCCGGCGGCGACTTGATGCGCAGCATCACTACGGCGCGGCCTTCGACGCGATACGCCTCGTTGCGCTGCGCCGAGGGCCAGTGCCCAGTCGAATCCTTGGTATCCAGCAATAATTCCCATTCTTGCCCGGCATGTTTCGGCGGCAGCACGAAGTTGACGGGTTCGTGGTGAGCGTTCAGAAGGACCAGCAGCACGTCATCGACAATTCGATTGCCGCGTTCGTCGACTTCATCCATGGCGTCGCCCGCCATCCGCAAAGCCAAGGAGCGAGTTTCGGGCTGTTCCCAGTCCTCGTCGGACATTTCTCCGCCATCGGGCCGGAACCAAGTGAGGTCTTTGACATCCGAGCCGCGAATTTTGCGGCCATGAAAGAACCGCCGGCGGCGGAGAGCGGGATGCTCATGAAACAATTTGATGACATAGCGCGTGAAGTTCAGCAGCTCCTGCCGCGGCGCTTCCAGCTTCCAGTCCAGCCACGAAAGGTCGTTGTCCTGGCAGTACGTATTGTTGTTCCCCGTTTTCGTCCGCCCGATTTCGTCTCCCGCCAAGAGCATGGGCACGCCCTGCGAAAGGAGAAGCGTCGCCAGGAAATTGCGCTGCTGGCGGCCCCGGAGGGCCAGGATCACCGGGTCGCTTGTAGGTCCTTCCGCGCCGCAATTCCAACTGATGTTGTCGTTCGTCCCATCGCGGTTTTCTTCGCCGTTGGCTTCATTGTGTTTTTCGTTGTAGGCCACGAGGTCATGGAGCGTGAATCCATCATGGGCGGTCACGAAATTAATACTGGCGTGTGGCCGCCTTCCGCCGTACTCATAAAGGTCGCTGCTTCCAGTAAGGCGGAAGGCCAGCTCGCCGATTTGCCCGCTGTCACCGCGCCAATAACGGCGCACCGTATCCCGATAGCGGCCGTTCCACTCCGCCCAGAGAATAGGAAAGTTTCCCACTTGGTATCCACCTTCCCCCAGATCCCACGGCTCGGCAATCAGCTTTACCTGCGATATCACCGGGTCCTGATGGATGATGTCGAAAAACGCGCCCAGCCGGTCCACGCCTTGCAGGGTTCGTGCCAGCGTGGAGGCCAGATCAAAGCGGAACCCGTCCACGTGCATGTCAAGCACCCAGTAGCGAAGGCTGTCCATGATGAGCTGCAAGACGCGAGGATGGCGCATGTTGGGGGAATTTCCACAGCCCGTGTAGTCCTGGTAGTAGCGCCGGTTTTCCGGCTTCAAAAGGTAATAGCTGGCGTTGTCGATTCCGCGAAAACATAGCGTCGGACCGAGCTCGCTTCCCTCGGCGGTGTGGTTATAAACCACGTCCAGTATCACCTCGATTCCCGCGCGATGCAGCGCCTTGACCATGTTCTTGAATTCCGCGACTTGCTGGCCAAGATTTCCAGAGCTCGAATAGCGCTCCTCGGGGGCGAAGAAACCGATCGAGTTGTAACCCCAATAATTGCGAAGGCCGCGGTCCACCAATGGCCGGTCGTCAATGAACGCGTGCACCGGCATCAATTCAACGGCGGAGATGCCCAGCTTGCCCAGATATTCCAGCACCGCGGGAGACGCCAGCCCGGCGTAGGTTCCGCGCTCTTTCTCCGGTACGCCGCTGTGTTGAGCAGTGAACCCCTTGACGTGGAGCTCATAAATCAGCGTTTTGGCAAAGGGAGTGTGCGGGTGCCTATCTCCTTCCCAGTCAAAGGCCGGGTCAAGAACAGCACACTTCGGCACGTTTGTGGAATCGTCGCGATCGTCTTTCGAGAGGTCTGCGTCCGCGTGCCCCACCGTGTATCCGAACTGAGTGTCGCTCCACTGCAGGTCGCCGGCGATAACTTTCGCGTAGGGATCGAGGAGCAGTTTGGCGGGGTTGAAGCGATATCCCTCTTCCGGAGCGTAGGGGCCATAGACCCTGTACCCATAAAGTTGGCCCGGACGCGCCTCCGGCAGAAACGCGTGCCATACGTGGTCCGTACACTCGGGCATCGTGATTCGCCCGGCGTCCTGATTGCCGCCGGGCCCGGCAAACAGACACAACTCGACCTTCGTCGCATTTTCCGAAAAGAGAGCGAAGTTAACTCCGGAGCCGTCCCACGTGGCGCCGAGCGGATAGGGCTTACCGGGCCATGTTTTCATTCAACCTCCAGGGGCGAAAATAGTCACAGCCCCTCATTCTACAGAACTTTTGGCTGCCTGCGCTGTGCAGAAAGAGACGGTTGCCGTCTCGCTGTCAGTGACGCCCTGCCCGCGGCTCTCATGACGCGCACGGGAACGAAATCGAGTAACAAAAGCCAACCCTCAGGTTGTTTTGTGGCACAGCTAAGGGTTTAATCCGATTCCGCGGACTGGTGCTCGCATGCGACGCTGATGACGTCGTCAATAGTTCAAATCTCCAGCGTGCACGTGACCGGAACTCGGCCCGCCGGGGAAAAGGAGACATTTTAATGAAGACAAAAAGCTTGTTCGTGGCAGCGCTGGCGATCTTTTTCGCAGCTTCAGTGCTTCCGATGTGCGCGCAAGACGCTGCGCCTCAACCTGCTCAGCAGAACGCTCAGGCGTCGAGCGGCACTCAAAAGGCGCACACATTCAGGGGCGACATCTTCGACAGCGAGTGCGCCAAGGCGGGATCGCACGGCGCGATGATGAAACAGGAAGGCGCCAAAACCGCCAAAGAATGTACCTTAAAATGCGTGCAGGCGGGCGCCCAGCTTGTGCTTTACAACCGGTCTACCAAAAAGACGTATCAGCTCGACGATCAAGAGAAGGCGAAGCAGTTCGCAGGCGAGCAGGTGCGCGTGACCGGCGCCTACGACGCCAGCACGCAGACCATTCACGTTGAACACATCCGGCGTGGCTAGCCGGATACTTAACCGCGTTCACAGATATGCCACTGTCCACGCGCCGAACGCCGGCGCGACGAATCTAGAAAAAAGGAGAATCGCATCATGGCGCAAGTGATACCCGCAAAAACGCACACTCGGGTTCTGGCGGCAAGCACGCTCAGCGGAGATAAGGTCGTCAATTTGCAGGAAGAAGATCTGGGAAAAATCGAGGAAATCATGATCGACCTCGAATCGGGACGGATCGCTTACGCGGTGCTCTCATTCGGCGGCTTCCTGGGGTTGGGCGATAAGCTGTTCGCCATCCCGTGGAATGCTTTGAAAATCGACACCGTCCAAAAGCAGTTTATCCTGAATGTGAATAAGGAACTGCTTAAGCAGGCCCCCGGATTTGCCAAAGACCGCTGGCCGAACATGTCCGATCTGGGATGGGGTGCGGAAATCTACACCTACTACGGCTATAAGCCGTATTGGGACTAATGATTTTGCCCCGCACCCAACGCTCGTGCGCGATAGCGGCGTGATATCTGCTATCGCGCATCGGCCAAGACACTATTCGTCACACAAGCTGTACGCCTTGTGACCGGGGAATTCTGCCTTGTGATCCTGTGTCTCCTTTTCTGCCGGCGCGTTTGAATCTTCGCCGGTTCTCACCGGTCCCTTCCAGCCACCCAGCCCGCGATGATGGGAAGACCAGCAGTTCGACCCGGGCCGACGGATGGCGTCTAAAGCAATTTCCGGTGAAAAATCGGGAAACACCGGAATGTTGTTTGTAGTGAAGCGGGCGCAAGTTAAAGACAGCAGAAATACGGGAGGTCAACACATATGAAGTTTGAATCGTTAAAGAGTCTCTATGTTGACGAACTACAAGACATTTACGACGCGGAAAAAGAGTTTGTTAAGGCGCTGCCAAAGCTGACCGAAGCAGCCTCCTCGCCGCTGCTCAAGACCGCCTTCGAGCACCACCTCCAACAGACGAAACAGCACGTTGCGCGGCTTGAACAAATCTTCGAAGGGCTAGGAGAGAAGCCCAAGGCGAAAAAATGCGACGGGGTGAGGGGGATTTTGAAGGAAGGCGAAGACATCATCGGTGAGAAGGGAGACCGGGCCGTCCGCGATGCCGGCCTTATTGCCGGAGCGCAGCGGGTTGAGCACTATGAAATTGCCGTTTACGGCTCTCTGAAGGCCTGGGCCGCGCAGTGCGACAGCGCGCGAGCGGTTCAGTTATTGGAGGAGACGCTGACCGAGGAAAAACACGCAGACCAGAAGCTAACGGAAATTGCGGAGAGCTCCGTCAACAGACAGGCAGGCGGCGCCGCGCGGGGCGCAGCGTCCGCGTAGTGACGGCTCCGCGCGGCGTCTGTGGCGCCGCGAGCTCATCGCCAGACCGTGGGGCCGCGCCCGACGGACGGTCATCGCGGCCGGCGCAGCGCCGGTGAATCTATCGAAAACGAACATTCGGCGGCGAGGCGCCGACATCCAATTTGGGAGGAAAACCATGAGCACACCCGCATCGAAACGGCAACGCCAAGAGGAGATGACCACTCACCATCACGAAGGGCAAGCTCAGCAGCCGGCCCTCTTGATGGGCGCGGACCTGGCGAGCTTATTCAGTGCAGTCCAGGAGTCCATCTCGCACCGCGCCTATGAGCTATTCGACGCCAGAGGATGCGAAGGCGGCCAAGAACTGGCCGATTGGCTTCAGGCCGAAGGAGAAATCCTCCATCCTCTGAGTGAAGAGATCACCGAATCCCACGATAAAGTGAAGATCCGGGCAGCGGTTTCCGGGTTCAGCCCGGAGCATCTGAAGATTGGTATCGAGCCGCGCCGGCTTATCATCAGCGGCAAGAGGGAAGAGACCGTAGGGGAGGGTGGACGAAACCGCGAAACCTCATCCCTCCGCTTCTTCAGCCGCGTTGATCTGCCAGTGGACGTCGATCCCGAAAAATCCACCGCATCGCTACAGGGGAATGAACTTACCATTTCGCTTCCAAAAGTAAGCGCGGAATGAAGCCCGCAAGGGGAAGCGACGGCGCAGCGACACAGGCGATTGGGGCCGGACTGCATCCGCAACTTGAGTGACATCGCGCCTCGTTATACGGGGGGACATAAGTCCACGGCCATCCTATGCTGGAGCGGCGGCCTCTGGCCGCCGGTTTTTGATAGTAAAGACC
>JBOGJT010000262.1:0-22301 GCA_050745065.1 Terriglobia bacterium
AAGCTCCGCCACGCGCCGTGCGAGCGACGGCGCGTCCTCGAACAGACGGATCGCGGCGATGCCGGTTGCTCCGGCTTCCAGGCACGGCTTCACGCGCTCCAGGGTGATCCCGCCCAGCGCCAGAATAGGGGTGCTCACGCACGCGGCAATCTTGCTGAGCTGCTTGAGGCCAAGGGGAGGTCCGTAAGCGGCTTTCGAGGGCGTTTCAAACACCGGTCCAAGCAGAATATAATCGGCGCCGGCCGATTCCGCGTTGCCCGCCTCGTCGAGCGAATGGCAGGAAACACCAACCAGCAAATTGGGGGGAGCGATCGCGCGCACCGTGACGGCGGGTATCGAATGGTTGCCTAGATGAACGCCGGCTGCGCCAGTGGCGAGTGCCACGTCCATGCGATCGTTGATCACCACCCGTGAGCCAGTTCCTCTGGCGCGCGCCACGGCGAACTCGGCGAGATGCATGATGTCGGGCGTATCGAAACCCTTAGCACGGATTTGGATCAAGTCGATGTCCGCGTCCACGGCTTCCGCCAGGATGGCTTCGAGTGGGCGGGCGGAGAGCCGATCCGGCCCGGTAATGTAACAGAGCCTGAAAGATGGATGCATGTTAATGAGGCCGAAGACAGAGGAAGAATCTCGCAGCGCGTGGATTCAAAACAACAGCAGGTTCTTCGCTTCGCCCAGACTGGCAGCCAAAAACGTCTTTCCGCACCGCTTGGCGGCCGTGTTCTGCATTGCAAGATTGTAAATTCTTGCTATTGTGGCAACCAATTCCGCCCTCTACGCACTCGCACTCAGTGATCTCTGTGCGCTCTGTGGTAGAGATCTTCACCACGGAGGCCGCAGAGACCACGGAGCACAAGATGCAAAGACGTGCAGCCCACCCAAGTTATAGAGTTCCCGACCGGACTATTTTTCGATTGCGGCTTCGCCGCGCTGCGCCACCCACGAGCACGAGCGCTGGGGCAAGGGCGTCAGGGTTGGGTTCCGGCGGCCGCAGGCGCCCGCGCAGCCAGCAAACTCAGCACTCGCGCGAGGTAGCCGCGCAGCTCCTTGCGCGGAACGATCGCATCCAGCATTCCGTGCTCCAGCAGGAATTCGGATTGCTGGAAGCCCTCCGGAAGCTTCTGCCGGATGGTCTGCTCGATCACGCGGGGACCAGCGAACCCGATCAGAGCGCCCGGCTCGGCGATATTCAAATCTCCCAGCATGGCAAAACTCGCCGTGACGCCGCCCGTGGTCGGGTCCGTCAGAACGGAGATGTAGGGCTGGCGAGCTTCCTCCAGCCGAGCCAACGCCGCGCTGATTTTGGCCATCTGCATCAGGCTGATGACGCCTTCCATCATTCGCGCGCCTCCCGAGCACGAAACCACGATCAGCGGCGTGTGGCCCGCGATGCAGTAGTCAATGGCGCGGGCAATCTTTTCGCCCACAACGGCGCCCATGCTTCCGCCGATAAACCGGAATTCCATGGCGCAGATGATCACACGGCGCCCATCGAGGAGGCCCTCGCCCGTAACCAGCGCGTCTTTGAGTCCGGTTTCCCTCTCGGCGTTTTTCAGGCGGTCGCGATACGTCTTCGTGTCCTTGAAATTCAGAGGGTCGGACGACGCCAGTCCCGCGTCATGCTCGTCGTATTTTCCACCGTCAAACAGCATCTGCAGCCGGTCTCGTGCAGACATGCGGAAGGCACGGCCGCATTTGGGACAGCAGTAGAGGTTTGCTTCGAGGTCTTTCTTCCAGAGGGTCTGCTTGCAATCGTCGCACTTGATCCACAAGCCCTCCGTTTGCACGCGCTTCTCCTTCGGAGCCTCCAGCGGTTGTTTTTCGCGGCGAAACCAGCTCATAACTATTCTCGGGGCGAGGGACAACACTGTTCACTTAGGCAACGTCTTGCCATTGTGTGAAAGAAGTAAGTGCCTGTCATTCTGAGCCCTTCGCTCGTCATTCTGAGCGCAGCGAAGAATCTCAGTATTTCCACTCAGGATAAACTCCCCGAAGAATCTGCATGTAAATCAAACGGGAAAAGCAGATTCTTCGCGGAGTTTACCGTGAGCCTCCTCGCTGCGCTTAGAGCGATTCGAAGCGGAGCGAATCGGCTCAGAATGACAGGTGGCCAAAATCTTCGCACGCGGCGAAAAATCCGCTAAGTGAACAGTGTTGGGGCGAGCGGCCGGTGTTTCCCATTCCGGTCAATATTCGATCCCGCGCTGCGCCATGATGCCTTTCTGATAGGGGTGCTTCACTTCGCGCATCTCCGTGACCAGGTCGGCGACCTCGACGATGGAGGGGTGCGCGCTACGCCCGGTCAGGATCACGTGCACCATTTCCGGCTTCTGCCGCAGGGTCTGCGCGACCGCTTCGGGGTCGAGCATTTTATAACTGATCGCGTAATTAATCTCGTCGAGAATAACCAGATCGTGGTCCCCGTCTGCGATCCTCTCTCCAGCGAACTTCCACGCCTCCTCGACCAGCCGGACGTCTTCCGGATCCGGCTTCTCGGCGCCCACCTTGACGAAGCCGCGGCCCATGGGCAGGATTTCCATCCGGCCGCCCAGCAGCTTTGCCGTCTCCAGCTCACCATAATGCCACGATCCCTTGATGAACTGCACCATGAGCACCTTCATCCCTTGTCCCACAGCGCGAAACGCCGTGCCCAGCGCTGCCGTCGTCTTGCCTTTTCCCGGGCCTGTGTACACCATGATCAGCCCTTTTCTCGTTTCAGGCAAACGTTGCCTCCATTGTCGCCTACGGTTGCAGCGGCCGCCTCCGGCCACCCGTCTTTCACACTAAGAACCGGCGGCCGGAGGCCGCCGCCACAGCTGCCGTTCCAGAGAAGGTCATCGCTATAATATGTATCGTCAATAAGCGCCGCGTTCAGAGAGCCGCGCACCGTCAGCGCGGATAGGGATAACCGCGCTCGATGGTAAAGGCGCGGTAAATCTGTTCCAGCAAAAGCGTCCGCGCCCAGTCGCGGGTAAGAGTCATCCGGCTGAGCGCGAGTAAAGTATCCGCCTGCCCGCGGAACGCCTCGGAAAAGCCCTCCGGTCCGCCCACCAGGAAAGCGATTTCGCGGACGCCTTGCAACGCGCTTTCACTCATCCAGCGCGCTAATTCCGCAGACGTCCAGTGCTGGCCGCGCTCATCTAGCGCTACCATCCGGCAACCCGGCTTCTTGTCCAGAAGGCGCCGCTCAACAGGCGTCAAGTGGTCCCGTTTTGCGCCGCGAACGCCGGGCCGGATCTCGTCTACCTCGAGCGGAGCGAAGTGGCGGATGCGCGCGGCATAGTCCGACTGAAGGCTGCGAAGGCGTTCGTCCTTTGTTTTCCCTTCGCAGATAATGCGAATTCGCATGGCTTTGAGGCGCCGCGTGACATCACGAACGCGCGGGTGGCGCAGACATCGCACTTTTGCGATGTCTGCGACATTCACAGATTGCTCGCGGATCGAGTCACGGGTGCCAGCTTCGCTGCATCGCAGACATGCCAAGCAACGGCATGTCTGCGCCACCCGCGCGCCATGAAATCGTGTGGCTCAGGCGGGGATCTCCACCCGCCGGGCGCTCTTCCAGAGCCGCTCGAGATCGTAGAAAAGGCGCGCCCGCTCCACGAAAATATGTACGACGAAGTTGAGGTAGTCCACCAACACCCATTCCGCTTGAGAATAGCCCTCGATATGAACCGGGGCGAGTCCCGACTTTTTGAGCTGCTCCACCACGCCATCGCAAATCGATTGCGCGTGGCGCGTGGAAGTGCCGGTGCAAATGAGGAAAAAATCGGTAAACGACGATACGTCCTTAAGGTCAAGAACCGTGAGATCGAACGCCTTCCGCTCCTGCGCGGCGCGCACCGCCTGGTGAAGTTCCGGCCCCATCAACGGGACTCCCCGATCGCCTGATATAGTTCTTCTTTCATGATGTATTCTTCCACAAGCCGGGGGATAAGGCCAGTCACGCTGGCTCCGTTCTGGATGCCCCTGCGGATGCCGCGCGATGAGACCGGCACGTTCACCCCGGTAAGAACGTGGATTTTCGTGTGGGGCAGCGCCAGCGTTGTGCTCTGCCGATGTGGCAGCTCATACAACAGTCCGGACGGCAGCATCTGAACGAGCTCGCGCCATTTGAAACCCGGCCGCGAGACCACAATGAAATCCACCAGGTCGAGCAACCGTCCGGGCTGCTTCCATTGCGGGATATCCAGAAAAGCGTCAAGCCCGACGAGAAAAAAAAGATGGTCAGTCTTGCCCATCGCATCCTTCACCCGCCGGATGGTATCCACCGAAAACTGGGGCTTTCCGTGCGGCGTTTCAAGCAGCGAAGGTATGAAGCGCGGTTCCCCGGCGCAGGCCAGGGACACCATGGCAAACCGGTGAGCAAAGGGCGTGACGTCATTGCGCCGTTTATGGGGTGGGTGGCCCGAAGGTACAAACAGGACGCGATCGAGGCCGAGCTTCCGCGTCGCGGCCCGCGCCGCGCGCATATGGCCGCTATGGATCGGATCGAATGTCCCGCCAAAAAGCGCGATGTTCACTCTTCGGCCAGCCCGGTCTTTCCCGCAAGATGGGTCACGGCGCAATGCTCCTCGAGAGGATGGGCTTCGCGCTCTGGGGCGGCCGCGGCCTCGCGGCTTGCGTCGTTCAGCGCGGCCCACGCGGCGCGCTTAAGATCTTCAAGTCCCTGGCCGGTGATGGCGGAGATTTCGTAGAGCGCCAAGCCCTTTTCGCGGCAGAACCGGCGAAGCGCCGCGAGCCGCGTACCTTCGCTCGTGGCGCCGGCGGCGTCCACACGCGACGCCACCATCAACATCGGCTTTTGCGCCACATCGGGGCTGAAGCTTTCGAGCTCGCGGAGAATCACCCGATAGTCCTCGATCGGGTCGCGCTCCGTCTCCTCGGCCGCGTCGATCATATGAAGCAGCAGGCGAGTGCGCTCAACGTGGCGCAAAAAACGGTCGCCCAGCCCGCGGCCCCGATGCGCGCCTTCGATTAAACCGGGGATATCGGCCATGACGAAGGACTCCTCGCCGCCGACCGCCACAACCCCGAGATGCGGCACAAGCGTGGTGAAGGGGTAATCGGCAATGCGCGGTCGCGCTGCGCTCACGCGCGAGATCAACGTGGATTTGCCCACGTTGGGGAAGCCCACCAGACCCACGTCCGCGAGAAGTTTCAATTCGAGTCTCAGCGTGAGTTCCTCGCCCGGCGTTCCCGGGTCCGCGCGCCTCGGCGCCTGATGCACGGAAGTGGCAAACCGCGCGTTGCCGCGTCCGCCGCGTCCACCGCGAGCGGCAAGATAGCGCTGGCCGCTCGCCGTGAAGTCCCACAGACGCGCGCCGGCGGCCGCGTCGTAAACGACCGTACCCGCAGGCACGGTAATCACAAGGTCCTCTCCGGTTCTGCCGTGGCAGTTCGAGCCTTCCCCGTGCCGTCCGCGCTCCGCCTTGAATTCGGGATTATAACGGAATTTCAGCAGCGTGTTGAGGTGTGGAGTGCTTTCGAGAAACACGCTGCCGCCATTTCCACCGTCCCCGCCACTTGGACCGCCGCGCGGGATGAATTTCTCCCGCCGGAAGGCCATGCAGCCGTTGCCGCCGGGGCCGCCTGTTACGCGGATTTTCGCTTCGTCAATGAACATAAGATCAGGGTCTGCCGTTGCCTCACCAACGCTCAGCGCGCGAAGGACAGAATATGACTATCATCAACCGGGGAAGGGAGCGGCGCAAGCGGCAGGAGGCGATTGGCGTTTCGGGTTGAACAGGCTGCGGAAAAACGCTTCAGAACACTGTCATTCCGAGCGAAGCGAGGAATCCCGCTCGGCCAACAAATCACTCGCGAGATTTTTCGTCGCGCCCGGCTCCCCGGAATGACAGGATGGGCGGGTTTTTCCGCAGCCTGTGCAGCCGTGGCGCTCCAGCGCCGTCACAGCCCGGCGCCCGCAAAGCGCCGTAACCCCCCTGCGGCCAAAAGCAAAAAAGCGGCGGCACCCAAAAAATCAGCGCCTGCCGCTTTCGCGCCATTGCTGCTTTGCAGCATTACGACTAGGCCGATGGAACGATGATATTAACGTAGCGGCCCATGCGGCCTTTGTCTTCGTAATGGACCACGCCAGTCACTTTAGCAAAAAGCGTATCGTCTTTGCCGATGCCGACGTTCTCGCCGGGTTTCAACCGGCTGCCGCGCTGCCGGACGAGAATCGATCCGCCGCTCACTAACTGGCCGCCAAACCGCTTCACGCCGAGCCGCTGGGAGTTTGAATCGCGTCCGTTGCGAGAGCTTCCCAATCCCTTCTTATGAGCCATCTCAGAATTCCTTTCCGGCGCTGGCAGCCTGCGCGTCAGCCAAGCTACGCTCCGGCAATGTCTTTGATCAGCACTTCGCTGAAATGCTGGCGGTGGCCTCGCGTGCGCCGGTATTGCTTTTTGCGCTTGTATTTCACCACCAGAACTTTCTTGGCCTTCGCATTGCGCACGATGACCCCCGTCACCTTGGCGTCCGCCACCAGCGGATTGCCAAGGCGCAGGCTTGCCTTGCGCACCGCGAAGACGTGGTTGAATTCAACCGTTGCGCCTTCGTCGCCCGATAATTCTTCGACGCGAATCACGTCGCCTGGGGAAACGCGGTATTGTTTCCCTCCGGTCCTAAAGATTGCGTACATAGATGGTATCCCTTCTGAAGCTCAAAAGCCTTAGTTTAGAACGATTAAGGAGACTCTGTCAATTTGCGCAGCGCGCCCCGGCCCCGCGGAGTTCCTGGCGGGCGATTTCAACGGAAGGCGAGCCGATCGTGAATGTGCGGCGCCGCTGTAAATCTAAACCGGCGAATAAATTCAGCTCCGGCTCATAGCCGGACTCCGTGATCGCGGTCGTGATTGCGGCGACAAGCTGCTCTGGCGGCAGGTCAGGCATCGTGAGCCTTTCAGTGTTTTGCCGACCTGGACGGCGTGCGCTTCGGCAACGGCGAGGTCAGGAAAAAATCTTCGGCTTCCTCCTGCGCAACGTCGCATCGGCCATTGACGGGGGCCGCTGCGTGGCCGTTCGCCTTCGCGCTCGCCGTCTGCCGTTTCGCCTTGGGCGCGAGCTGCCGTTTCTTTCCGCCGTCTTTCGGCAAGGCGTCTCCGGTATGGCCGTTCCACAATATGCCGGGACGCGGCACGCGGTAATAGTTGGAATCGTCGCGCGGATCAGCCAGGGGCCGGGCCGTCTCATTGGGATCGCGGACGAAGCGGCCTAGAGCGGCTTCGCAGTATTCGTGCAGCAGTTCGATGCAGCACCACGAGCGACCAAGGCGCTCGCAGACTTCGCCGGTGACGCAGCTGCCCGCGAACGGGTCCACGACAACATCGTCGGGGTCCGTCAGCATTCGGATGAAATACTCCGGCAAGTCAGCCGGGTAACGCGCCGGATGCGGCTTGAAACCGTGTTCCTCGCAATAGCGCAGATAGAAGCTGTTGCTCTCGGTGTTCGGGATGGCGACGAGGTTCGGCGGAATGGCCGCGCCGTTGTCGATTGAGAATTTCTCGCTGATGTCATGGCCGGATGGCCGTTTCTTCGCCCGGTATCCCTTTTCCAACAGCTGGACCATCGCCGGGCTATAAGGCTGAAGCACCCGGCGGTTGCTGGCTTTGGGCCAAGGTGTTTTCGAAAGCCACCACACGGTATTGATGGCGTCCTTCACGCGCACGCGGCGCACCGTCACCCACTCGGCGGGCGTCGGCAGTTTCGAGGGGTTCCACCAATAGAAATCCTGCGCTAGGTGAAACCCGAATTCCTCGCAAAGCAGGATCAGCAACTTGAAATGATACAGGCTGCGCGTCGGGTAGCCCTTGATCCATGCGCCGCCGATGTCAATGACCAGGCTGCCATTGTCTTTGAGCACGCGCTTGAACTGCTCGCCGAAGGGCCGGAACCACTCAACATATTCGTGGGCCTCGACGTTGCCGTAATCCTTCTTGCGTACAAGGCCGAAAGGCGGGCTGGTCATTATCAGGTCCACGGACTTGTCGGCGTAAGTGGCGAGAACGTCCAAACTGTCGCCGTGAACAATCTGCCCAAGAGATGTTTTGCGAAAAACCTTCGGGCTTGTTTTTGGTCGCGGGGGCATCATGCAGTCCGTTTCAAATATCGAGTTTCTTGAGGTCCATTGCGTGCCGGGCCTCGCGCATGAATACGTCAACGAGGGCCGCCGCCCGTGATTCAATCATGGTGAGGTCGCCGCCGTCCACCATGACAATGCAGAGATTGGAATCCGACATGATCTTGTTGGCGTAGCGTCGCGCCTCCGGGCCGATTTCGCCGCTCGAAACCATCACTATGACATTGCTTTTGAGGAAGTGCGTCAACCCCACTTCCTTCGCCACGTCGTCGAGCGAGACGCGGCTGGTGTTCTTGCACTGAACCTGCCAGCGCGAGAACACAAGGCGGGCAGATTGAAAGATCAAGTCCACTTCGGCCCCGCCGGTCGCGGACGCGCGAAGCCGGGTCGCAACATACGTCATGTCGAGCACGCGCATGAGCTTAAAGGCGAGCGCCTCAAGCGCAAGCCCGGCTACGTACTTATCGTCGGATTTCAACTCGCACAGCACGGCTGCGAGCGGTTTTTTCAGGAGGTCAAGGAGCTTCGGGTCGGTCTGGTCTTTCAGCTGATCGAGCAACGGCCCGACAAGATCGTTTATGAGCTTCTCGGTCGGCGCAACGAGAAACGGCTTTGCGCCGCGCCCCGTGGTGGTTTTTTCAGCGGTGATATAGCCCGCCTCCACAAGCGCGTTGAGGACAAGTTTGGGCAGGCTCTTCTCAGGGAAGCGCACGCCGTAAGTCGTGGCCGCAAGACGGGCAACTTCGTTCGCGGGCTGCGGCGTGGTTACGCCTGCGTTGGCAAGCGCGCGGAGAAAGGCCCGCTGCTCGGCGGTGAAGCGCGCGAGGATTTCAAAATCGTCCGGGTTGGCTCCGAGAACTTCCTGTAATCGTATGGTGTCCATCTGCCAACGCGAGCCGACGAAAACGCCCGCTTTCGCAAGCCACAGCCGCATGATGCTCGGGTGTTTTCCGCCCGGAGGATAGTGAACGCCGCGCGCGGCCAAGCCCTCGCGCAACGTCGTCAAATTTACTTCCTCTCCGGCTGAGGTCATGTCCTGGATGCACTGAACCATCAGCATGCCACTCAAGTTAAGAAGAATGTGGCGGGCGAGGTCGCGGCAGAGTGCCGGTTCATCCCTGCGGATGTCGTAAAGGTGGCGGCCAAACTCGGTGAAGCTGCCCGCGCGCTCGATGATGCCGTAGGCGATTAAGCCGAGCTTGCAATTGTTGGCGAGCTTGCCGCGATTGTACGAGGCGTCCTCACCGTAGCGGCCTTCGGCATGGCCGGAAAAATACCGTTTGAGGATGGCCGCTTCCAGCGCGCGCCAATCGCCCTCGCTTGCCTCGATGATTTCCAGCAGATCCGGCAGCACGATCTGCGAGGGAGAAAATTCGCTCCCGAAAGGGAGGTCACTGCGCCGCATGTTCATCCCTGCGCGGGCCGTGGGCGTTTCGCGCTTCAAGGCGCCATGGCAGATTGAGCTGTTCATTACGATAGCGGACGAGGAATTCCAGAAACGCCTGACGCCCGCGCCATGCGAACGAGACATCGTGTTTGTCCGCCATTGCGGCCATCTCCGCGAATTCGTTATCGTCCAAGTTTAGGGCTACCCGGTGTTTCATCGTCGGCACGGTGCTTCCCTGGCTTCATGGAACACAGTGTAACACCTTGTTCCATAGTCCAACACTGCATCATCGCCTACCGCGTTTCAAAGGGTTCGGTTCGGGGGCCCTTCGCGGCAGAATCCGCGCATGACTCCTGAACCAGCCGGTTTCTGGAACGAGCCAGGCCCGCTCACGGAGCGGCGCAAGGCGCTGGCGGCGGCGCTGCGCGCCCTCAAATCCAGGATCCCCGAAGTCGCGGAAAGGGTTCGCACCGAGGCAGACTATTTCGAGGGAAACGCGGGACGTATGCGCTATCGCCAGTTTCGCCGCCAGCACCTGTTTGCGGGCTCGGGCGTCATCGAAGCGGGATGCAAGACGGTGGTCTCCGCCCGCCTCAAAAGGCCTGGGATGTTCTGGACCGTCCGGGGAGCCAATGCAATCCTGGCTCTGCGCTTTTCTTATCTCAATTGCCGTTTTGAGGACTACTGGGAGGGCCGCCGGGCAGCGATTGCCGCTCAATTCCAACTTCTATCTCGCGCACCCCTCCGTCAAAGCTGAAGAAAAATACCGTTCCGAAGGGCATTTCCCGTCATTCCCGCGAAAGCGGGAATCGAGTGAATGAATGGACCCCCGCTTGCGCGGGGTGACACCGGCACGGAGGCCGGATCGCACTCAGCAAAGTTCCCAACTGCGAAAGTTGGGCCGGCGCCGAACGCGTGGCCGTCGTGATAACGCACGGCGGGATTCTGGTAAAGTGATTGCTTGATGCGACCCGTCGTCAGAACGTTGATTATTTTCCCCATCATTTTCCTCGGCCTTCTGCTCATTCACTTTTCGCTGCTGCGCCTTCCGTATTTCTGGGACGAGGCCGGCTATTACGTTCCCGCGGCGCTGGATTTTTACCATCATGGCTGGTTGATTCCCCGGCATACATTGCCCACAGGGCATACACCCCTGGTCATGGTGTATCTCGGGGCAGTGTGGCATCTGTTCGGCTTTTCCGAGGTCATCACCCGTTCCGCCATGGTCCTGATCGCCGCCGCCATTGTCCTTACAACTTATAGGCTGGGGCGGCGCGTGGCGGGGCGCGAAGCCGGCGTTTGGGCGGCGGTTCTGCTGGCGCTCTCGCCGCTTTTCTTTGCGCAGAGCTCGTTAGTGTTTCTGGACCTCACCGCCGCGTTTTTCACCACGATGGCCATTCTATTTGTTCTCGATGACCGGTGGGGAATGTTCGCCGCCGCAGCCTCACTCGCGGTGCTCAGCAAGGAGACAGCGGTCGTGATGCTCGCGGTGGCGTGGGCTTTTATGCTTTTCCGGCGCAAGGAACGGCGCGCGATGGCCTGGACGCTTGCGGTGCTGCCGGTAGTGCCGCTGATCGCGTGGGCCATTTACTATCACGGCTGCACCGGCTTCTGGACCGGAAACGCGGGCTACCTGCAGTACAACCTCTATTCCGCCGTCGCGCCGCTTCATATTTTGCGAAGCCTTTTGGCTCGCCTGGCGGAAATCTTTTTTCAGGGCTTCGAGTGGCTGCTTGTTTTGACCGCTCTGGCAGGAATCGCGTGGTCGAAGAGAAAGCCGCGTCCCTCGCTTCCAACCGCGTCCCTTGACAAGACCGCAGGCCCAGACCGGGCGATCGCGGCGAAGAGAGCGTATCGCCCGGGACTTGGTCACGACTTCGGTGATTTCCTTTTCCTGGCGTGGGGATTGATCGCGGTCTACGTTCTGATGCTCAGCGTGGTGGGCGGCGCCATCCTGCCACGGTATATGCTGCCTGCGTTTCCCGTGTTCTTCGTGATGTGCGTGGCCTACATCATGGAAATGCCGATACGCGCCAGGCGGGTGGCGTGCGTGGTCATCGCTGCGTGCTTTGTCGCGGCGTGGTTCATCAACCCGCCTTATCCCTTCCCGTACGAGGATAACACCTCGTATGCGGATTTCGTCCACCTGCACCAACGGGCCGCACATTACCTGGAATCGCTGCCCGGCCACCCGGTGATCCTCACCGCCTGGCCGGCCACGGACGAACTGGAACAACCGTTTCTGGGTTACGTGACGCGCAGATTGAAAGTCTCGGCGGTGCAGGACTTCAGTCCTGGCTCCTTCGCCGGCGCGGCCGGCTTTGATGTGGTCTACCTCTACTCGCGCCAGTGGGCGCCCCCCGGAAATCTGCTGACAACTTTCCGCCCTCTCCGCGCGATCAGCCGGCGCTTCTATGAATATCGCCCGCAGGTTCAGCCGGCCGCGCTCGCCTTGCGGTTTCACTTAGAACTCGTTCAAGAGTTTCGTGATCGCGGGCAATGGGTGAGGATTTATCGCGTAAGGCGCCAGCCGCCCTCCGCTGCGCGCGTTTTCAGGCGCGACGTTGACGCGCAACCGCCAAAGGGCGAGCTTTAAATTTCCAACGCCTCGCTTCATGGCGATCAATCGGAATGCGCATTTGCTCGCCAAGCTGCACAAAACGGGTGCATAAAATACTCGTAAGTTATTGATAATGATTGGCTTATCACATCTTGCTGCATTATAAGGCAAAACGTTAAAACTCGTTCAGAATGGGCGCGTTAATGAGTGGAATGGGCTTCTTTTCCACAGGATTTTCAACAGAATTGTTGATAAGTTTTCAGATACGAATATTAACTTACGAGTAATAACTTCACCCGGCGCCGCCGTCCGGAACCGATGCTCTGCTTTCGCGTGAGACCGATCTTCAGCAACAATCGAGAGGGTCACGTTCGGCGTTTTTCAGCAGTGCGGTAGTCGAGGAATTCTAACCGGCTTGACGGCTGGAATGGAATGGCAGGGTTTCGGCAAAACCCTGAGCTTGTCTATTTTTGACGCTGATTAATTCCCGACTTGGCGTTTTCGATGCTGCCACAGGCAGGAGTTTCCTGATTCCTTCATCCCCACGGCCGCGAGCGAACTGAACGTTCACCAGAGTCGCCGCTGATGCGATAACCACCAGAGATAACCACTTTGCTTGAAAACGGAGCAGGCGTACAATGGGGATGTCGGTGGCTCGACGGAAAAGGGCTGCCTGCATCCGGGGCCGCTTATGGCTCACCCACATGGGTTTTCAAAGCCGGGTAAATGCTTGCTGGGGCTGATGGCCGGCCTCATGTTTGTTGCCTTCGCGAGGACGCTTGACGCCAGGCAGGAAGTTAGACGCTACGATAGAATCCTGCTGGTGCGCGGCCTCGCGCACGAGGTCGCTGTCGCCAAGGTGCCGCTTCCCTGGGGCAAGCATGGCATTCGAGTGGCTCCAGACGGCGAAGTGGACCAGGCGCGAGCGGTGAAGGAGCTTCGCCGGAGGGGAGAATCCGTCCGGCCCGGATTGCCCGTCGAGATCACGGATATCAAGTTCAAGCCGGGGCACATCGTGTTTGCCATCAATGGCGGCGGACGCACCGGCGCACACTGGTATCAGCATCTTCAGATCGGCATGGGTCCATTTCCGGCGCCCGTCATGCAGCAGCGATCCACGACAACGACACCTTCAAACGGGTCATACATCACACTCGATCTTCCGCCAAACGACGCCAATCCGACCGTGACGCAAGTGAAGAAGCTGTTGAGTGAGGTGCTGGACTTTTCCCGCCGCGCTCCCACGGTGCTGTATTCACCCCAAGTTCCACCCGAGTTTAAGGCCGCGATCAAAAAACATCAGGTGGTCGCAGGGATGAATAAGTCCGCTGTGCTGTCGGCCAAGGGGCGGCCGAACCGCAAGGTGCGCAAGGATCTGCCGGACGGCTCGCAAGAAGAAGACTGGCTTTACGGCGACCCTCCGCACGTGCTGTTCGTCATCTTTACTGACGGCTCCGTGACTTCGATCCATCAATATTAACAACCGTCGCGATACGGACCCATTTCTGCGGGGCCGCCGCGTGCGATGATTTTGGCCACGTGTCATTCTGAGCGGAGCGAAGAATCTGCTTTTCCCGACTGATTTAACTGCAGATTCTTCGCTCCGCTCAGAATGACAGGCACTTACTTCTTTCGCACAATGGCAAGACGCTGCCTAAGTGAACAGTGTTGGGGCTAACGTGATGATGCACAAGCGGCATTCTACAGTGTGCGGCGCAGCGGTTGCCGGCGCACTTTTGGCGTTCCTTTTGGCATTGGGAGTGCTCTGCGCCGGATCGGCCGCCGGGCTGGCCGCGGGACGCCGCGCGAAGAAGCAGGCTGGCCCACCACCGGATCTTCCGGGCCACATCAACTACCTGGTTCGCCAGCTTTACGGCGTGAGCCTTGACGATTCCGGCAGCCTCACCAGCCAGGTGCAGGATCTGGTGATGCATGCGCTCACGCAATGGATGAGCGCCAACCAATTCGAGAAAACGGACACGGCCTATCCTCTCGACGTGCGGGTGCGAATGCAGATGGAGCAATATTTCTCCAAGCTGCATTATCCCTTTTTCGGTGATCCGGCCGTGTTCGCTCGCCCGTGGAATGGCGGCGAGCTCGTAGGCGCCGGATACACGCTGGGATGGTCGAACTTCGAACGCGTCAACGTGCTGGCGTTGTTTGACAGCAAAGATGGCCAAACGCGGCGCGTGGCGCTTACGCAGTTCGTGCCGCGAACGGACATGCATTACGCCTTTCTCCCGCCGTCAACCTCCGGCGATTTCCGCTTTATCGCGTACGGTAACCGGCTGGGAAAGAGCCAGCCGAGACTCAGCGCCATCCTTTACTCGTTCGACGGCCAGAAGCTCAGCAATCTTTGGGAGAGACGTGATCTCTACGATGGCAAAATGGAAGTGTCGCCCACGAAGGTTATTTTCCAGTATCTGACCGAGCGCGAGTACATCCAGGACGTGCAGCAGGGAAAGCTGCCGCCGTGGCACGAGGCTGCCTACAAAATCACCGGGCAAGGACTCACGCTCCTCACCGAACAGTTGATGCCCTACCAGAGCACGCCGTAAACGGGCTGAAGGTCCTTTTAAACCTCAGAACCCTTCCGCACCAGGATTGCTGCTTGTTCGCTACGGCATTACACCGGCCTCGGTTCGCGGTATACTGGCGCGGTGAATAAGGTCTTCCTCAGCGCGGACGATGCAGTCGCCGATATTCGGGACGGCGCAAGCCTCATGGTGGGTGGCTTTGGGCTTTGTGGCATTCCGGAGAATCTGATCCACGCGTTGCTCCGCACCGGCGCCAAAAACCTCACCATCATCAGCAATAATGCGGGTGTAGACGGCTTGGGACTTGGCCTGCTTCTCGAAGCCGGGCAGATCAGAAAACTGATCGGTTCTTACGTTGGCGAAAACAAACACCTGGAAGATCTTGTGCTGCACGGCGGGCTCGAAATGGAGTTGACGCCTCAGGGAACGCTGGCGGAGCGCATCCGCGCCGGGGGCGCGGGTATTCCGGGTTTCTACACCCCAACCGGCGTGGGGACCGTGGTTGCTGAGGGGAGGGAGGTGCGCGAATTCTACGGCCGCCCCTATTTGCTCGAGCGCGGCCTCACCGCGGATTTTGCCTTGATCAAAGCCTGGAAGGGCGACCGGTGGGGAAATCTGCTTTACCGCAAAACGGCGCGAAACTTTAATTCCGTCATGGCAACTGCGGCGAACATTACGATCGCCGAAGTCGAACAACTCGTGGAGCGAGGCGAGCTTGACCCGAACTGCATCGCCACGCCGGGAATTTACGTGCAGCGGATTTTAGCGGGAAAGGATTATAAGAAGAAGATCGAACGCCGCACGGTGCGGGAGAAGCCGCGCGCTTGAAGTACGTAGCGCCACACTTCTGTAGGACAGCGTCATGGACAAACGCGAAATCATCGCGCGCCGCATCGCCAAGGAGCTGAAGGACGGTTACTACGTCAACCTGGGCATCGGCATTCCCACGCTCGTTGCCAATTTCATTCCGCCGGGCATCGAAGTGATTCTTCAATCCGAGAACGGCATGTTGGGCGTGGGTCCTTATCCATTCGAAGGCGAAGAAGACCCGGACCTCATCAACGCCGGCAAAGAAACCATCACCGAAATACCGGGCACGGCCTATTTTTCCAGCGCCGACTCGTTCGCTATGATCCGTGGCGGAAAAATTGATCTCACGGTTCTCGGAGGCATGGAGGTCAGTGAAAAAGGCGACCTCGCGAGCTGGATGATCCCCGGTAAGATGGTGAAGGGCATGGGGGGCAGCATGGACCTTGTGGCGGGCGCAAATCGGGTGATCGTGGCGATGGAGCACACGACGCGGGACGGCCGGCCAAAAATTCTGAAACGCTGCGTGCTTCCGCTCACGGGAACGGGAGTTGTGGACTCTATCGTGACCGAGCTTGCGGTGATGGATGTCACCGCTGAGGGACTCGTCTTGAAAGAAATTGCCGCTGGAACTACGGTGGATGGCGTGCAAAAATTGACGGAGGCGGGCCTGCGTGCGGACCCGCAATTGCGCGTTTATGAATGGGCCTGATCTGCGGCAGGCGTCACCCACAAGGCCACAGCCCTCATGGGCATTGGAGGCAACCGATGGAACCCGGTACGATCGTGATTGCAACGCTGACGAACCCACACGAAAAGATCTGGGGTGCGCTCAGGGCATTGAAGGCGGAAGGAATTACGGTGCAGGGCATTCGGGTGGATTCGTTTGATGACTTCGTTCGGCAGGCTCAGCACCCCGGTGAGCCCCAGCTACCCGCCTCGACGACGTTCTACCCTATGCATCGCGTGGTGAGCGTTGAGTGGGATAAAACCGACGCTGACCTTGCTTCTTTCGCCGATCACTTCCGGCAGAAGGTGGGCATCACGATTGAAGAGTATTTGAGCGCCCGGACGACGTAGCAAGCTCCTCAGAAAACACACGGCTGAAGGCCGCCGTCGCGCATTTCTTGACACCGCGACAACTCGATGACAACATGAGTCCACGGGCCTGCGGGTTGAATCGCCGCATGCAGCGATCCGGCCGTCGCCGGCCGTCCCCGTGCCGAAGTGGCGGAATTGGCAGACGCGCTACATTCAGGGTGTAGTACCCGACAGGGTGTGGAGGTTCGAGTCCTCTCTTCGGCACCAGACTTTTTCCGCGGCTTTCGTTTGCAATAAGTCAGGGATTGGTGAAGTGAGAAGGTTAACCGGTGAAACTGCGCGCTGGTGAGAGTCTGGCTCACAAAACACGGCCGCGCTGGATTGTATTCGAATGCGCCGCCTGACCGCTTCCCTCCGCAGTGCCCTTTTTTTTCCCGGCAAACTACGTGATCAGCTCGGCTCTTGGGCCGGCCACTCGATTACGGTACGCTGGCCGGGCGAAGGAGTTTGAGCAAGCATTTTTCCACTCCAGCATACTTTGATGGGGGCGCGGCCCAGCTCAGACGGGCTGACGGGGATACCCGTCCAGGTTGATATCGCCTCATCATAGGTATTCTTATCCAGCGCAGAAAACTTATGCGATAAGTCTTGTCCCGGAGATAGCCCGGTCCTCTAGTGCTGCCTACGCCGGGCAAACGCCCGCCGCCTAATATCTATACACGAGGTCCAGCCACCATGTAGCGCTAGTCACTTTTGTTATTCTCGGTGCTCGTAGCCGCGTCGCTATGCTCCGCGCAGCAGAAGCCGCGCGTGGCGGTTCTGAACATCGAGAAGGAAATCAGCACGCTGGAAAACTTCCTGGGACGATAACGCAGGCAGGATTACTGAGCGTTGATTGCAGTTTTTTCGCTAGCGGCGCTCTCTGAGAAGGTGTGAAAAAAAATGAATCTGTCATGCTGAGCGTAGCGAAGCATCCGCTTTTTGTTGGAAACAAAAGGGCGAAATCCCTGGCCTTGCTCGGAATGACATCGCTGGCGGATTTTTTCACAGCTTCTGAGCGCCCGAAAATCCGGCGGCCAGAGGCCGTCGCCACAACAGGAATTTTCAGATGAGAACGGCGAATAAACCCGACTTTCGGCAGCCAGCCGAGAGTCGTGCGAGACGGGTTACCGCCTGCCTCCGTGTGAGCCGCCGCCTCCGTGTGAGCCTCCGCCACCGTGGTACCCACCGCCACCCCCGTGATAAGCGCCACCGCTGCCCGCGCGGGAGGAGGATGCGCGCGGAGGGCTGCTGTAGCTACGGCTGCGTGATGGCGCGGAACTATAGCCGCGTCCCCACGATCCACGGTAGCTTGAGTAGCCGGAGGATCGTCCCGTCATGATCGGGCGGTTAAACTGAAGCGCGGGCCTTCTGCCACCCGAGTTACCCCCTGTGGCGGGCGACGGATGCGAGCTGAACCGCTGCCAGCCGCCCTGGCTGCGGTTCGCAGGGCTTTCTCGTGCCGCGCGCGCGCTCGGCGCGGTTGAACTGTTTAAGCGGGAGCGCGTTTCCGTGCTCCGCACAGTGTTTGGGGCACTCGAAAAACTCCGCCAGCCCGGCCGCGCGGCGGACTGCGATGGGGCGGAAGATCGCGCGGCCGGCCTCGAAGAGTTGTTGAAGACGCGGCTGTCATTGTTGAAGGACGAACTGTGCGCCGCGGCTTGCCGTGTGTTGGCAGGCGTCCGCGAAGGCGCTGGCGTTCCAAAACGACGCCAGCCGTTGCCGGCCGCGGCAGACTGAGTGGCAGCACCGCGCGCGCCGGCGTTACGCGGGTCGGTGGAGTTGAATCGCGTTTGAGCGCTGGTCTGGCTGTTTGGGTGGTTAGTGGTGCTCACGCGGCTGGTCTCTACCATCCGCTGAACTCGCGCCGCCTGTTGCGTAAACGGCGTGGCGCGGGCTGCCGGCTGGCGTGTGGTGAAGAAACGCCGGTTGTTTACCGAGGCCGAGGGCAGGGAAGCGCGGTTGGCCGTCCTGCCGCTGGCGCTAAGGCTCGCGCGCGTCGGCACCACGGGCACGTGCCCTGAAACCAGAGAAGCCTGGCGGAATTGCGCGGCGCTCACTGATCCCAGTCGAGCCTGCCGGACAGCTCCTGTGCCGAAGCGCGCGGCGGGCACGGTGACGATGGCCCTGCGCACGTTGCCGTTCCTGAGCGCCGATTGATAGTTCGAGTAAACCGGCCGCCCTCGCCCGGCCAGCGGCGCGACGTAAGGCAGAGATCTGTTGTTCGTAATCCGCCGGATATTGTTGATGTTCGTGATGTTGTTGATGTTCGTGATGTTAACCCGGTTGTATCCGAAGCCGCCACGTCCGAAACCGCGCCCGTAGCCCCGCCCGTAGCCCCGCCCATACCAAGGGAAGAACGGATCGCACGGTCCGACCGGCAGCCACCCGATGTTGCCGAACCCGAACCCAAAGCCCACGTGGAATCCGCCTACGCCGAAGCCGAAGAAGGAGACGTAGGCCGGGGCCCAAATCGGGCGATAAAATCGAGTGACGGGTCCGGGCCACCACATCCACGAGCCGCCGTAGGAGAACCAGCGTCCGTAGTGATACGGCGCCCAGCCCCACGGCTCCGCGGAAACCCAAGTCCATCCGTAGTACGGCTCCCAAACCCATCGCCCAACGCTGTAGGGAACCCACCCGGCATCGATCGCCGGCGTCCAGCACCAGTCGTAGCCGGGAACGTATCGCCAAGTGCCATAGGCGTCGAGGTCTGCGGCGCCCGTGTAGTATTGGTTATCGTGCTGATAGTTCTGAGCGTTTTGGATCACTCCGTTGCGCTGGTCATTCCATCGGTCCCACTCATCCTTGCCCGTGGCGTCGGTAATCTGATATTGCGGGTTGCTGGCGCCTTCCACCACCATCGTTTTGCCCTGGTCAAGATTCGTGCTGCCTTGCGGAGTTGACACCTGCGCCTCGCCCCGGCGGACGGTAATGCGTGTTTGAGATTGCGAGTCTACCTCAATCCGGTAAACGCCCGGCCCTTGAGGGTGCACGGCCACGTTCGGAGTATCAATTTCCACTTGAGCTTGCGTGCCCTTGAGAACGGTATAATCCACCAAGCCCTGCGCCACCTGTACCTGAATCTGGTTGGTAGTGAGGTTGGCGATGTTCGCTTCGGTGGACGGTGCGAGGCGAAGGACGTCTGCGAAGTCCAGTTGTACCTCGGCGCGTGAGTTTGCGCCGGTCGATATCTTGTCCCCAGTCACGAGCGGCATGTTGATGGTGGCCGCAGACCAACCACTGGCATCCCCACGTGCTGTGGAAACGTTCCCGTCGATAAGACTGACCCGCGCGACGCCGGGAGAAAGCTTCACCTGCGCCCGCATCTCCGTCGCCGCGGCAGAAGCCATCGCCAACATCAGTATCGGTATCCATATCCGGGTTTTCATGTGTCACCTCCAAGCCAACCGTCTCGCTACGCTCGAAACCTCTGGATTGGGTTTAGGCACGCGATGGGCCAAGCCTGGCCGCCAGCCTGAATATCTATCTTCTGGATTATCAGATAGTTAGCTCATCAGCCAGAAATTGGAAGGGCGGGGTTCCGCGTCCGGTGGTGATTTTGGGCCACGATCTGGCCGAAATCAACCAGGAAAACGGCGCGAGAGAAGAGTGGCGCAGCGGCCGAACATGGAGAAAAGGATTGACGGCATTAGGCTATTGATGTAGCCTAATTGATGCAAGAGCAATCGCGCGGCAGAGGGGCCAGGTGGTCCCGCGAAAATCATCCTCGCAGGGCTTTTCTCGCGGTGTAAACGCGATTATACTCATCGGGCGCTCGCTTGCCCGGTAAAGCGAATTTTCCATGCCCATCTATTCTCACTCGCAGCTTTCCATGTTCGAGCAGTGCCCGCAGAAGTATAAGTTCCACTACGTCGACCGGGTGCGGAAGCCCGAGGAAAAAGGGGTGGAAGCGTTCACCGGCTCGCTGGTTCACGAAACGCTGGAAAAACTCTACGACGACCTGAAATACGAAAAGCTGAATTCGCTCGACGGCCTGCTCGCGTACTACCACGACTTGTGGCAGCGAGGCTGGAACCCCGGAATCAAAATGGTGCGCGCGGGTCTTACCGAAGCAAACTATCGCGATTACGGGGTGCGCTGCATCAGCAATTACTACCGCCGCCATCATCCGTTCGACGCAAGCTCGACGCTAAGCACGGAGATGCACCTGATATTTCCGCTCGATGCGGACGGGCGCCACAAGTTTCAGGGTTACATTGACCGCTTGGCTCGCCGCGCGGATGGGACGTATGAGATTCACGATTACAAGACGGGCAGCCGGCTCCCCGACCAGGCCATGGCCGACCGCGACCGCCAGTTGGCGCTTTATCAGTACGGCCTGGAGACCCGCTGGCAGGACGTTGAGCGCGTGGACCTGATCTGGCATTACGTCGCTCTAGATTCAACGCTCATTTCGCGGCGCACGCACGAGGAGATTCAGGATCTCCGGCAAAACACGGTCGAGTTGATTGACCGGATCGCGGTAACGACGGACTTTCCGCCGGTGAAGAGCCGCCTCTGCGACTGGTGCGAATACCGGCCCGCGTGCCCCTTGTGGAACCACGTCATTGAGGTGGAGTCGATGACGCTGCCCGAAATGGCGCAGGACGCGGGCGTGAAGCTGGTGAACGAGTTTGCCGAAGTCAAATCGCAGTCGGACCGCGTGCAGCGGCGCCTCGAAAGTCTGCGCGAGAGTATTCTCCGTTTTGCGCGCGCGCGGGGGACGCGGGTGGTGCAGGGAAACGGGCTCCGCGTTTCCATCTCGCAACACGAGCAGATGGCGCTGCCGTCTCAGGCGGACGCCGATCGGCTTGAGGTGGAGCGGTTTGTGCGGTCCATTGGAAAATGGGATGAAGTAAGTGACCTCAGCGCCACCCGCGTCACGGACGTTTTGAAAGCGGGCTCGTGGCCGAAGCCCTGGCGTGACCGGCTGCGGGGATTTCTCCGGCCGCGCCGCATTGCGACCCTGCGGCTCAAACGTACGGAGGACCGCGAGCCCGAAGAGGATGCCTGAGTTTAACCTTCACATTTTCCGCGAGCGTTTCCCTGAGGTCAGTCGCGCCGTATACGGCCGCGCCTATGACTTCCGTCATTTGGAAGAGAATTTCGCCTACCTTCACCGGGATTCAAGCTGGCTCTCCGTTGGGCACGTTATGCCGTTGTTTGATCCCGCGCGGTCGCCGTACGCGCGTGCGTGGCCCCGTCCGGACGTGAAGCAATTGGACGTGGCGCTGAAGCGCGAGCGGCTGCGCCTCGCGCCGCTGCGCGGATCGGGCTGCGATCTTGCACAGAACCTTTTGCGCGTGCTGCGCAACCTCGGGCTGGTTTCGCTGATCCTGCGACTCGCGTATCCGGCGAACTTCGCCATTTTCAGCGGCTCAGTGGCCAACATTCTGCAGGTACAACGGCCGGGCGCGGTCGACCTCTACATGGCCTTTTGCCGGGAGTTGGGAGAATGGCAGAAGCACTTCCGCATGAGTTCCGTGGCCGAGACGGAAATGGCGTTGTGGTCCTTCTATCAAATCAGCAACGGCCAGAACGGGAGCTCGGAAGAGGCGCGTGAGGCGTTCGATTCCGACGTCTGGATCCAACGCCGGCGGCTGGGCCAGGCGCTGCGCCCCTTTATGCAGCGCTATGGTCCGCTCGAGCTTGCGCGCCTGCTGGCGGAGGAAGACCCGAAGCTCGCGGGGATGATCGCCGGCGAAGAGCACGAGCGCCTGCTGCGATGCGCGGCGGAACGCTTTTATCCCCACCTCAGCGTTCGCCGTAAAGGTTGGGCCGACGCGCTGATCAACCTGCTCGCCCAAGATGGCCGCATCTCTCTCGAAGATAAAACCGCCCT
>JBOGJT010000263.1:0-36460 GCA_050745065.1 Terriglobia bacterium
GCCCAAACACCGCCGGGATCTATGGGCTTCACGCCGCCATCAGCCTCCTGCGGTAGTTGGGGGTCGAGCAGGCGGGCGAACGCATCCTCGATCTGACGGACCGCTTGCGCGCAGGGCTTGCGCAGCGCGGGTATTCGGTCTTTGGTCCCGCCGAGCGGGATCACCGCTCCGGGATTGTCTCCTTCGCGCCGCTCAAAGGCAGCGCGGACGAAGTGACGCAGCGCTTGCACCATCATCGCGTCATTGTCTCCGCGCGCCGCGGACTGGTCCGCGTTTCTCCGCATTTCTACAACAGCGAAGAGGAAATTGACCGGTTGCTTGAGCTGCTGGCTGAGTTCTAGTGAGGCTGAGCCTCAGACCCACAAGACGTTTTCCGCGGCCTTGCCCGCTCACAACAACGCGCCCACCGAGGATTAGGTCCGTAGGGGCGCTGCTTGCTGCGCCCCTACGAAACAGCAAGCGGCAGAGCCGCAAAGGCATGACCGAAACTTGATTCATTAGCATCAAGTTTCTGGACGTTCTGGCCGGTCACGTCTCACCATACTTGCAGCGCACTCGACTGCCAGGAAAAAAGCTTATGAAAGCCTTGGAAGTGAAGCCGGGCCAGATCTGGCGCTTCGACGAGAGTGGCGATGAATGGCTGGTCACGCGGACCTACGTGGATGGCTTCGACTCGTACGCGGTTTTGCGGAAAGCCGCCTCTGCTTCCAACGATTCGCAGCGCTTAAAAGTCCAGCATGACTCACAAGGCGGCACGCTGCCAGGATTCACGCGGGTCGAGGGCTGACGCACTTGCGTGGGACGCGGCGGTTTGCCGCCGGTTCGTAGGGGCGCTGCTTGCAACGCCCAGGGCAGGGCAAGCCCTGCCCCTACGGAAGGCAACTCGATTGCAAGCAGCGCCCTCGCGAAGGCTGCGCCCATGTACAACGAACCATGACCACTAACGCGCTCAGTTCTTTGGGCCAGCTCATTACCTTGGCCATTTCCCATTCCGGTTACGCCGGCATCGTGCTGTTGAT
The DNA here is from genome assembly GCA_050745065.1 of Terriglobia bacterium. Taxonomy (GTDB): domain Bacteria; phylum Acidobacteriota; class Terriglobia; order UBA7540; family UBA7540; genus RH2-MAG17b. The sequence goes on from JBOGJT010000263.1 coordinate 1,020, forward strand.
GGCGGTCGAGTCTGCCTGCATCCCGATTCCTTCCGAAATCATCATGACATTCTCGGGCTACCTGGTTTTCCTGGGTCGGTTCCGGCTGGAGTGGGTGACGTTGGCGGGAGCGGTGGGATGCAACCTGGGTTCGATTGTGGCCTATGCGATCGGCGCTTACGGCGGCCGCCCGCTGGCCGAAAAATTCGGGCGGTATGTGCTGGTTTCGCGGCACGACCTCGAATTAGCCGACCGGTGGTTCGACCGCTACGGGAGCGGGACCGTCTTCTTTGCGCGGCTGGTGCCCGTTGTCCGCACCTTCATTGCTCTTCCCGCCGGGGTTGCGCGTATGAACTTTCTCCGCTTTAATATTTACACCTTCCTCGGGTCACTTCCTTGGTGTGGGGTGCTGGCGTACGCGGGAATGAAGCTGGGCGCGCACTGGGACGCAGTGGCGCCCTATTTCCATCGCTTCGATACGGTGTTAGTTGCCGCCGTGGCGGTGGCATTCATCGGGTTCGTCTATCACCGCTGGACGCACCGCATTACCGTCGCCGAGACAGGACCAAGTTCGTAGGGAGGCTTCCCGGCGCGCCCATTGGCTCCGCGCACGGCAAGCAGCGCCGGGGCCGCAATCTGTGCCTTAATTCCCGCCTTGCACCATTCGCTGCGCGTTCGACTGAACCTGCTTGAACCCGGCTGGGACCTGAAACAGTGAGGAATCCACGGACGCCGCTGAATATGACGTCACTCGCAGCGTCATCGTGAGAAGCGAGTTGGCCGGCGCCGGCGTTTGCGGGGTCGAAGTATTTTGCTGGTCTTCCTTCTGCTGTTTCTTGTGATGATGTCCGAAGCCACCGAACATCCCGCCAAGGGCCTTCGCTGCCGCCGCGCTTGGATTGGTGATATCACTCGATGAGCTTGAAGACTGCTGCTGGGTTTGCGCCGGCTGTTGTTGCGCCGCGCCCTGGGTTCCGGGCTGGCCGGCCAACATCGTGCTGACCGTTTGCAGGAGGGGCATTCCCGCCGGAATTTTGCCGCTCTTGTACAGTTCGGCCATGGACTTCATCATCCGTGGGTCCGAGCCGAATGTGGCGTTGGGGCTCCAGCCTATTTCGGTCATCATTTTCCGGTAGAAATCACTCACCTCGTGAAAGCCAGTGACGGCGGGCGCCACCCAGGAATCCATGTCCATGCGAAACGTAGCGCTCTGGGGACCCTGTTGCGCGTTCGCCCCCTGCATCTGCAAATCTACTTTGATGTCCACTTCCTGGGCGTTCTGCCCCATGATGCTCTGCGTTTTTCCTGTGGGGTTGACCTCAATCATCGGAGTCATCGTCACGTTTGTGCCCTGCTTCTCGTTCTGGCGGCGCACCGCGTCGTTCATGCGCTGCTGCATCTTTTCTACGGCTTCGCGCATTTCCTGAAACGTGGTCTTGCTATAAGTTTGGCGCGTGGGATCCACTTCGATGATTTGCTGGCCGTCCAGGTCAATGATCTTGTAGGTGCCGTCGGCGTTATCGCTGCGCAGATGGTTGCCCTCCACATAAGTCGTTCTCGCCATCGGCTGAGTCATTTGCCGCGCGGATTTGCTGAAGACGCTCAGCCCTTTCATCATACCTGCCATCGCGCCGCCGGTGATCTGGCTGGTCTCCGTGTAGGTAAAATCGGCGTACCCGGACGTGCATAAACAAAGGAACGCCGCAAGAACCAGGATCCACACTTGCCTGCCCATAATCTTCCTCCTGAAATTGTCCAGAATTGGCTGACTACCTTATGCCGCCCATCGTAATCGAGTTTCCTGCGAAGGTCAACACGATGGCATGGCCGCTTCGGCACCGCGGATTCCGCCGGCTGAATAAACCTTGCACGCACACCTGCCATGACTTATAAGTAGCGGATGGCAAATACATGGATGGGTTGGTCTAAGGACCTTGAAGCCTTTTGGAAAACCGTGCCAAGGCTGTCCGCGGCGGTATTTTTGCTTGGGATATTCTGCCTGTTCTGCGCTGTCGCGTTTATCGAGAATAGTCTCGATTTTCATGCGTTCACGCCCAAACAAATCATCTCGAACGTGGTGATTGGAGGTTGTCTCCCGGTGGTGTGGGCATACATCGTGATGCGGCGCATGACCAAGGTCATTATCGTAATGGCCGTTATAACAGCCGCCGAAATCGGATGGAGCGTCCATGCCAACCATAAGATACTCGACATGCCGCTCAACTCCCCGGCGTTCCGCGAAAAACTGACGGTGGATGCGGGTGTGGCGATCGCCCTGGTGCTTGCCGGGTATATCCTTTTCGTCATCTTTTTCCAATGGGAGGGCAGGCGGTTCTTTACCGCACACACTGAGATCAAGCTGGCGGGCGCCATCCACCGCGATCTCGTTCCACGAGTATCCGCACGCACCCCCCAATTTGAGTTCTTCGGGCTTTCGGTTCCGAGCGGCGAGGTCGGGGGAGATCTCGTGGACTTCGTCGAGGCGAATGAAAAATGGATTGGCTACGTTGCGGACGTTTCAGGGCACGGCGTATCGGCGGGTGTCCTGATGGCGATGACCAAAAGTGCGGCCCGGATGCGGTTGTTGTGCGAAGGATCGGATGGAGCGTTGCTGGATGATTTGAACAGAGTGCTTAAGCCCATGACGGAATCCAACATGTTCATCACCTTCGCCTATGCAAGCTGGGCGGGTGGCTCCGATTTGAAGTTCGGGCTCGCCGGACATCTGCCGCTGCTGCATTTCCGGAAATCGCGGGGTGATGTTGAAGAACTCTTCGTCAGCAACCTGCCCCTTTCGATCAGCGCGAACCAGCGATTTGACACCGGCGCCGTGCGCTTTGAATGCGGCGATATCCTTGCCATTGTCACCGACGGCCTGACCGAGGTCTTTGATTCCGAGGGCCGCGAGTTCGGCATGGAACCGTTGAAGCGCATCCTTGCGGGTAACGCAGAACAATCTCTGAGCGGCGTTTCTGCAGAGATGCGGAGGGCCGCGCTCCACTACGGTAAGCAGGCCGACGACCAAACGGTCTTGTTGTTGCGGCGGACCGCGTAGCGCAGCGCGGCCTTTTGCCGAAGCCAAAGGTAGCGCTGCTTTATCAGGCCGCTGAAAGACTCCGAAAGCGTGTCATTCTGAGGAGCCGAAGGCGGTCCTGAGCGAAGCGAAAGAAGAATCTCGCACCTCATGGATTCAAAACAACGGCAGATTCTTCGCGGAGTTTATCCTGAGCGGAAATACTGAGATTCTTCGGTGCGTCCAGAATGACAAGCGAAGGGCTCAAGAATGACAGCTATTTGGGGGGACATAAGTCCACGACCATCCTATGCTGTCGCGGCGGCCTCTGGCCGCGGGTTTTTAGTAGTAAAGACCGGCGGCCAGAGGCCGCCGCTACAAAACCGGGCGTCGCGGACGTATTTCCGTCTGTATAATAATTGTAGTAAGCAGGCGCGGGCGCAGGTAGGCACTAACGTATGTTTTATCATGTGGTTACAGCACATCGATTCCGATTATGACGCGGATAAAAAGTATTGATTTCCACCTGCCTGATGGAACGTGCATGATGGATAATGCCGTAAAAGGCGTTACAAGACCGCATGGCGAATAAAGACTTAAATTGGATGCGCTCCGGCCTGCCTCCCGCGCAGGGTCTCTACGACCCTATGAACGAGCGGGACGCGTGCGGCATTGGCTTTGTAGCCAACGTCGAAGGCAGGAAGTCGCATGACATCATTGCCAAGGGGCTCCAGATCCTCATCAACCTCACACACCGCGGCGCGTGCGGCTGTGATCCAGAGACCGGCGACGGCGCGGGCATCCTGATTCAAATTCCGCACGCTTTCTTTGACCGTGAGTCCAGGCGGTGGGGCTTTTCGCTGCCCGCTCCCGGCGAGTATGGCGTGGGAATGATTTTCCTCCCCGTCGGACGACAGGAAAGGGCGCTGTGCGAAGGCATCCTCGAAAAGATTGCCAGCGAAGAGGGACTTTCCGTGCTCGGCTGGCGCGATACGCCGATTGATTCAAACTCCATTGGCCGCCTGGCGCGCAGCACGCAGCCTTACATCGAGCAGATTTTTATCCGTGGCGTGCGCGGCATGGATCAGGACGCGCTGGAGCGCAAGCTGTACGTGGTGCGAAAGCGGGCGGAGTCCGAAATTGCGGAGAGCGAACTAAAGGAAAAGGGATTCTTCTACATCCCTTCGCTTTCTTCGCGGACCATCGTATACAAGGGGCTGCTGCTCGCGCCGCAGATCGCGCATTTCTACAAAGAACTTTCGGACCCCGAAGTGATGAGCGCGCTCTGCCTCGTGCACCAGCGCTTTTCCACCAACACGTTCCCCACCTGGCACCTGGCGCACCCTTACCGCTACATGTGCCACAACGGAGAAATCAACACGCTGCGCGGGAATACCAACTGGATGCACGCGCGGCAATCGGCGCTGGCTTCGCCGCTGTTTGGTCGAGACATTGAAAAGGTCATACCCGTGATCACGCCGGGTGGCAGCGATTCGGCGATGCTGGATAACGCCGTTGAATTGCTCACGCTTTCCGGGCGCACGCTGCCCCACGTGCTCTCCATGCTGATTCCCGAGGCGTGGGACACCGATGCCACAATGCCGGCGGACGTGCGTGCGTTTTATGAATTCCACGCTTCGATCATGGAGCCGTGGGACGGCCCCGCCGCCGTGGCCTTCACCGACGGCCGGGTGATTGGCGCGAAGCTCGACCGCAACGGATTACGCCCCGGCCGCTACGTTGTGACCAGCGATGGCCTGGTGATCATGGCGTCCGAGGCGGGCGTGCTTCCGGTAAAGCCCGAAACGGTGCGGCGCAAAGGGCGCCTTGAACCGGGCCGCATGTTGCTCGTAGATACGGAACAGCGCCGCGTGATTTCTGACGAAGAGATCAAGCACGAGCTCGCCTCGCGGCATCCTTACGCGCTCTGGGTGAAGGAGAACCAGATTACGCTGGATCACTTGCCCGATCCGCCCCGCGTCCGGGCGACCAACCACGAAACCATCCTCATGCGGCAGCGCGCCTTTGGCTACACCGATGAGGACCTGAAGTTCATCATTGGACCGATGGGCGCGAAGGGCGAAGAGCCCACCGGCTCCATGGGGATTGATACCCCGCTCGCCTGCCTCTCCGACCAGCCGCAACTGCTCTTCAACTATTTCAAGCAGATGTTCGCGCAGGTGACCAACCCGCCGGTTGACCCGATCCGCGAGGATCTGGTGATGTCACTCAACTGCTACATTGGCAGCGAAGGAAACCTTCTCGAAGAGTCGCCGCACAACTGCCACACGCTGAAGCTTCGCCACCCGATTATTACAAATTGGCGCCTGGAAAAATTGCGCCGCGTGAGCTGGGGGGATTTTCTCGCCACCACGCTCCCGATGATTTTTCCGGTTGAAGGCGGCGCTGAGGAACTCGAAAGGGCCGTCGACCGTCTGTGCCAGCGCGCGTCGCTCTCAATCAAATCGGGTTACACGCTGCTGATACTTTCCGACCGCGGCGTCGATGAGAAGAACGCTCCCATCCCCAGCCTGCTGGCGCTCTCCGCCGTGCACAACCATCTGATCCGCGAGGAGACGCGCAACCAGGTGGCCCTGATCGTGGAGTCGGGCGAGCCGCGCGAGGTGATGCACTACGCGCTGCTGCTGGGCTACGGCGCGAGCGCGGTGAATCCGTATCTCGCCATCGAAACGCTGGAAGATTTACACAAAAACGGCGTTTTCCCGGCCGAATACACCTTTGACAAGGTGATGAAAAGTTACATGAAGGCGGTGGACAAAGGCCTACTGAAGACGTTCTCGAAGATGGGAATCTCCACTCTGCAGAGCTATCAGGGCGCGCAGATTTTTGAGGCGCTCGGCTTGAACCGCTCGCTCGTCGAGCGGTATTTTACGGGCACGGCCTCGCGCATCGAGGGGGTGGGCGTCGAGGTCCTCGCGCGCGAGGCGCTGGCCCGGCATGAATTTTCGCGGCAGCCTCCGGCCGCCAGTGAAACCGAATTGCGCGTGGGCGGCGAGTATCAGTTCCGCGTGCGTGGCGAGCGCCACCTGCTCAACCCCGCGACGGTGAGCCGCTTGCAGCACGCCGTGCGCCAGAACAAGTTTGAAATCTTCCGCCAGTTTGCGGACGCGATCGACCAGCAGAACCGCGACCTGCTGATGCTGCGCGGCATGTTGGACTTCAAGCCGGCCGGCCCGCCCGTGCCGCTTGAGGACGTTGAACCGGCCTCGGAGCTCGTGAAGCGTTTTGCCACGGGCGCCATGTCCTTCGGCTCGATCAGCAAGGAAGCGCACGAGACGCTGGCCATCGCCATGAACCGCATTGGCGGCCGCTCCAACACCGGAGAGGGCGGCGAAGACGAAGCCCGCTACAAGCCGGACGCCAACGGAGACCTGCGCCGCAGCCGCATCAAACAAGTGGCCTCGGCGCGCTTCGGCGTCACGATCGAGTACCTGGTGAACGCGGACGACCTGCAGATCAAAATTGCCCAGGGTGCAAAACCCGGCGAAGGCGGGCAATTGCCGGGCCACAAGGTTGATGACACCATCGCGCGCATACGCCACTCGATTCCCGGCGTCACTCTGGTCTCTCCGCCGCCGCACCACGATATTTACTCGATTGAAGACCTGGCACAGTTGATCTACGACCTCAAAATGGCGAACGCCCAGGCGCGCATTTCGGTAAAGCTCGTGGCTGAAGCGGGCGTGGGTACGGTGGCGGCGGGCGTCGCCAAAGCGCACGCGGACGTGATCCTGATCAGCGGGTACGACGGCGGCACAGGCGCCTCGCCCGTAAGCTCCATACGGCACGCCGGCATCCCGTGGGAACTGGGTCTTTCCGAAACGCAGCAGGTGCTGGTGATGAATGACCTGCGCAGCCGGGTGCGCGTGCAGGTGGATGGCAAGCTTCAGACCGGACGCGACGTAGCCATCGCGGCGCTCCTCGGCGCGGAGGAATTCGGCTTCTCGACCGCTCCGCTCATCGCCATGGGCTGCATCATGATGCGTAAGTGCCACCTCAACACGTGCCCGGTCGGCGTGGCTACGCAAGACCCCGAGCTGCGCAAAAAGTTTTCCGGCCAGCCCGAGCACGTGATCAACTTCTTCTTTTTTGTGGCCGAGGACCTGCGCCGCGTGATGGCTTCGCTCGGCTTCCGCAAGCTGGACGATATGGTCGGCCGGGTCGATTGCCTCGCGCAGCGCAAAGACGTGGATCACTGGAAGGCACGAGGCATTAACCTGGCGTCGATTCTTTACAATCCGCCCGTGCCGAACCACGTGGGGCGCCGCTCGCAAGTGGCGCAGGACCACGGTATTGAGAAATCGCTCGACGTTAGTCTGATGGATCACGCGCGCGAGGCCATCGAGAACGCCGCGCCGGTGGCGCTGCAGTTGCCTATCCGCAACGTACACCGGTCGGTAGGCGCCATGCTCAGCGGTGAAATCGCGCGGCGCTACGGAGCGGAGGGCCTGCCGGAAGACACGCTGCAAATTCAGTTCACGGGCTCGGCGGGGCAGAGCTTCGGCGCGTTTCTGGCGCGGGGTGTTACCCTGCGTCTCGAAGGCGAGGCGAACGACTACGTGGGCAAGGGACTTTCGGGCGGCCGCCTGATGATCTATCCGCCGCGCGAATCGGAATTTGTGGCCGAAGAAAATATCCTCGTGGGCAACGTCTGCCTTTACGGCGCGACGAGCGGCGAAGCGTTCTTCAACGGCATGGCCGGGGAGCGTTTTGCCGTGCGTAACTCGGGCGCAACGGCGGTGGTGGAGGGCGTTGGCGATCACGGCTGCGAATATATGACACGCGGCCTCGTGGTGGTGCTCGGAAAAACCGGGCGCAACTTCGCCGCCGGCATGACGGGCGGTGTGGCTTATGTACTCGACGCGGCGGGAGATTTCGGGCCGGTCAAATGCAACCGCCGCGAAGTGGACCTCGAGCCGGTCACTGACCCGGAAGATATCGACGCCCTGCAGGAATTGATCGCGCGGCACGGCGAATACACGGGCAGTCCGCAAGCGAGATGGATACTGGATAATTGGGAATCGACGCTGCCGAAGTTCGTCAAGGTCTTTCCGCACGAATATAAGCGCGTGTTGGGCATTCCGCGCTCCGCTACCTTGGTCATCGCGTAGGGGCGCTGCTTGCCGCGCCCTGGAGGATCGTTTTGGACGGATTGTAGCGGCGGCGTTCCTGCCGCCGGTCTTTATTTTTAAAAGCCGGCGGCGGGAACGCCGCCGCTACAACGCTGATTCGCTTTATTATGGGCAAAATTACCGGGTTCAAAGAGTTCGCCTGCGAGACCCCGTCGCGCCGTCCCGTGGCGGAGCGGGTCAACGACTTCTTTGAGGTCTACCAACCGTTTCCCGAGGATCGGGTGCGCACGCAGGCGGCGCGCTGCATGGATTGCGGCATCCCGTTCTGCCACACCGGATGCCCGGTGACGAACATCATTCCTGACTGGAACGACCTGGTCTATCAGGACCGATGGAAAGACGCGCTGCGCATTCTTCATTCCACCAACAACTTTCCGGAATTTACCGGGCGCATCTGTCCCGCGCCGTGCGAAGCCGCGTGCGTGCTCGGCATCAACGAGCCGCCGGTGGCCATCAAGCTCATTGAAAAGACCATCGTCGAGCGCGGCTTTGCGGAGGGCTGGATTGTGCCCGAGCCGCCCGCTGCGCGCACCGGCAAGCGCGTGGCGATTGTGGGATCGGGCCCGGCGGGGCTTGCCGCGGCGCAGCAGTTGAACCGGGCCGGGCACGATGTGACCGTGTTCGAGAAATCGGACCGCGTGGGCGGCTTGCTGCGCTATGGCATTCCCGACTTCAAGCTGGAAAAGAATATCGTCGACCGGCGTCTGGAGCAGATGATCGCGGAGGCCGTGCGCTTTGAAACCCGCGCGCACGTGGGCGTGAACGTTCCGCTGGAAGATGTGCGGCGGGATTACGACGCGGTGCTGCTCGCCGGCGGCGCTGAACAGCCGCGCGACCTCGAAGTTCCCGGCCGCGAGCTCAGGGGTATCCACTTCGCCATGGAGTTTCTGCCCCAGCAGAACAAGCGTAATGCCGGTGACAGCGTAAATTGCCAGATTCTAGCGACAGGCAAGAATGTGGTGATCATCGGCGGCGGCGACACGGGCGCGGACTGCCTCGGCACCACGCACCGGCAGAAGCCGAAATCGGTTCAGCAATTCGAGATTATGCCCACGCCGCCCGTTGAGCGCTCGCCGCTCACACCGTGGCCGCTCTGGCCGCTCCAACTTCGCGTCGAGAGTTCGCATGAAGAAGGCGGCCTCCGCCGCTGGGCGGTGAATACCACAAAATTCACCGGAGACGAGGCGGGCAGCGTCAAGCGGCTGCACGGCGTCTGCGTAGGACCGCCCCCCAAATTCGAGGCGATTCCTGGCAGCGAATTCGCCTTGGAAGCGGAGTTGGTGCTGCTCGCCATGGGCTTCACTGGCCCGGTTAAAGACGGCATGATCGCGCAGCTTGCGATTGCGGGCCTCAAGCTCGACCCGCGCGGCAACGTTGCCACGGACGAGAATTACATGAGCTCATTGGCGGGTGTTTTTGCCGCGGGCGACATTCGGCGCGGCCAGTCTCTCGTCGTCTGGGCCATTTCCGAAGGCCGCAAAGCCGCCCGCTCCATCGACATTCACCTCATGGGAACCACCCGGCTGAAATAAGTTGCGTTTAGCCTGGGCGATTCTGCCGCTCGCGCAGACATTTTTCCTAATCCTCGTGGGAAGGAGCCTGCGACCACTATGCTGGCACTTCCACATAGGTCGAATGGGTGTGAGGTTCTGGTGCGGCGAGGCCCTTGATCCGCATGCCTTCCAGGTGAAACTCGATTGCCTCGCGCATATTCTTCTCAGTTTCCTCGAGCGTACGACCCGTGGATACGCAGCCGTCTAAATCCGGTGAATACGCCGAGTACCCCGCGCCAGTTTTCTCGATGACGATCAAATATTTTCTCATTTTAGCTCCCTCTTCATCGGGGCGTTGGCTTCAGGCCTGCTTGTTTGAGGATGCTGTTCAGCGTTCCCGGTGCAAGGTCATCGTTGCCTTTTCCCGGTATCGTGACCAAGCCCTCTTAATTGGATGCTTGTACTGATGATGGCTGCCGCGCGTTCTTGCCAGCGACCAACCGTCCATTTCAAGCATCCGGATGACCTCGCGAACTTTCACTCTTCAAGAGAATAGGCATCGCCTCGCCCAGAGTCAAGCGCGGGGATTGATTGCCAACGTTACATGTAATACAATTATGGCATATGAGTCACACGATTACCATTCGGCTGAACGATGAGCTTGCGGATTGGCTCGAACAGGCATCCAAGGAAACCGGCTTGCCGGCTGGCAAAATCGTCCGGGGGCAGTTGGAGAAGGCCAAGCGGGCGAATGGGCGCCAGGGATTTCTCAGGCTCGCGGGGAAAATCGACGGGCCGGCCGGCCTTTCGGCGCGGAAGGGTTTTAACAGGGGATGAACGCCATCGTGGACAGCGGCTTCATCGTCGCCTTCGGCAACCGTAACGATCAGCATCACACCTGGGCGGTCGAAATCGCTAAATCCATTACCGAGCCGTTGCTCACCTGCGAAGCAGTTTTCGCGGAGGCCGCGTTTCACCTGAAGTCCAGCGCATATGTGTTTGCTCTGCTCGAGTCGGGCATGATGCGGATCGCGTTTAGTCTTTCTCAGCACGCTTCTTATCTTCAGGCCCTCGCCAGAAAATATGCGGATCGCAATCCGGACCTCGCTGATCTCTGTATTATTCGAATGAGCGAGATATACCCCCGTCATACCGTGATCACAGTGGATGAGAAAGACTTCCGCGTTTACCGCCGGAACGGCCGCAGTGTAATTCCGATTCTCTCGCCGCCGCGGCGCCGTTAGGACCGCGTCCTCGTCGATCAACGCTGCGGTGAGACCGGCTTTGGCGGGCAGGATTAGAGCACGCGATGCTGATCAAAATACAGCCGCCTCGCGTACAACCCATTCACCCAACACCGAATCGTACAGACGAACACAAAAGCCAACCCCAGGGGGTTCTATGGGACGTTTAAGCCGTAGCTATCGGATGTTTGTGCCGCTCGCGGCCGTTCTGGTGATCGCCGGATGCAGCAGCATGTCGCACGCTCCGGACGACGCGCAAATCACCTCGGCTATTCAAGCCAAACTCTATCAGAACCCCGATCTGAAACCTCTATCCATCAACGTGTCCTCGGACCACGGCGTGGTCACGCTTTCGGGCGCGGTGAACGCGCCGCTCGAGAAGCTGGCCGTGGAGGATTTGGCCCAAAAAACGGCGGGCGTTAAGCAGGTGATTGACCAGCTCAGCGTGGCGCAGGCCGCTGCGCCGGCAGACTCCCGCCCCGCGCCGCCCGCCGACCAGACCATGCCAGAAGCGTCCGCTCCGCGCGCCCGCCGGAGGCCGCGCGAGCGCAGGCAACAGGTGGCCGAAAATCAGCCGCAGCGAGCCGCCCCTCCGCAGCAGGATCAATCAGACGCTGCGCCTGCTTCTTCCGCGAGCGCCCCTGCGCCGGCGCCACCGGCCGAGCCTGCTCCGCCGCCCGCGCCCACACCAGTGACCATTCCTGCCGGGACCACGGTGTCCGTGCGCACGATCAATGCCATCTCGTCCCAGACCGCTCAGGTGGGCCAGACCTATTCTGCCAGCCTGACCGCGCCGCTGGTGGCTGGCAACAGCGTCGTGATCCCTCAAGGTGCGGATGCAAAAGTTCGCGTAGCCCTGGTGACCAGCGCGGGCCGGTACCAGGGCCAGTCAGAGCTAAAGCTCTCGCTGGTAGACATCTCCTATAACGGCGTTGATTATCCCGTCGAGACCGGATACTACGAAAAGCAAGGCGCCTCCCGCGGCAAAAATAGCGCGGAAAAAATTGGCGGTGGCGCGGCGCTTGGCGCGCTGCTCGGCGCCGTGATCGGCCACGGCAAGGGAGCGGGCATCGGCGCGGCGGTCGGGGGCGCCGCCGGTACCGTGGATCAGACGGCCACACGCGGCCAGCAGGTCACGTTGCCTTCCGAGACGAAGATCGACTTTGTCCTGAAGTCACCGCTCTCCGTTACGCCTGCGGCGAATTAAGCGGCTGGCCGAGCCGGCAGGGCGTGCGTGCCGCCGGCCCTGACTCTTAAGGTTTCCGCGCGCCCGCGGTGCCGCTTGCAGGCCATGAAGCGCACCCAGGTTTGACGTGACTGCGCTTAAACGCTAAGATCACCCTGCGTGACCGGAAGCGGTAGCCGCGCCGGTCGCGCCACCCGCTCCGAATGCAAACTCTCAGACGCCTGCTGGGCCAGGCCCGGCCTTACATTCCACTCTTCGTCGTTGCCATTTTCCTGATGGCCGTGGTGGGAGCTTGCGAGGGTGTTTACGCGTTGCTCATCCGGCCGATTTTTGACCGGGTGCTCATGACCAGCCACTCCACGGCGCCCGTTCTTCTCTTCGCTTTTCACGGCCACACCGTCTACGTTCAGGATTTCCTTCCCGGCCACATCGTAGACCCGCTCGTCGCCATTGCGCTTGCCCTGGTGGGAGTCACGTTCATCAAGGGTGTTTGCGCGTATACCGGGACGTACTCGCTGAACTTCATTGGCCAGTCGGTGGTACGCGACCTGCGCAACAAGCTTTATGACAAGATCATCCGGCAGTCGATGGCGTTCTTTACCCAGAATTCCACCGGCCGGTTGATGTCTACCGTCATGAGCGATATTGAGCGCATCCAGGACGCGGTATCACACGTTACGGCGGCCTTTTTCAAGCAATCCTTTACCCTGGTGTTTCTTCTTGCGGTGATCTTCCACGTGGACTGGCGCCTGGCGCTGGCCTCGCTTGCCATTGTGCCGTTCATCGTATTGCCTTCCGCGAATATCGGCCGTTATATCCGCAAGCACAGCCGCAAGAGTCAGGACAAGATGGCGGACCTCACGAACATCCTGCAGGAGACGTTCAGCGGCATCCGCGTGGTGAAGGCCTTCGCCATGGAGACCTTCGAGGGCAACAAATTCAAGGCTGCTACAAAGCGGCTATTGAAAGTAAACCTGCGCTGGGTGCGCGCCCATGCGCTCACGCAGCCGTTGATGGAGCTGCTCGGCGCCATCACCATCGCTGCCTTGCTGCTCTACGCGCGCAACGAAATTGTGCATCACGTCCAGACAACGGGCAGTTTCCTGGTATTCCTGTATGCGCTGATCAAAATGTACGAACCCATCAAGCGGCTTGCCGGCGTGAGCGATTCCCTTCAACTGGCAGTGGGCGCCTCGGAGCGCGTCTTTGAAGTCTTGGGCATGCAGTCGGAAGTGGTAGAGAGGCCCGCCGCCATCCCGCTTGCGCCTTTCCGGCGGGAGCTGGTGTTTGAAAATGTGGAATTCAGTTACGGCGATGCGGTGATCCTTCAAGGCGTGAACCTGACGATTCACAAGGGCGAGGTGGTGGCGATTGTAGGATCGAGCGGGGCGGGCAAGACGACCTTGGCGAATCTGATCCCGCGATTTTTCGACGTCACAGGCGGGCGCATCCTCTTTGACGGGCATGACCTGCGTGACGCGACCGTGGCATCGCTGCGGTCGCAGATCGGCATGGTCACGCAGGAGACCGTGCTCTTTAACGATACGGTTCTTGAAAACATTGCCTACGGACAATCCGAGGTCGACGCGCGCGCGGTGGAAGACGCGGCGCGGGCCGCGTTGGCGCACGATTTCATCCTGGAAATGCCGGAAGGTTATCATACGATTATCGGGGAGCGCGGCCAACGGCTCTCCGGAGGCCAGCGGCAGCGGATTGCCATCGCGCGCGCGCTGCTCAAAAATTCCCCCATTCTGATTCTGGATGAGGCGACGTCCGCGCTCGATACGGAATCCGAGATGATCGTGCAGAAGGCGTTCCTCAACCTCATGGCCGGCCGCACCGTGCTCGTCATCGCGCATCGTCTTTCGACGGTCCGCCGCGCCGACCGCATTGTGGTGATTGACCGCGGCTGCATCTCTGAGATTGGAACCCACGAGGACCTGGTGTTGCGCGGCGGCATTTACCAGCGGCTTCATGAGCTGCAATTTGCCGATGTCGAGCCGTGATGCGCCGTCAGCCCTCAGCTATAAGCGATCGGCGAACGGAGGGGTCGCTGAATGCTGAGTGCTGACAGCTGCGAGCGGATGGCTGATGCCGGATAGCCGAGGGCTTTTCCTATGATTCGTAGCATGACCGGTTACAGCACGGCGAGCGTTGAAGCCGGGGCTTATTCGCTTTCCCTCAGCCTCAAGGGCACCAATCATCGTTATCTCGACCTCCAGATGCGTCTCCCGATGGGGTTGGATTTTCTCGATCCGGAAATCCGCCGCATGGTGAAAGAGCGAGTCCTGCGCGGCCACGTGGAATTGACCGTGGCCCTGGAGAGCCACGACAACGCCGCCTTGCGGTTAGACCGCAAATTGCTCGAAGCGTATCTTCAGGTCTGCCAGAACATCCGGCAGGAGTTCAGCCTGGCGGCGGAGCCCGATGTGGTGGCGCTACTGCGCATCCCGGGCGTGGTAGCAGGCGGCAGTGAGCTTGACGAAGCGGAGCGCGGAAAAATCAGGAGCGTGCTCGAACGGGGCCTGCGAGATGCGCTGGAGCGGTTCAATGAGATGCGCGAGTTGGAGGGTGCGACCCTGGAACGCGACCTCAAGTCGCGCCTGAAATCCCTTGAAGATATGGCCGCGGCGGTGACGCGCCTTTCCGCTTCGACGGCGCCGGCTTTCCGCCAACGCCTCGAAAAGCGCCTGCGTGAGCTCTCCGAAGGGATTGGAATGGATCCCGGGCGCATTGCGCAGGAGGTGACCGCCTTGGTCATGCGGTCGGACATTACCGAGGAAGTCACCCGATTCAAAAGCCACTTAGGTCAAGCGAAACACCTCCTCGAGGATGGCAGGGAAACCGGCAAACGTTTCGACTTCCTCCTGCAGGAAATGAACCGCGAAGCCAATACGATGCTCTCCAAAACCACCGACGTGCCGGACGCCGGACTGAAGATTCAGGACGCAGCGATCGAGATGAAAGTGGAAATCGAAAAGCTGCGCGAACAGATTCAGAATATCGAGTAGGTGGGAGCGCCCTTGCCGGATGCGGCGGAGATCAAGTGGATGGGCGGGCCGGCCAAGCAGAGTTCGAGCCGTGTAGTCGCGCGGTTGCAGAAAGAACGCGGCGTTCGGGTTTTTCGAGGCGGACAGGAGATGCGCGCCTCACTGCAGGATGATATACTTCAGCGGATTCGCGTAGCGCGACATCGGGCTGCCTTGGCGGGCGGCGACGGTTCAAGCAGATCCAAGGGCGCCGAGCGGAGCAGAATGCCGGGATGATTTATGATGGCGGCACTGCCGCTCATCCCATGAAAACCCTGGTAAAATAGGCCCAGTGAATTCCAGTGAGACTCCTCCGCGCCGCAAGGGAAGCATCGCCATCATCTCCGCGCCCTCAGGTTCCGGAAAATCAACCGTCGTCCGCCGCCTCCTGCGATCGATGCGGGGGCTTGAGTTTTCCATCTCTTACGCCACACGCCCTCCGCGCCCACGGGAAAAGGACGGCCGCGATTATCATTTCGTGAGCCTATCCCGCTTCAGGCAGATGGTTGCGGCGCGGGACTTCGTGGAGTGGGCAAAGGTCTACGGAAACTATTACGGCACGTCGCTCCGGCAGATCGAGACTGCGCAGCGCGCAGGCCGCGACATATTGCTCGATATTGACGTGCAGGGGCACCGCAAGGTGCGCCGGCGCCTGGCCGGCGCTGTGAGCATCTTTCTCCTGCCACCTTCGTACGGAGAGCTGCGGCGGCGGCTTTTGCGCCGCCACTCTGACGCGCCGGATGTGATCGAAAAAAGGCTCGCCGCGGCGCGGGAAGAGATCCGGCACTGGACCGAGTATGACTACGTTGTGGTGAACGACGACGTGCGCCAGGCCACCCGCGCGCTGCGCGCGATTCTTAGCGCGGCGAGTCTGCGGCAGGAAAGCCAGCAGGCGCGCATTCGGAAAATCTGCAAAACCTTTGGCGGATAAGTGGAGGCATCCCCGTTGATGGACAGCAAGTTTCGCTTTATTCTGATTGCCGCCAAGCGGGCGCGGCAGTTGCAGGCGGGCGCGCAACCTCTGGCGCATTGCCGTTCTAAGAAGGCGGCGAAAGTGGCCACCACCGAGCTCGAGGCCGGCTGGGTGCCTATTGCCATGCCGCCCACGATCGCGGGCCGCAAAGATGAAGTGAGGAGATCGCATCCCGGCGTCGTTGATTCCGGGCAGAAATCCTGATGCCCACCGGTGGCGGCGGAAACCTGCCTTGGCGCCGGAGGGAACCGCCGTTTCCTGTGGCTCATTATTTCGGCGGCGAAGCGCTGCAGCTTACGCGCCGATTCTTTTATTCCCCGATGACGCTCCCAAAAAAGATGGCCGGGCTTCAGGCGCGCAATGCTCAGGCGGAGCGCGGCGGCGGAGAAGACCGGCAGGCGCGGCAGAAAGCGCAAGGGAAACTCACCGCGCGCGCGCGACTGGATGCGCTGTTCGACGAAGGGACTTTCGAGGAGATCGACCGGCTGGTAGAGCACCGCTGCCAGGACTTTGGCCTCGCCACGCAGCGTTTTCCCGGAGACGGGGTGATCTCGGGCTACGGTCAAATCAATGGACGGCTTACCTACGCCTTCGCGCAGGATTTTACCGTTTTTGGCGGATCGCTTAGCGAAACCAACGCGGCCAAAATCTGCAAGGTGATGGATCTGGCGCTGAAGGTAGGCGCTCCCGTGGTCGGGTTGAATGATTCGGGCGGCGCGCGCATCCAGGAGGGGGTGGCATCACTCGCCGGTTACGCCGATATTTTCCTCCGCAACACGCTAGCCTCCGGAGTCATCCCGCAAATTTCCGCCATCATGGGCCCGTGCGCGGGTGGCGCGGTCTATTCTCCCGCCATCACCGATTTTACCTTGATGGTTCAAAATTCAAGCTACATGTTCGTGACGGGCCCCGACGTGCTCAAGACCGTGATGCACGAAGAGGTGACGAAGGAGGAACTGGGCGGCCCGGAGACCCATAACCGGATCAGCGGGGTCGCGCATTTTCTCGCCTCGGATGACAACGATTGCCTTGCCTTGGCGCGCGAGCTGCTCTCCTTCCTGCCGCAGAACAACCACGATGACCCGCCGTGGGTCGACACTCAGGATCCCGCCGGGCGCGAGGACGAAGATCTCGACCGGATCGTGCCCGAAGATCCCGGCAAGCCTTATGACATGAAGGAGATCATCCGCCGCGTGGTGGACGATGCCAACTTCCTCGAAGCGCAGGCGGACTTCGCCCGGAATCTTGTGGTGGGCTTTGGCCGTATGGGTGGGCAAAGTGTGGGCATCGTAGCCAACCAGCCGGAGGTCCTTGCCGGATGTCTCGACATCAACGCGTCGGTGAAAGGCGCGAGGTTCGTCCGCTTCTGCGATGCCTTTAACATTCCCCTGGTCACCTTTGTGGACGTGCCCGGATTCCTGCCAGGCACGCAGCAGGAACTCGGCGGAATTATCCGGCACGGCGCGAAGCTCCTCTTTGCCTACGCCGAGGCCACCGTGCCCAAGGTGACGGTGATCGCGCGCAAAGCTTATGGTGGAGCGTACTGCGTGATGGCGTCGAAGCACATCCGCACGGACGTTAACTTTGCTTATCCCACGGCCGAAATTGCGGTGATGGGCGCCGAAGGCGCCGTAAATATCGTCTACCGGCGCGAATTGCAGAAGGCGGACGACCCCGCCGCTTTGCGTGAAGCCAAGGTGGCGGAGTTTCGTGAGCGATTCGCCAACCCGTATATCGCCGCCGAGCGCGGCTACCTGGACGCGGTCATTTTTCCGCGTGAGACTCGCAGCCGGTTGATCCGCGCCCTGCGGATGCTCGAGTCGAAGCGCGAGACCATGCCTCCCAAGAAGCACGGCAATATTCCCCTTTAAGTTTCCACACTTTTGAGTTTGCACTCCTTCTCGCCCGGAGCGGGGGTCTAGATCCAACACTGTTCACTTAGCGGGGTTTTCGCCGCGTGCGAAGATTTTAGGCAGAGGTCATTCTGAGCCCTTCGCTCGTCATTCTGAGCGCAGCGAAGAATCTCAGTATTTCCGCTCAGGATAAACTCCGCGAAGAATCTGCTTTTCCCGTTTGATTTACATGGAGATTCTTCGCTGCGCTCAGAATGACAGGCACTTACTTCCTTGCACAATGGCAACATGCCGCGTAAGTGAACAGTGTTGGGGTTAGGCCGGGTCTCTCCTTCCTCAGGGCCGCGGCACGCGGCGCCGCTACGAAACGTGTGGCAGCACGGCCAGCAGGGCTGCCTCAAACTCTCCTTCTTCCGCAATTTCCGCTTCAATGAGGCAGGCGAAGGCGTTCAAATCCGGCTTCCAGTCCGGAGGCAGGTTCATCACGTCTTTGGCGGTGGTAACGAGGGTTGCGCCGCCCGCGCTCTGCGCGCTTAAAACGAGGTGGGCGACGTCCGAGTTAGTGTAGGCGTGATGGTCACGGAAGGCGTGGGCGCCCGCCAACTCCATTCCCCAGCGGACGAGGTCGCGGAAGAACGCCTGCGGATTACCAATGGCGCAGAAGGCGCATACGCGGCGTCCGAGCAGCCAATTCGGGGGTAGGTGGCGGCCGCTGGACACTTCGACCCAGCCGCGCAACTTCGTGTCGCCGTGAAAGATTTTGATGGCAGAATTGATCCCGCGCGCCTGCCGCTCGATCCCGATCGAATCTGCCTGACCGGCGCGGGTGACGACCGCCGCGTGCGCGCGCGTCAACGCGCTCAAACGCTCGCGCTGCCGTCCCGCCGGCAGCGTGGCGCCGCGGGAAATCTCTTGGGTTGCGTCGAGCGCCACAATATCAAGATCGCGCGCGAGCCGCAGGTGCTGGAATCCGTCGTCGAGTAGAAACGCGCCAATTTGAAATTGCGCCTCGGCGGCGCGTCCGCCGCGATATCTATCCGCGCATACGGCGATGGGGACATCGGGGAGCGCCACGGCCAACAGCGCCGGTTCGTCGCCTACTTCGCGGGGGTCGGGTGCGCGTTCGTTTGAAGGGTCGAGAAGAATAAGGGACGGCCCCTTTTTGCGCGCATAGCCCCGCGTCAGGATGGCAGGTATCACGCCATGGTTCAGGAGCAGCTTGGCGATCAACGCGACGAGCGGTGTTTTTCCGCTTCCGCCCAGCGTGAGGTTTCCAACGCTGATCACCGGATGGCTCAAGCGCCGCGTCCTAAGCCATCCGCGGCGGTAGGCGGAGCTGCGCGCCGCGGCCGCGCGTCCGTAAATCGAACTCAGAGGCGATAGAAAAAAGCTCATCGCTCGCCTTCCGGCTGGCGGCTTGGCGCGGCTTCATCAAGCATCATTGAGAGGTGGTCCAGAATCCGCTGCGTCGCGCCGGACTCCCGCCGCACCGCGCCGAGCGCCGCCTGTCCGATGAATTTGCGGCGCGATTCGTCCCCAAACAGCCGCAGAATTTCGACCGCCAATCCGCTGGCATTCGGCACCTCGATTGCGCCGCCGGCATCAAGAAATATCCTGGCCGCGTCCCTGAAATTCTCCATGTGCGGCCCGAAGATAATGGCTTTTCCCCACCACGCCGGTTCGAGCAGGTTATGACCCCCGGTGGCGACCAGGCTGCCGCCGATGAAGACCGCGTCGGCAAGGTCGAAGAACGCGCTGAGCTCGCCGAGCGTATCAAGCAGCATAACACCCGGCGCGGCAAGCTGCCCGGTGATGTCCCGGCCGCTTTGCGCGAGCGAGGTGCGGCGCACGTAGTCGCAACGGTTAGCGTCAAGCAATCGCCCCACTTGATCGAAACGCGGCGGATGGCGCGGGGCAAGGATCAGTAAGGCTCGCGGGTAGCGAGGCCTTACCTCATTCCAGGCTCGCACGACGAGTTCCTCTTCACCCGGCATCGTGCTCGCCGCCACAAGTACGGGAGAGCGCCTCGCGGCGGCAAGAGCGCTTTTTAGCGCGGTGACGATGCCAACGCTCGCTGGCGGCTGGCTGTCAAATTTCAGATTTCCCAACGGCAATACGCGCTCCGGCGCCGCCCCGATCTCGCAAAATCGCGCCGCGTCGCCCGGCGACTGGGCCAGAACCCAGTCTATATTCTTGAGCACGCGCGGCATGAGCGGCCGGAAGAGGCGGTAGCCCTTCAGCGAACGGTCCGACAGGCGGGCATTCACGAGCGCAACTCGCGCGCCGGATTGGTGCGTCACTCGCAGCAGGTTTGGCCACAACTCTGTTTCGACGATCAGCAGCAGGCTGGGCCGCAGCCGCTCGACGACCCGAGTGAGAGGGCCTGTCAAATCCAGCGGAAGGAAAAAGCGTCCGGCGATTCCCGGCAGCCGTCTTTCTCCTGCCTCGCGCCCCGTGGGCGTCACATGACTCATGAAGATGGGGCGGGAGGGATGTCGCGCCGAGAGCGCTTCGACCAAGCCCGCCACGGCGAGCGTTTCGCCCACCGAGACCGCGTGGACCCAGATCGAGCCGGGTTGCCCGGCTTGCATACTCCTTGGCAAATAGCCCAGGCGCTCGCGCCACGATTTTCGCAGGAACGATGTCTTGCGGTACCGCCATGCGTAGTACGGCGCGAGCACAACCGCGCCCAAAACGAAAAGCAGGCTGTAGACAAGGAACATACGGAAACATGCGAATCGTCGTCGCGGCGGCGCGGCGATTCACTTCACGAACCGGATGATTCCGAACCGCGTGGGGACGTGGAAATTGGCCTTCGGCGTCAGCGTCGGACTCCACGCGAGGAGCCGTCGCTGTGAATCGTCTCCCGCGCCGTCGGCCCTGAAGAAATTGCCGCGCCATTCAGCGCCCCGCTTGAGCACATATCGCGGGCCCGCCAGCGGCGACACCGGAATTCGCACCTCGCACGTCCATACGCTCTTGCCGATCCGGGTGGCGTGAGTGTAACCCGAGTTCCATTTAGCGTCGCCGGAGGGCTTGTGGTCGAGGTCAATTTTCAGGTCGATCCAGAGGTTGTTCGGGGCCACCTCGAACTCGTAATAGTGGTTGACATGTACAGGATCAGGATTCAGAAAAGCCTCCACCACGTCGCGGTTCCACAATCCCATCTTTTTCGTCCGGGGATTCTCGCCTTTAAAAATATTGAGGGCGGAGTATCTGCAGTGGTACGCAAGGTAGACTTGTCCGGGCGTCCAACAAGTTGCCACGCGCGTCTCCGATTGCGGATAGCGGCGCTTTCCTGCCCAGTCGTGATCGAACGCAATCCATCTGGCCCTTTTCCAAACCGGTTTTGTGAGATCGCCATCGGGCGGAAAGTCCCGGCTTGAATAACGCGACTCGATGGACAGCTTGCTCGTATAAGGGTTCATAGGGCTCCTCGCCGGGATTCCGGACTCGGGATCCTGACCAAAATTGTAAATGCCAGGCAAATCTTCGACAAGCTCATTCCAGAACCGAGAAATCCCGTCATCGATACAGAGTGTCATAAGTCAGCGACGGGCAATTGCCGTAGGGCCGCTCGGAGCCTGCCCTGACGAAGGAAGGGAGCGCCGAAACCATGGCGTCCAAAGGCCGCCACCGCGCCGAACACCGCTGACTTATGACATCGCGCACAAATCGAGCTTCCGAGCCGCGGATCGCTAGCCCTGCGACGCCGCCGGCGTGGGAGGCGGCAACGGCAGTCTTGAAGCCGGCCGCTGGTGAGTACCCAGCCGAATTTGGATCAGTGTTTGGGCGGGAAACACCACGTCGTGTCCACGCGTCAGCAGGTTTGAATAAATAGACCACGCTGCTCCATAGAAGCCAAACGCCGCGGTGATAGCGCGCGATTTGGTGGCGAGGGAAATCGCAGAGCCTACCAGTCCGAATCCCCAGCCGCCCGCCAGAGCTTGACCCACCGCGCCGCCTTGGCCAGGGACGGCGCCGGCGGCGTCTCCCGAGACGGCGTCGCGGTCTGGCGTCGCGGCCTGAACGGCGAGAAACAGGGAGAGGGCAGGAGCGAGATATTTTTTCTTCGATGGCGCCGGCTCAACACCTCCTTCCGCGTCAAGCTTCAGATGTGCGCTCTTCGCCACCTCGACGCGTTCTACGCTGGCGTGAATGGTGGCCGGCCGGGTTGCGGGGAGATCGATGTGCTGGAAGGTGAATCGCAGCCTGCCGTTGCGATGCAGCCGGCGGGCGGCCTTCGCCTCGACGATCGTACCCTCCAACCGGCTGCCTTGCGGAACGATCAAGCGCCGCTTCGCGGAGAACAGTGGTTCGGTCACAATTGCCTCCACGGGAGCGCCTTGAAGCGCCGTCGCTGAATCGAGCGGCGTGACGAGACGGGCGCGGAGGACTGAATCCGGAGGCAGCGGCGAGCCAACCGCAGACAATTCTGCGGCTGGCACCGCTTCTACGCCAAAATTGAGCGGCGCCTGAATCTCTGCCGTGAATACGGTTCCCGGCTGCCAAGCCTGACGGTGATACGGAATCTCCGCCGCCACCCACTTCTTCGCCTCTCCCTTGAGCCGCCGGATTTTGTGCGGCGCGCGGATCGCGGCCATCACCGCGTCTTTCTGCGCGGCAAGCCGCGCCCGCTCGCCCGCAAGCACGCCGGACGCCGGATCCCGCCCCGCCTTGCTATTCTTATTCCCGCCGCTGACCAGTTGCATCACAGGAGCGGCGCCCGGCATGACGAGGGTCGAAATCGGAATCCGCCTGCCGTTCTGCAGCACCAGCGCGTCAAACTCTACCTTGGCGGTGCGGAGCGGAGTGAAGCTGCCGTTCAGGATGGCGCGCGCACGCACGAGCTTGGGCGCCCTTCGTACCTGGGTGACATGGCCAAGGACTTCGCTGCCCGCGGGTATTACGGCGCGGTCGTAGACGTAAACCGGCGCCGTCAGCCGGCCGTCCACGGGCACTCCCACCTTGTTAATGGGCACTCGCGCCTGCAACTTGATGTGGAGCGGCACTCCCTTGGCCACGGTGAGTGGAATCTGTATCTGGGGGTTCCCAGGGCGCGCAGGCAAGCTCACGGCGGAGCAGGTCAGCGCGATGCACCACGCGGCAAGCCGCCGGGCATTTGGCCCCCAATCGAACGGGTGACCGGGTAACGCGCTGCCCCCGTGTTTTGACCATCTCAGGAAGCTCGCCGGCATCATCCTTGTCATCTTCCGCGGAGCAAAGGGCCTGCGCTTCGGGCTTCGGAGGGCCGCGGATGCTGAGCAGCGTTTCGCACGACACAAATCATGAGGCCCCTGGAGATTCGCGGCGCGCCCCGCGATGCTGAGCCAGCGTCCTGACCGCATACTTAATTATCCTGCCAAATCACGCTCCCGGCTACCCTCCTCCCGACCCCACCTTCTCCAGATCCGCACCGGTTGAGGCGGCAACCACCTCGTGCAGTGAGTTTCCATGCGCGTCCATGGTAACAATGGCGGGAAAATTCTCCGCCTCGAGCCTCCACATCGCCTCCGGAATTCCCAACTCTTCGAGCAAATCGACTCCCGTCACGCGCGGCAGGCATCGCGCGTAATACACCGCCGCCCCGCCAATAGCGTGCAGATAGACTGCCCCGCATTGCTCGAGCGCTGCGAGAGTTTTCTTACCCATGCCGCCTTTGCCCATCACGCCGCGCAAGCCGTACTTTCTGATCACATCTGCCTCGTAAGGCTCTTCGCGAATACTCGTCGTGGGACCAGCGGCCGTGACGCACCAGCGCTCGTTGGGCGGCGCTCCCTCTTTCATCATGACCGGGCCGCAATGGTAGAGGATCGCGCCGCGCAGGCTGGTGGGCGGCTCATGGTGCAGCAAATAGTGATGCAGCGCGTCCCGGCCCGTGACCAGCGGCCCGCTGATCACCACGACGTCTCCAACCTTCAGCGACCGGACCTGTTCTTCACTCAAGGGCGGCTTCAGATGGACTTCGCGCCCGGTCAATTTGAAGCCCGCGCCCGCCGCAATCAGGCGCTCGACGGCGCGGTCCGGATCACGATAGAGCCATTCGAGGATGGCCCCGGTTTCCGCGTCGAGCATGACGCCCAGGCGCCGGAAGGCCCAGCAATCGTAGGCCACCGACACAAAGAAGCTCGCCGGAAGGCGGTTCGCCGCGGTAATTTTGCAGCCGATCAGCGAAGCCTTTCCGCCGAAACCCATCGCGCCCACGCCGATTTTGTTGGCTTCCTCCATGATCGAATCTTCCAACCGCGCGAGATCCTCATGCGGGTTCACGTCGTCGAGCGGGCGGAAGAGTTGCTGCTTGGCGAGATCGTACCCGTGCGCGCGGTCGCTGCCGATGCACACGCCGATGGCCCCGGGCGCGCAGCCTTGGCCCTGCGCCTGCCACACCGAGTGCAGAATGCACTTTCGCACCCCTTCGAGATCGCGGTCAGCACGGCCCAGGTGATCGAGCGTTTGCGGAAGAGAATACTGGATGTTCTTGTTTTCGCAGCCGCCGCCCTTCAGTATGAGGCGCACCTCAATCTCGCTTCGCTCCCATTGTTCAAAGTGCATCACCGGCATTTCAGCGCCAAGATTGTTCCCGGAGTTCTTTCCCGTCAGCGAATCCACCGAATTCGGGCGCAGCTTGCCGCGCTTCGTAGCCTCGACCACCGCTTCGCGGATCTGCTTCCGCATGGCGATCTGGTTCACGCCGACCGGAGTCTTGACTTCAAACGTAGGAAACCCCGTGTCCTGGCAAACGGGGCCCTCATTCTCGAAAGAGAGATCGATGCTCTCCCCGATGATGCTCAGGGCTTGGCCGGCTTTTGACGCCGGGGGCTCTGTCTTGAGCGCTGACGCCATTGCCTGCCGCACGTCGGGCGGCAGGTTGGTTGAGGTCTGGATGACCAGTTCGAGAATACTGTGGGCAAGGAATTGCATGGCGCCTCCTTCACGAAAGCAAGTCAGCGCGCACCTGCGCTTTTCCAGCTTCGCGGGTGCTCAGCCGAATCTGGACAGCGAGCGGAAGGTCTAAACAAGAAACATGTCTGCAAGGCAAAAGCGCAATTTATGGTTTCTTATACATGACCTCAGAAGTCAGCCACGTTCGATTTAGTAGCGGAGTCCTCTGGCCGCCATCATTTTGGCGCTTCCTTCCTTCGTCAGGACAGGCTCCGAGCGCCGCTTCAGCAAGTGCCCGTCGCTGACTTATGAGGCTCCGTATAACCAACGTTTTGGATGCCCACGGCCACCGCCATCGGCTTCATTCCAGCGGAAGTCCTTCATTGACGGGATTCCCGCTTCCGCAGGAACGACAGAAGTGGCCTTCGGTTGCGGTCAAGGTCCGCGCGCCGCCACCGTTCCCGATCCCTACTCCGCCGCGATGCCGTTGCTGAGGAAAAGGCAGGCGGCGCCATAGATGCCAACGTTTTGCTGCAGCTTTGCCGGCAAGATCGGTATTTTGGCCGCCATAGGCGGATTGATGGTGTAGACGAGAAGCGTCTCGCGCATCTTGGAGAACAGCGGCTTCCCGATGCGCGCCACTCCTCCACCAATCACGATGGCGGCGGGATCGAGCAGCGAGATCATCCCGCCCAACCAGACGCCCAGAAAGAAACCCGTCTCATCGAGTATTTCCCGGGCGATCACATCACCCTTCGCCGCCGCCGCCGCAATCATTTTTGGCGTAATGAGGCGAAGCTGGCCGTGAGTAAGATCGCGCAGCAAGCTCGGCGCCGCGTGCTCCTGCTCCAGCCGGACTCTCGCGCGGCGGGCCATGGCGGGCCCGGAAGCGAGAACTTCAATGCATCCAACCGTCCCGCAGGTGCACCGGTAGGGGCTTCGATAGTCGATCGAGACGTGGCCGCCCTCGCCGGCCACGCCTTTGTTGCCGTGGTAGATTTTGCGGTCGATGATAATCCCCGTGCCGATGCCCGTCGATACCGTCACGTAAAAGACGTTTTTATAGCCGCGCGCCGCGCCGAAAAGTACCTCGGCAAGTCCTGCCAGATTGGCGTCGTTCTCCACGCGAGACGGCACACCGAAGATCCGTTCGATCTCGTAAGACAGCCGCAGCCTGTCCCAACCCGGCAAATTGGGCGCGTTAATGACCAGGCCGGTCTCCGTGTCGAGCGCCCCCGGCGAGGATAGACCAATGCCAGCCACGTTCTGTTTTCCTCCGGCGCGGCGGATGAGCCGCTCGATCAGCCGCGTGACCTGGAGAAAACTCGTTTTCACCCCATCCTTCGCGCTCGTTGGCACCACCATCGGATCGTGCAAACGCCCCTTCGGCGTGACAAGGCCGCCCGCGACCTTCGTTCCTCCAACGTCAATGCCCACGATCAGATTCCGCATGGATTCGCCTTTCGCTCCTCGCCTATGGCTTAAGAAGAGATGTTATAGGAACTTTAATTCTCTCACAATCGCAACCGCGCTGGATTCACCTCATCACTGCGACCCCGCTTTGACCCGTAAAGCCGCGGCATTACAACACCGGCGCCCGGCCGAAGAAGCGAGTCCGAAGATCGTCAAAGGCGCAAGTATAACCTACCCTGGGATCGAAACGGCAGGCTTCACGCGTTTCTTTGCCGCGACCCCGACCGAAGCGTCGCCTGATGAGGATTACATCTTAGACGTGAAACGAAGCGTTGTAGCAGCGGCCTCCGGCCGCCGGTTTTTCGGCGCTCCCTTCCGTCGTCAGGGCAGGCTCCGAGCGCCGCCACACCGAAAACGGCCACGATGATACGCAATCCTCACTAATCGAGGGTTGACGCGCCCACGCTGTTTTTCTAAGATGGCGTCAGGGGCAGCGTGCCGCTGCGTGACGCGAGGATTGATGTCTCAGAATCACCGATTGCGGAAAAAGCGAAGCCGTGCGTTATCCGAAGCCTCGATTCCCGAGAAGGTTTACTTCCGCATCGGAGAGGTTAGCCGTCTCGCCCAAACCAAGCCGTACGTCCTGCGCTACTGGGAAACCGAGTTCCCTTCGCTTCGCCCTTCCAAGACCCAAACGGGGCATCGGCTTTACCGCCGCAAAGATGTTGAGACGGTTTTCCGCATTAAACGTCTTCTCTACGAACAGGGGTTCACCATCGAAGGAGCTCGCAAACAGATTGCCGCCGTTCCCAAAACCGCGGGCCGCCAAGCTGCGCAGTCGAGCCTGTTCAACGCAAATCCTAATGGCGCCGGACTAAGGCTGATTCAGCAGGAAATGCGGAATATCTTGACAATGCTTTCGCGCAAATGCTAAAAGCAGGTGTAAGGTTTCAGACGCCGCAATGACAATCCCGATGCCGGGTCCTATTCCAGGGATACCCGGCGCCTGATACCTCTTTTCTCTCGGGACGTAGCGCAGCCTGGTAGCGCACTTGCTTGGGGTGCAAGGGGTCGCCAGTTCAAATCTGGCCGTCCCGACCATTCAGATGTACGGTTCCGGGTGTCAAGTTCTGTAGGTCGCAAAGCCGGTCCCGATGCTCGGTTTCATTTCACTGACATCCGGCGAGCCTGACACTAGACACCTGCTTTCTACTTCGGGGCGTAGCGTAGCCTGGTAGCGCGCTTGGTTCGGGACCAAGAGGTCGGAGGTTCAAATCCTCTCGCCCCGACCACCACTTGGAGTTGTCAGGTTTCGGGTGCCCGAAAAGCCATCGGCGAGCACTTTCAAGCGTGGCCAGGCTTTGGAGTTGGTGACATCGACGCCAAGCGCGCGAAAGCCACTGAGGATTACCGATCATCTTGACAGGTTTCGCCGTAGAGGCGCTCGGAACCTGCCCTGACGAGGGAAGGAAGCGCCGGAAGACCGGCGCCCGCCCTTACCATGTTTGTGTCGCTATAAGTTCTATCACGCTCTTTAATGCCCGACACTCGCCTCCGCGCGATATTTCCGCCGCGTAGGGCCCGTCAGCGATTCGATCATGAACCGGGGCGGCTTCAGCACCGGGATCTCAAAGTACCTCTCCAGGGCGATCGCGCCCACTCCCAATACGATTGCCTCTTTGCCCAATTCACCGAATCGAATTTTAAGATCGTTCGTCGCGTGCCGCAGGGCTTGCCGCCTGACCACTTTAATAATCTGTTCGAGCAGCCCCTCGCCCGCCAGGCGGAGGCGTTGATCAACGACGAGCACCGACGGATTAAAGAGGTTAACCAGGTTAGCCAGTCCCAGGCCCAGATAAGTTCCGATCTGCTCGACCAGCGCCGCACACGTTTTATCCCCCATCCGTGCCGCTTCAAACACCATCCAGCCGGTGATGGCGTGGGCGTCCCCCCCCGCCAAGTTCAGCGCCTCCGAGCCGCTTCCCTCGGCAATAGCCCGGCGGATTCGCGCTTCTAGCGCCGCCGCGCCGGCCACCGCCTCAAGACACCCGAAGCTGCCGCACCGGCAGGCGGGGCCATCCGCCATGATGTGCGTATGGCCGAACTCTCCCGCCGTAAACCCGGAGCCATGCACCAACTTTCCGTTTAGAACAATGCCGGCGCCGATCCCTGTGCGGCCGTATTCCACCAAGATCATGTCTTCGGCCATCCCCCCAGCGCCGAGCTGCCTTTCGCCCACCGTCTTGGCGCGGGTCAGGTTTTCCAGCACCGTGGGCGCGCCCAACGCTTCCTCGAAAATACGCTGCAAGGGAACGTCCTTGAGGATGTCCACGGTCGAAGACATGAGAAATCTGCCGTGGCGGCTATCGACCAGGCCCGAACCCGCCACCCCGATGCCGGCAAGCTCACCGGGGCTAATTCCCGCCTCCTTCAGAGCCCGCTGCGCGCATGACACGAGCTGCTTTACCAGCCCTTCGCTCCCGGCGCGCAACTGGGTTGGTTCCTGAACCTCAGACTTCATCTTGGGGTGCAGATTCATGACCGACGTCAAGACCGTCTCGTCATCGAAACCCACGCCAACAATAAACTGATGGTCTTCATTAAATCGCAGCAGCACCTGCTTGCGGCCCATCGGATTCTCGCCGGGGCCAGCCTCAATCAGCTTTCGCGCGTCGAGCAGCTCGCGGACCAGGCGCGAGATCTCACTCTGCTGGAGATTGGTAAACTCATGGATCTCTGAGCGTGAGAGCGGTCCGAACCGGCGTATCACCGCCTCAATCACATGCTTGTCACGTTGACCCTTGGTGGCTACGTGTTTCATAGACGCCATCCTAATCGACCCCGGCGGAACTGTTCCCAGGTGCCTCTCAACCGGTCACGGCGCGCGAGACAACGGCTCGACACGCGAGGCTCAACGGCCTCCGCTTGCCGCACAGTCTTGTTCAAAATTCAGTGGAATTTAGACAAGTAACCAACATACTGTCACGGTTTTACGAAAATTGCAAAATAAATAGGTTGTCACCGGTAATGCGTCAAAAACCTTAAAAAAGTCGGCCAGCGGCGTCATTCAGAGCAGAGCGAGGACTTCTGCCGTCTAAATTTTCAACAAAAAGCAGACCCGTCGCTTCGCGTCATCCCGAAGGATAAAAATGGGATGTAGGGGCGCTGCTTGCCGCGCCCGCAGTGAAAAAGGCGCAGCAAGCGGCACCCCTGCATAGGCGTCATACGGCGTATGGTTTCAATGCTGCCTCTCCCCATTTTCATGGCAGCATGACAGATTCGAATGTTTTCACATCTTCTCCGTCAGTGCGACGATCTCGCCGCGGGTTTATCCGGCCACATACATACAATGGCGGCATAAAGCCGCGTCTACGCGATGCGCGCCAAACCGAGCCATTTCGGGCAACACGTTTTGCAAATATGACTTGCCGAGAGAGATTCTGGCGGCGGGATGGCGCACGAATCATATTAAAACCCATCACAGCCTTATATTAAAAATTACAAAAATAGTGCTTGACATCAACTAACCGATTTGCTATTTCTCCTAGACATGTGGTCAAGGGCCGGATTCTGACGCCGTTTTGGCTGGGTTGTAACGACGGCATCAATCGCCCGAGTCAATCTCTCGGTTTACGTCGCGGCACAAAAGGGAACCGCTACGATTTATGTCCGTTCTACACTACTACCACCGAAAGAAAAAGGGAGGAGACAACAATATGAAGCATCAGCGTTCACAGGCGTGGAGACTGTTTGTGGGAACAGGTATGGCAGCCGTCTTCATCGCCGCGATGGTTGCGATTCCCCGGCAAGCCGCAGCACAGGAAATTACGGGCGGCATTACGGGCGTGGTGACCGATCCGTCCGGCGCCGCAATTCCGCGCGCGAAGGTAGCGGCCACGAGCATGGCGCAGGGAACTGTTTGGCCCACGGTGACGAACTCCGCCGGCGTTTACAATTTTCCGCGCCTGCCCATCGGCGAATATAAGCTTACGGTCTCGGCCAAGGGCTTTGCCACCAGCGTTCAGCCGGCTTTTACTTTGCAGATGAACCAGATCGCCCGGCTCGACGTTAAGCTGAGCGTCGGGGCTGTGACGCAAGTGGTAACGGTGACCTCGGCGCCTCCGCTTCTCCAGACCGATACGATGCAAGTGGGCTACGTGACGAGCTCCAACTTCAATGAGAATTTGCCGCTCGCCACCCGCAATTACATACAGCTTACTTTGCTGACGCCGGGTGTAACCACGGTCGATCCTAGTTCGTTCACGAACGGCCAGCGCACGGGCGGCAGCGGCCGGCCTTACGTAAACGGAAACCGGGAAGAAGCGAACAACTTCATGCTCGATGGCATTGACAATAACCAGATTTCAGACAACCTGACGTCCTATCAACCCAGCACCGATGCCATCCAGGAATTCGACGTCGTCACCAACAACGCGCCTGCCCAGTACGGACAGTTCATGGGTGGGGCCATCAGCGTTACGATAAAATCAGGGACGGACCACTATCACGGCGACGCCTTTGAGTTCCTGCGCAACAATGCCCTTGATGCGAACAGTTGGTCGAACAACTACTCAGGGGTGCCCACCGCGGCCGAGCGCTGGAACACGTTTGGCGCCACGTTTGGCGGGCCCGTGCCGAAGACAAAGCACAAACTCTTCTTCTTCATGGACTATCAAGGCGAGCGGCTGGATTTTCCGCCTTCAACCTCGTCGATCAGCGTCATGACGGCTGCGGAACGCTCGGGCAATTTCAGCCAGTTGCTCCAACTGCCGACGCCCATTCAACTCTACAGCCCGTGCTCCTCTTTGACCGGACCTTGCACCGCCCCGGCAACCCCGGGCGCGGTCCGCCTGCCGTATCCGAATAACATCATCACCAACACAATTGACCCCGTGGCCGCGAAGCTGTTTGCTTCGGGAGATTATCCTACCCCGACGGTTGTCGGCGCGAATCCCTTCCAGAACAATGCCTTGAATACTTCCGGCAACGCTACGAATGACGACCAGGGCGACTTGAAGATGGATTACATGGTGAACCAAACGAATCACATCTGGGGAAGCTTTTCGGATGGCTTCCAGACGATCCCGAACACCAATTCCGTGCTCCTTTTGGGCCAGGGTTTCAACAACTCACCTTTCCATGCCGGAGTGCTCGACTGGACTCACACGTTCAGCCCCAGCTTGGTGATGGATGCAAAGATGGGAGTGAACCGTATTTACCTGAACAACGGCAACGCTGTGACCGGTTTGGGCAACTTTGCCACATCGATTGGCATCGCCGAAGGCAACATCGGCGGAGCAGGCATGGGAGGGCTTAACTTCAACGGCGGATTCGCCAGCAGCCTCGGTACCCCGGACTCCGGGGAACTATTCGCCGATACCACTTGGGAGCCGACGGTAGACTTTATGTGGACCCACAACCGCCACTCCTTCCATTTCGGCTTTCAATACATGCGTCACGACATCAACACTTTCTATGCCGGGAACAATGGAAAATTCGGCACAATCAGCTACAACGGACAATACACCAACGGCCCGAACCCCACGAACCCTGCTAACGCCGGCTTCGCCGAAGCGGATTTCTACCTCGGCCTTCCGCAGAGCGTGCAATTGGGCATCACCGGCGCCACGTGGGGACAAAGGCAGAACGTTGATGGTTTATATGCGCAGGATGACTGGCGCGTGACTGACCATCTGACGCTGAATCTTGGGCTTCGTTGGGAATACCAATCGCCCTGGACTGAGGTTTACAACCGGCAAACGAATTTCGGGCTGATCAGCGGCACCGAATACATTGCCGGCCAAGGCAATTGCCCTTACAGTAATTGCCGCGCTCTTTACAACTCTTACAATAAGGACTTTGAGCCAAGGATCGGCTTTGCCTACTCTCCAAGCCAGTTGGGTAAGTCCACCGTTATCCGAGGCGCTTACACCATCTCTTCATTCCTCGAGGGCACGGGAACCAATCTGCGCCTCCCGCTGAATCCGCCGTTTCAAGAGGAGACCGAGGCCACTTACAACACGGGGTCCCAACTCTATTTCCCAGGCTCGACCACGGACCAGGGTTATAGCGTTCTGACTGCCCAAGCCAACCCGCTTGCGGGAGCGCTGATCCGGCTTTGGGATCCCAACGTGATGCCCGCGATCGGCCAGCAATGGAACCTCTCGGTCGAGCACCAGTTTCCGGGCCAGGCGCTGCTTACCGTTGGCTATATCGGCCAGCACGGAACGCACCTCATGATTCCGATGCCGTATCTGCAAATGCGGCTGCCGGGCTTAGCAGGCTGTCCTTCATCGGCTACGGCGCCGTGTGCCAGCCCTTATCTTTCCGGCAACCCAACGCTTCAGGGCGAAATCAGCCAGATTTCCGGCACGGCATCAATGGCTGATCAAGCCTACGACGCCTTGCAGACCAGCTTGACGAAGCACCTGACGCAAGGTCTTGAATTCCAATTGTCGTACACATACGCGAAGGGCATGAGCAACAACATCGGCTACTACGGCGATGGCGGGCAGGCCGGCACCGAAGGCTGGTATCCGCAGGACCTTTACGACATGGTCGCCGAATGGGGTCCTTCCTACTTCAGCGGCGAACATAACATTACAGCTTCCTACACCTACCAACTGCCATTTGGCTCGGGCAGGCGGTTTGGCAGCCATGCGAACCCCATAGTTAAGGGGGTGCTGGGTAACTGGCAGTTGAGTGGGATTTTCACCTACCACACAGGCTTCCCGCTGACGATCTATGCTAATGACTTATCCGGGACTAATAGCCGGGGGTTCAGGGCAGATTGTATTGCGTCCCCTACTTATCCCAGAAGCAGCAGCCCGCTCGGCGGAGTCCAGTGGTTCGGCACGAGCGCCTACGCTCAACCGGCCGCTGGCACGTTTGGAAGCTGCGCGAATGGCACGACTTGGGGCCCCGGATTAACAGACTGGGATGCTGGTTTCCATAAGGATATTCCCTTGGGCAGTTCCAGCGAAACTCGGGTTCTGCAGTTCCGGGCGGAATTCATCAACTTCACCAACCATGCGATTTTCAACAGCCCGAACATCAACGTTGGTGCGGGGCTCGGCCAAATAACGAGCTCACAGTCTCAACGCACCATCCAATTCGCGCTGAAGTTCCTTTTCTAACGTTCGAAGTTTTTCTCTTCCTAAACTGCGAGGCCGGCGGCAAGTTCGCCGGCCTCTTTTTTTTTCGTCTCGCCGACGGGTGACACACGCGCCGCAGCTTGATGCGGCGTGCGAGTGGCATCGCCCAGTAAGACCGAGAGGATCGCAGACACGGCAGACGGTGCCGCATCTTCGCTACCCGGAATGTTTCCGTTCCTCTACGGCGGCCAGCCTGCGCGAATCGGGCCAGCGCGATGAAGCGCTACCCTACTTGCCCGGCGAGGTAAGGATGGCTTCAAAGTCAGCAATCGCGGAACGTTGAAGCCGTTTTTGCTTAGATTGGAGGCTCTTGAGCCGTGAAAAAGTTTGGAATTCGCGCCGCGCTTGATCGCGTTTCCCAGCCCGAACGAGAGCCGCAGCCAATCGGAAATGCGCGTCGGCAAGGCTCGGCTCATGGACAATAGCCTGCTCGTATTGCGCAATAGCTTCTGGAATCTGGTGCTGCCGCCAATACTGAATGCCAAGCTGAAGATGCGCATCCGCGAAGCCAGGATCGGCGGCGATGGCGGTCCTTAACAGGCTCTCAGCCTTCTGAGAAACGGCCGAATCAGGCTTGACCCTCGCTTGTTTCGCGAGGCAGAGAGCGTAAAAATACGCAGCGTTCGGGTTGTGCGGTTCCAGCGCGGCAAAGTGCGCGAAGCTTTGCGTGACCCCCGGTGCATTCGCCGGGGAAATGTCATAGATCATCATCAGCATTTTATACGGACGGGGATCGTTTGGGCTCAAGCTGATGGCGTTAGAGAAGGCGGCAAGTGCGGCTTTGTAATAGTTGAGTGAGTAAGAGGCAATACCGAGCCCGATCTGGAGACGTAGAGAATTCGGATAGAGCCTGGCGCCTTGTTCGAAGACCTGCTCCGCCGGCGCAAGCGCGTGGTGGAGGAGCAGATCGCCGCCCCAGGCGAACATGTTTCCTTCGGTCGGGCTCATCTGCGCTGCAACCTGATACTCTTTCGCCGCTGCGACGTATTGACCCGATTTCTCATCGACGGCGGCGATGAGTGACACGAGATCCGCCGAGGGCCTGGATCGCTGCACGGAGAGTAAATGATCCACGGTGAGCTTGGCTTCATGAACCCGGCCTGTCCTGATTTCCGCCAGAGCCAGGTCGTGGCCGTTAGCCAAGGACGAGGGATCAGCCTGCTGCGCCTTTTGAAGATAGGGGATCGCGCTGGAAACCTTGCCCGCTGCCAGATAGAACTCTCCCAAATTGTGGTTGGTATCGTACCCGAACGGCT
This sequence comes from Terriglobia bacterium, assembly GCA_050745065.1. Classification (GTDB taxonomy): domain Bacteria; phylum Acidobacteriota; class Terriglobia; order UBA7540; family UBA7540; genus RH2-MAG17b. The sequence continues at coordinate 35,648 of JBOGJT010000263.1, forward strand.
GGAGGCGAACCGCCGCCTCGAATTCCTGCTCTGCGCGGGAATAGTGGCGAAGTGCAATAAGGCTTGATGCCCAGTACATCCGCGCTTCCGCCGATCCTGGCTTCTGTCGAACCGCGCTTGCGAAATGCTTTTCGGCTTCTCCGGCATTTCCCTGCGCCTTGCAAACCAGACCCATAAGCTCATTCAATTCGAAATTGTCTGGAGATTCCCCGAGCAATCCGACCAGAATCTGCTGGGACCGTGCGTATTGCCCTTTTCGGTAGAGCGAGACCGCCGACAGGAACTCCTGATTCAAAATTGAGGAGGGCGCGTTCGAAGGCCGCTGCATGGGTGCGAGGAGGAGCAGGCACGCTACGACCAGGAGGGAGCTGGCTTCTTTTCTGATTTGCACGGCGAAAAACTCTCCCTCTGATTGTAGCGCAGGGCCGCCCCTAGATCAGAAGAAAAACTCCGGCCGACAATTCATCAAATCCTCTAGGCCGGTTCAACACAGACCGGCCTCGTTCTTTTGGGTGCAGCGGCGGCGGCCCTGTCCGTTGTTTTCAATCATGCTGTCGAGGCGGCCTTTGGCCGACGGTTTTTAAAAGTAAAGACCGGCGGCCAGAGGCCGCCGCTACAACGAAGGTAAGCCGCCTTCGCCGTTTGTTTGTATGGATTTCCCAAAGAAATGCTTGACACGGGGCGGGACTTTGAGTCCTAATGAAGAGGATTCCAGGGTAGTGGTTCTGAAGCAGACAATTTTTGAGGGTTTGCTCTCTGTAGCGGCGGCGTCCCTGCCGCCGGTCGTTTCTTTTAAAAATCCGGCGGCAGGGA
>JBOGJT010000264.1:0-8438 GCA_050745065.1 Terriglobia bacterium
GTACGTCTTCGGTGGGTTTGGCTCGACCTGATTTTCAATCTCGCCCTCCAAGATGTACGCAAACACTGGACCGATATGCTCGTGCGGCGCCGAGACGGCGCCCGGCTCTACCGTGAGCGTGATGACGGATACCTCGGGATTTGGCATCTCCGGCAGCGGCTCTTCCATCAGCGTCGTTATGGGCATCGGCGAGGACATCCCGTGCATGTGCCCGTGCTGCTGGGCGGGCAGCCCTTTTGCCTCTAATCGGGTGCCGGTACTGCCTGCAACCAAAGCGGCGAAAGCCGCCGCCAGGGTGCTGTTCATTTCACGACGAGTCATCATCGCAAGAGTCTCCTTCCGCGAGAATTCTATAAATGCTCTGCCTTCCGCGATGGCTCGCATTTCACACCGAAGGCACTCCGCCTACATCCAAAGCTTGCTCAACGTGCAAAACGGCGTTGGGAATTCTGCCTTCCGTCGAGCATACCGTTAACTGCCTCCAGACTTATGCGATTTCGGAAGGGCGTACACTTCGGTTTTCGGATGAAATTCCGACCACGCGAACCAGAATTCCGGTTCGAGAATCAGCCGTTTCAATTGTGAGCCTTTGAGCGGTCCTGCTAAGCAATTGCCGTAGGCGTTCCATGTCGAATGCGTCTCCACGTCGGTTAATCTATCTGCTGCCGCATCGATGGCCCTGAATCGCAGCGTTCTTCCGTGTACCTCGGCGATGAACGCGGTCGTCGTGTCCGAGGCCGGCTGGTGCACGATCAGGACGGGGTTGCCGCCCACGCGATCGTTCACTACGCGCAATTTCTGCAGCGCGGAGATCGGATACGCTTTTATCGCGCCGCCTGTTTCCAATCCCACGATCGTGTCGCGCGGCTGCAACCGAGGGTCGTGGCCGAACGCGCCGCGGGGTGCGGCGCCCGTTATCCCCACAATGCCTTGGTTGATGATCTTGTTCATATCCACCAGCCGCGCTGCGTACCCCGGCAGCGGCTTCAGCACCAGCGTGTTGGGATGTAGCTTTCGCCATTCGCGCCAAGTGGTCAGCAGGAATGGATAAATTTTCAGATGAGTGCCCTTCAGCGGTCCAGAGATTGCTTCGAGGGAAGATTGCTGCCAGCGGCTACCTGTCTCGCGGTCCTTGAAGACTTCGTTGCTGCCGATCAGTCCGACGGTGTCGAATTTCAGTGCTTGGCCTTTCGCCTCGGCCCTAAACACGAGGGCCGTGTTGCAGTATTATCACCAAGTAGCGGCAATCGGTCCGTCCGCCATTCGGTCCTGCACCACTCCGTGCTGCGCCAGGATTGCTGAAGGGTATGCCTTGGCAGTCTTCCTGTCCGTCACTCCGATCAGCAGATCATTGGGGTTGAGGAAGGTGGCCTGCGATGCGGGGACAAACTGAGGGTGGTCGATCGTGGAGTACGGCAAATCCGGCGCTTTTGTTTTCGTCGTTCTCGCTCGCGTTGCGGCAGCCAGTGCTGGTACTGCCGCCACCGCCACAAACAGAATCAACGCAACTGGTCTCAACCGGCCCGCCACTATCCGCGCGAACTGCAGCTTGCTCATTACCGTACCCTCCGCCGCTTGCCTATGCCTTTACTGTAACGCACGCGGCCCCTTCCTTCAATCGCCTGTCGCATTTGACAACCGTTTCGGAAGCTTGGCGGAGAGGACGCTTGCGCGGGCGGGTGACGGGGAGACCCGGAAAGACCGGATGCTGGCAGCGAACGGCGCGGCTGGTAAGCTTGGCCCACTGTGGCCGGGAGCTGACAATCGATTTCTGACTTACTGCTCCCATCCCCCGCCCAGCGCATTGTAAAGCTGAACGAGGGCGAGCCGCTCGTTCAGTTGCGCCTGGGCTGAATCCAGCTCAGCGGCAAAGTAATTCGTCTCGCTCGTTAAGACCTGGAGAAAGCTGGCGCCACCGTGACGGTATAGGACGAATGAGAGGCGATCGGCATCGGCCGCGGCGGCCGTCAGCAATTCCTGCTGTTTAGTGAACTCACGATCCTTCTGATATGCGATAAGGGCGTCAGAGACTTCGCGTAGTGCCTCCTTGATCGCCTGCTTATACGCCAATACCATTTCTTCTTTCTGCGCCTCGCTTAGCCGCAAACCTGCATGAAGCGCACCCGCCTGGAAAATCGTCTGGACCGCTGATCCCGTTACGTTCTGCAGCAGCGACGGGGCAGAAAAAAAGCGGTTGAGAGCATAACTTTCAAAGCCACCGGTCGAGGTGAGGGAAATATTAGGGAAGAAGTCAGCCTTGGCAACGCCAATTTCCGCATTCGCAGCCATCAAATTGGCCTCGGCCTCGCGGATGTCCGGGCGGCGCTCCAGAAGTTCCGCAGGCAGCCCAGCAGGCACGGAAGGTGGGATCGGCTGCCGCGTCAGCTTTAAGCCGCGAGCCACTGGCGCGGGATTTTCCCCCAGGACATTACTGATCAAGTCCTCCTTCTGCCCAATTTGCCGCTCGAGATCAGGGATCGCCTCTGCCGCCGTGTAAACAAGCTCCTGGGACTGGCGCAGGTCCAGCATAGAGGCTGAACCATTACGGGCCAGCACTTGCGTAAGACGCAGCGAAGACCGTCGCGAAGCCAAAGTCTGTTGCGAAATTTTAAGCGACAGATCCAGTTCGCGAAGTTGAAAATAGGCGGCGGCCACGCTGGAAACTACGGAAGTGATGACGGCCCGCTGGCCCCACTCCGTCGCAAGCACATTGTCACGGGCGGCCTCGCTTTCTCTCCGGAATTTGCCCCAGAAATCAAGGTTCCATATCACGGACAGGTCCAACGCCCCCGCGCGGACGCTGTACGCTGGAAACACGTGCGACGTCTTCGGGTTGTGCTCGCCAAAGATGGCCGCGCCAGCGTTCACAACGGGATATTGATTGGAGCGAGCTATACCGAGCTGAGCCTGGGCCTGGAGAACGCGGGACGCGGCAATCCGAACGTCAAAGTTCTGCTTCAGAGCCGTGTGAATGAGTTGCTGCAGAACCGGATCGTGAAAAACCTGCCACCATTTTTCATTGCCCAAGGACGCAGTTGACGGTTGGGTGGATGGCTTTGCCTCCGGCGGGCGATATGCAGGAGGGAGACTAACCTTGGGTCTTCGATAGTTTGGACCAACGGTGCAACCCGCCAGTGACAGGCAGAGCAGTGTCAAGCCGAGGCAAAACTTTTTCATCCGTTGCCCTCCGCCGGCGCTTCCGCTGGTGCGGCAGATACTGCTGCTCGGACAGTCTTTGCGCCTGAGAGCCTCTCCACAACATAGAAGATCACAGGAATGAAGAAAATGGCGATAAGGCTCAACCCGATCATGCCTCCAATGACGGTGGTGCCCATGATCCGCCGGGAGACCGAACCTGCTCCGGAGGCAACCCAGAGCGGCGCCACACCAAAGATAAACGCGAAGGACGTCATCAGAATCGGCCGCAGGCGAAGTCTCGCTCCATCCAGCGCAGCTTCCGATAGCGGCCGGCCCTTCTCATACTCATCTTTGGCGAACGCCACGATGAGGATCGCATTCTTGGCCGCCAGACCAATCAGCATCACGAGCCCAATCTGCGCATACACGTCATTCTGAAGCTGAACCATATACGGCGGCATGAGAGCCAGATGAATCACTCGTCGCAGGAGCAATACGCCAAAGGCTCCAAACACAGCCACCGGCACGCTCAGAAGCACGCTGAAGGGCAGCGACCAGCTTTCATACAGCGCGGCCAGAATCAGAAAAACAAACAGCAGGGAGATGCCGAAGATGGTTGCAGGCCTGACCCCCTGCTCCGCCTTCTGCTCCTGAAACGACATGGCCATATAGTCGTAGCTCATTCCTTTGGGCGCGGTCTGCGCGAAGACCTGCTGAAGCGAAGCCATTGCCTGCGTGGAGCTGTAACCCGGCGCGGCGCTGCCGTTGATCTGAGCGGCGGGATATTCGTTGTAGTGCATGATAAACTCCGGGCCGAGGCGCGGCTCGAACTTTGCCAGAGTGGACAGTGGAACCATCGATCCCCGGTCATTCCGAACGTAGTACTGGCTCAGGTCCTGTGTCTTATTCCGAAACGGTGCTGCGCCTTCAACGTAAACCTGCCATTGCCTCCCGAAGCGGTTGAAATAGTTCACAAAGAAACCGCCCATGAATGTCTGCAGCGTCTGATAAATACTGGGGATCGGCACGCCGAGCTTCAGCGCTTTGTCCCGGTCTACCTCCACAAACTGTTGCGGAACGGCAGGAAGGAACGATGTATTAAGCCCCGCGATTTCCGGGCGCTTGCTTGCCGCAGCTATGAATTTATTGACGTTTGCCGCCAGCCATTGCGTGTCGTGACCCCCGCGGTCTTCGAGCGCCATGGTAAACCCACCCGAGGTGCCCACGCCCGGGATCGCAGGCGGAGAAAAGCAGAAAGAGGCACCTTGCGGCAAACTTCTTAATTCCTTGTTCAAATCAAACTTGATGGCCTGGAGTTGTTCGTCCCGCTGCTTTCGGTCGCTCCAGGGCTTGAAGGTCACAAAGAAGAAAGCGTTATAACTCGTGCTGACGTAGCTTAAAAGGCTGAATCCAACAACGCTGGTGACGTAGCGGACACCTGGCGTTTTTTCTAGAAGAGCCTCGATCTTCTTGGATGCGGCGTTGGTCCTTTGCAGTGAAGCTGAATTAGGAAGCTGAAGGTTAACCATCACGTATCCCTGGTCTTCGTCGGGTAAAAAGCCTGACGGCAGCTTCTTGCCAAAAAAAACGGCTGCAGCCGCGAACAGTACAAGCAAAACCATCGCCACTGCACTCTTACGAATCAGGCCGCCGCAGGCGCGAACATAACCGTTGGTTGCACGCCCGAAAGCACGATTGAAAGCCTCAAAGAATATTCTCAGCGGGCCCCGGCTCGGCGTCTTCGGCCGAAGAAGCAAGGCAGCCAAAGCCGGACTCAGGCTAAGGGCATTAAAAGCAGAAATCACCACCGAAACCGCAATGACCACGGCAAACTGTTGATAGAGCCGTCCGGTGATTCCAGGGATGAATGCCGTGGGCACAAACACGGCGGAGAGAACCAGCGCAATACCGATCACCGGCCCCGAAATCTCTTCCATCGCTTTGAGCGCAGCGGCCTTAGGCGCCAAACCATCCTCGATGTGACGCTCTACGACTTCTACAACGACGATCGCGTCGTCAACCACCAGGCCAATGGCCAGCACCATGGCAAACATCGAGAGCGTGTTAATGGAGAAGCCAAACAGCGGAAAAAGCACGAAGGTGCCGATCAGCGAAACCGGGACGGCCAGCAAGGGAATGAGCGTAGCACGCCAGCCCTGCAAAAAAATGTAGACAACGAAAATGACCAGGGCTAAAGCAATCAGCAGCGTGATCAGGATTTCCTTGATTCCTTCTTTTACCGCGAGCGTCTGGTCAATCGAGATGGCGTAGCTCATGTCCTGCGGGAAGCGGCTCTCCATCTGGGTCATCAGTTTCTTGACGCCCGCGGCCGTGTCGACGGCATTTGACCCGGGTAACTGGTAGACAGCGATGATGCCGCTTGGCTCCCCATTAAGCTTCGCTTTGTCCGAATAAAATTGCGCTCCCAGCTGAACATTTGCCAGATCCTTTACCCGCACTACGCCGCCTTCGGGATTCTCTCTGACGACGATGTTGTCGAATTGTTGTGGTGTAACGAGCCGCCCCTGGGCGCGAACTGCGTAAGTGAATTCCTGGCCCGGCGGCGCCGGCGCGCTGCCGAGCTGCCCCGCAGGATTGACTGTGTTCTGCGCCTGAACCGCGCTGATCACGTCCGAAGCGGTAATGCCGAGCCGGGCCATGACCGCCGGTTTCAGCCAGATTCGCATGGCATACTGGCCAGCGCCAAATACCTGAACGTTGGCGACTCCCGGAAGCCGCGTGATCGGATCCACCAGGTTGACGTAAGCGTAGTTGGCGAGAAACAGTGCGTTGCGAGTTCCGTGTGGGGAATAGAGTGCAATCAGCAGCAGCGGGGCATGAGTGGACTTCTGGGCTATTACGCCGAAGTCGTTCACCTGCGACGGCAGTTGAGGCGCTGCCTGCGTCTCACGCATCTGGCTGAGAATCAGGTCTGTGTTCGGGTTCGTGCCGACCGCAAAGTCCACGAGCATGGTCATGGTGCTGTTCGCATTGGCGTTCAGCGAATACATGTAGTCCATGTTGTCAACGCCGCTCATTTTTTCTTCGATCGGCGTGGCCACGGATTGAGCCAACGTGTTCGCGTCAGCGCCGGGAAAAGTCGCAGTAATCTTTATTTCGGGAGGAACGAGGTTGGGAAACTGCGCCACCGGCAGACGGATGATCGCGATAACGCCCACCAGAACGGTGAGAATGGCGATCACCATCGCAACGATAGGCCGGCTGATGAAAAACTTTGACATCGATTAGTACCCGCTATAGACGGGCGGCATGTGCGGCTTCGGATTGGTTTTTGCTCCGGACGCCGGCGGCGCAGACGGAACGTAAGGTGTGGGCGTGACTTCCATGCCGCTGCGGACTTTCTCGGCTCCTTCGGCCACGACTCTCTCATCCGGGTTGAGTCCCTGGTTGATCACCCACAGGCTTCCCACCTGCGGCCCAACCTGAACGGCGCGAATGCTCACCTTGTTATCGCTTCCGACCACGGCCACCTCGTAGCCTCCCTGCAATTCGGTCACAGCACGTTGGGGAACGAGGAGCGCACGCTTTCTCACTTCTGTCACAGCGCGGATGCGCCCTGTCTGCCCCGGACGGAGAATTCTGCGAGGGTTGGGAAAAGCACCGACGATCTGGATGGTTCCCGTTTGTGGATCTACCTGCCGGTCGGCGAAGAGAATCCTTCCCTTGTATTGATAGACTTTACCGTTTGAGAGCGTCAGCTCCAATGGAATCGGATTTCTCTGCGAGAGCAAATTGATTGTCCCTGGATTCACACGGCCGGCAATTTCCAAGTACTCTGCGCCGCTGATTGGGAAATAGGCTTTAATCGGATTTACCCGCGAGACCGCTGTCAGAACCGTGATCGGCGAGACGAGATTACCAACCTGAACTTGAGCAATGCCCGCGATGCCGCGTACGAGCGACCGCACCTTTGTATAACCGAGATTTAATTGGGCTGTCTCAACGGCTGCCTGCGCCGCCTCAACGCTTGCTTTTGCGGCGAGCTTGGCCTGGGTGTCGGTGTCCAACTGGCTCTGGGGGATCGCGTGCGCCTTCGCCTCGGGAATATCCCGCTTCACATTGAGTACCGCATTTCCAAGCTGGGCCTTAGCTTGCGCAAGCTGAGCTTTCGTCTGGTCCAGAGCGGCCTGGAACGGACGCGGATCAATTTCAAACAGAACCGAATTCTCACTGACAAAGGAGCCCTCCCGGTAATCCTGTTTAATAAGGTAGCCCGTGACCTGAGCTTGGATTTGCGCGTTGACGTAACCTTGCAACGTCGTGATCCAATTGCCGTAGATGGGAACAGGTTTCTGGATGACCTGTACGACTTCAACGACGGGTGGTTTGGAGCGCGGCGCGGCCTGCGGATGACTGCACGCGCCGGAGAAGGCTCCGAGCGCAATCGCCCCAAGCAGCACGGCCAGCTTTTGTCGTCTGAACTGCTTCAATCCTATCCTCCTCAAACAGCACGTTAAAGCCGTGCCTCGACATCTTACTGACCGGCGCGTGAAGGATACCGGCTAAAGCTTCGGCCGAAGGTAGCCGATAAGAACGGACTTAAATTCCTCGACCACCGCCGTCTTTTCTTCAGCTTCAGCCCGCGCATAGAGCGTGAGCAGCCCTTTGACGATCTGGTGAACAACGGCTCCGGTCTGCATGGCACGCCTTCGGGACGAACGTGGCTTGCGCGTCATCAGCACGCGGGCGATCCGGCCTCGAATCAGCGCTCGGCGTTGCCAGCTGTTGACCGTGGGGGGCGCTTCAAGCAAAGCCACAAAGGCGCGATGATGCTTTGCGAATTTGATGTAGGATCTGACCAGCTCGTTGACGAGAGCCTCGGCGCTTAGGGTTCGAGCTTTGAGGGCGAGCGACGCCCAAAGCGCCTCAATTTCCCCGATGTACCCGGCTCGAAGCGCCTCGGCGACAGCTTCCTTATTGGGAAAGAATTGGTACAGCGACCCGATCGCAGCGCCGGCGCGCCGCGCAATCGCGCACATCGTCGTCGACTCATAACCGACATCTGCGATCACGAATGCGGCAGCCCGCAACAGGCTGGCGACACGCCGCTGTCCCCGTTCCTGCTGTGGTATGCGCCGCGGTTCGAGCGATGAACGTGAGGACACGCTCATATCCTAGCATGGGGTGCGCGACACGCGCGACACAGAAGTTGAGACGCAGAAGTTGAGATTTGAAGAGTCTCCTTCTTTCTGTTATAAATCCTGCGGTATTTATACGTTAGTACCTATAAAAATGGATTCTGACCAGATCGGGCAGAAAATTTGCGTCAGCGGGCAGGG
>JBOGJT010000265.1:0-7469 GCA_050745065.1 Terriglobia bacterium
AGTATTCACACGCGGAGACGCTCTACACGAAATCCGTCGAGATTCAGAAGCGCGCGGGTGGGGATTTAAGCGGCCGCTTGACCGCAATCACGGCCAATCTCGCCAGCCTGCGCCTGGCTCGTTCGGGGAACGTTGAAGGGGCTCAAACACCAACCGTGTAAGAGGTAGGCGCGACGAATTGGCCAGCCCGGCAGCGGCGGAAGCCACTCACCGGAATACCCTGAGATGGAGGACGGCGCCATGCCGAAAACACCACCGGGCGCTCAAGACAAGGTGCTGCGCGATCATCTGCTTGCCTTGTTGGAAGGCGGAGACGCACACCTAACTTTTGAGCAGGCCTTGTATGGCATTCCTGTAAAGCTGCGCGGCATGAAACCTCGCGGCGTCCCGCACTCTTCGTGGCAGATACTCGAGCACCTGCGCATCGCGCAATGGGACATCGTGGATTTCAGCCGCAATCCTAAGCACGTGTCGCCGGCATTCCCGGAAGGCTACTGGCCGCCCACCGCGCTTCCTCCCGGCCCGCGTGCGTGGAATCAGAGCGCAGCGCTGTTCCGGTCGGACCTTGCGGAGATGAAAGCCCTGATCCGCAAACCGTCCACCGACCTCTACGCGCGCATTCCTCACGGCGACGGGCAAACCATCCTGCGCGAAGCCTTGCTATTGGCTGACCACAACGCATACCACTTGGGCGAGATGGTCTTGGTGAGGCGTCTTCTGGGGGCCTGGAAGGCAAGTTGAGCGGATGACGGGGCTTCTACGGATGACGCAATAAGTCAGCGCTTTCGATTCTGTAGCGGCCGCGTCTGGCCGGCGGCTTTTGATAGTAAGGACCGGCGGCCAGAGGCCGCCGCTACAGCAACCGTCCGTCGCTGGCGCGTTCCAGCAAGGTTTGAATGAGGCCGGGAGTTATTCCCGGCCTCTTGATTATGGATCGGGTCTTACTGGCCTTCTCCGTTGGGCGAGATGGCCAGGAAATACGGAACGGGAGGGCCGCCGCGCTGCTGGTGCATGATGCGCAGCAGTGTTTGCCCGGAAGCGGCAGCCGCCAGACGGTTAAAGTCCGCGATGCTAGTTACGGGCTCGCGGTTGATATCCATGATCACATCGCCCCGCGATAATCCGGACTCACCCGCAGCGCTGTTGGGATCAACACTGGTAATCACGACGCCTTTTGTGCCTTCCGGTAACTGAAGCTGTTCGCTGATGGAGGGCGTCAGATTCTGCACGGAGACGCCTTGCAAGGTGCTGTGGCTGGGAGCCGAGCCTTCGTTCTGGCCGCCCGAACCGTTGCTTGCGATTTCAGGAAGCGTGCCCAGCGTCACGGTCAGCGTCAAGTTCTTGCCGTCTCGCAAAACGCCCAGCGTGACATGGGTGCCGGGGTTCATCTCCGCGATGTCGTAACGCAACGCAGTGTACGAAGTCACCGTCTGCCCGTTTACGGTGCGCACCACGTCGCCCGCCTTGAGACCGGCTTTGGCCGCCGGAGAACCGGGTTGAACGTCCTCGATGATGGCGCCGTTTGTGTCGGGAACGCTCATCGACTGCGCGAGTGCGGGCGTGAGCGCGCCAATGTGAACTCCCAGGAATCCGCGCTCCACTTTGCCGTTCTTAATCAGGTCGTTCATGATGTGCTTCGCGGTATCAGAGGGAATGGCGAAGCCAATCCCCATAAAGCCGCCTTGCCCGCCCATGCCGGAGCTGTTGCTGAGGATCGCAGTGTTAATTCCAATGACCTGCCCGTGGATGTTCACCAGAGCGCCGCCGGAATTGCCCGGATTAATCGCCGCGTCCGTCTGAATGAAGTTTCCGTAACTCTCGATTTGCGAGCCAATGTTGGACCGGCCCAGCGCGCTGATGATCCCCTGCGTGACGGTGAAGTCGAGCCCAAACGGATTTCCAAACGCCATGACCATATCGCCCACGTGTAGCGTCGACGAATCGCCGAGTGGGGCGGTGGGAAGGCCGGTCGCGTTGATCTTCACCACGGCGATGTCGGTCTGCGGGTCCGCGCCCACCACCTTGCCCTTGTAAACTTTCCCGTCGAGCAGCGTCACTTCAATGCCCGTAGCGTGCGCAATCACGTGGTTATTTGTGATGATATAACCGTCTGGCGACACGATCACACCGCTGCCGAGGGCGTGCTCTGGCCGGTTCTGGGGAGCGTTGGGGAACATATTCCCGAAGAATTGGCGGAAAAAGGGATTCATGAACATCGGCGATTGCTGCTGAGCGTGGACGACCTGGGTCGATTGAATGCTTACAATCGCCGGCTTGACAAGGTTCACGACGCGCTGGTTCGCGTTGTTAATTTGAGTCAGCAATTGGATATCCTGGCCGTCAAGTCCGCTGCCGTCCGCCAGGACGAAATTGCTCACGCCCGCGTGATGGTTTAAATGAGCGGTCACGGAAAGGGCTAACAACAGCACACCAATACAGGTAAGGCTCAGTCCAAGCAAATTCTCCCGCAAAAACTTTTTGTCGATCCGGCGCATGATCTCTTCCTCCTCAATTCGTCAGGCGCGCTCGATGGCGCGAGCCAGAATATTCAGTCATCTTCAATATTTAGACGATTCAAACGCGGCGATGGTGAGTCCCAAGGGTCGCTGAAATAATCTTTTTGTCTGTCATTCTGAGCGGAGCGAAGTATCTGCTTTTCCCGTTTGATTTACATGCAGATTCTTCGCTCCGCTCAGAATGACAGGCACTTAGTTCTTTCGCACAATGGCAAGACAAGGAAATCTAAGGCGCCTTTTAACGGCACTGTTAAAACCGCGCCCTCCTGACCGTCGAACCGAACTTCATGCATAATCCGGGTTACGCTCCCCTGAATGACACACCTTCGGGGTCTTTGAGTAACCGGCTAAATCCTTTCGCAGCGCACCGTACAGCGATAATCTTAACCCGATACTGTAATCTTATTACGGGCGGGCATCCATTGCCATCGCTTCCATACATAAGATGCTGATTTCAGAGGAGAAGGTTTACTTGTCCTCTGGAAGGTGGCCTGCCGCCGCTTCGTACGGGCGCCGGTTGTTGCGCCCGGCCTCTGAGGCCACGGCCAACAATGCCGGCATGGGCCTGGTTATCGCGTACGACGGGCGTGCAGGGTTTTCTTGATACACTTTTAAGGTATGCGATCGCAGAAAAACACAAATGCCGATGTGATCGTGATTGGCGGCGGACTGATTGGCTGCTCAATCGCCCTGCGACTCGCTCAAGCCGGCCAGCGCGTCGCCGTCTTCGAGCGCGGCGCGCCGGGATGCGAGGCGAGCAGCGCCGGGGCGGGTATGATAGCGCCTCAGGGTGAGACCGCTGAGCCGAATGGCTTTTACCGGCTGTGCGCGGCGAGCCGCGATCTTTATCCTTCGTTTGTCCGTGAGGTGGAGGAGCTTAGCGCGGCTAGCGTGGGATTCTGCCCCGAGGCTACTCTATTTGCAGCGATGGATGAGCCGCAGGCGGCGGAGTTGGACCGCATTTACGCCGCACAGACGAAAGCCGGATTACCCCTTGAACATCTAGCTGCGGAGGAGGCCCGGCGGCGCGCACCGCAATTGTCGCCGGACGTACGGAGCGCACTCGTGATAGCGGGCGACCATCGCGTGGATAACGAGCACCTCGTCGCCGCTTTGGCGGAAGCCTGCCGCCGGCTGGGTGTGGGCTTCCATCTTCACACCGAGGTTACGCGCCTTATCAGCGGCAATGATGGGCGCGTTACGAACATCGAAGCGCGGAACGGGACGGAAACAGAACGGCATTCGGCCGCGGTTTTTGTCCTTGCGGCGGGCGCCTGGTCCGCGGAGCTTGCGTCCACGCTCGGAATTTCAATTCCGATGCGCCCTTGCCGGGGCCAGTTGATCGAATTCGAAGGGGCAGAGGACTTTTCCCTGACCCTCCGCTGTGGGCACCACTATCTGGTCCCACGATCAGGGGGCAGGCTGGTGGCGGGTAGCAACATGGAATACGCCGGATTTGAGAAAGCCGTGACCGGCGGTGGATTGCGTGGTGTCCTTGCGGCAATCGAGCTCATCGCGCCCCGCACCGCGCAGTTGAGATTTCGCCGGGCGTGGGCTGGCTTCCGGCCCGACAGCGGGGATCACCTGCCCGTTCTCGGCTTCGCGGGGCCGAGCAACCTGGTCTTCGCTACGGGACATTTTCGCAACGGAATTCTGCTCACGCCGATCACAGCCAAACTTATCGCAGAGATGATTCTCACCGGCTCACCCTCGATGTCCCTTGACTCATACTCGCCGCTGCGCTTCCGCGCCTGAAGATGTTATTTTGATCTTAGTGCAGGACACGCTCTCCCACCGAGCACGCGTGGATGCTTCGCTCCGCTCAGAATGACAGATCCAAAGAATCGTGGTGAAAAAACGGGGTTTGCGACCTTGCAACGTAGCGTCCGGCAAGACAAGGGGAATAGAACGATGCAAGCTTTCGGCGGGGTTAAGACCCCGCCCTCCTAACCATTCATGAATAACCCAGGCGAACGACAATAGTGTTCACTCAGCAGATTTTTCGCCGCGTGTGAAGATTTTAGCCGCATGTCATTCTGAGCGGAGCGAAGAATCTGCTTTTCCCGTTTGATTTACACGCAGATGCTTCGCTCCGCTCAGAATGACAGGCACTTACTTCTTTCGCACAATGGCAAGACGCTGCCTAAGTGAACAGGGTTGAGGCTATGGGTCGCGCATAGATCGCGCGTTGCGATGTATGCGACCCTGTCATCGCAGAGCTATTTTGCAATTTTCTGGAAGGTATTCTTGATGGCTGAAAGCGTTGCCGAGCTCACTTCACTGGGCAGGGGATCGGCCGCGCGGCGGGCGTACACGTGGCCGTTCGCCTCCGCCACGTCGACCACTTCTGTCTGGTTCTTCGCGCCAAACGTCACCTTGAACGTATAGGCGGGCTTGTTGAACCCGAATTGATCCATCCTGCCCGGGTTCGCGGCGGGAAACGAAGACGCCGAGAGGCTCCGCAGCTCGGAAAGGAACGCGCTCACGTCGTCGGGGGAAGCGATTTTTGCGGACGGCGCCGTTTCTTTCCATGTGTTCTTGGATTGATCGGTCTGCTGAAACGCCCAGTGTCCATCAGGCGCCGTCACTTCAAAGCTTTTCACGTCAAACATGTCCCAGGAGAATAAATTCTTGTCGCGGAAGTCCGCGGCGCTCTTTTGAAACGGGCTGACCGAGCTCTCATCGAGTGTGAAGACCGGCGCTAAGGCTGAATTCACGGCGTAGTACCCCGGCGCGGCGAGCCTCCCCACCGTGATACTCTGGCTGCCTCCAGGCGTGACCAAATCGACGGTGAGCGTGGGATGGTTTAGCCCGTATTTCGCCGCGTCCTTCTTATCTTCGGCCACGATGCTCTGCATGGTGAGCGACTGCAGGCCATCCACCAGGCCCTCAACCGTAAAGTGATCTGCCCGCACGCTGATGGGCAGGGAGACTTCCCAAACGCCTTCAGGGTTCTTCACCAGCGTATAGCTTTGGCTGCCGTATTTCACTTGCAGGCGGTTGATCTGCTCCGTATCAAGCGTGACGGCGCGCGTATCGCGCAAAGCGAAAAGGGTCTTCTGGAGGGAAGTCTTCACGTCATCGGTCAGCGTAAAAACCTGCGGGCGCCCAGCGACTTGTGCGTAGACGCCTGAGCTGGTCGGCGTCTCGCCGCCGATCAGCAGTGTGAAATCACGCGGCGCGGCGTCCGACGTCACCGCCAGCGTTTCCGCAGGTGGATCCAGGCCGAAATCCTTGAGGTCCGAAGGATGCTGGGCGATTTGTTCGCCATGGGTGGCGGAGGTGAGGCTTTGCAGCAACGACGTAACCTTGGTCTGATCCGCGCTGATGGGCTCTGGTTGGGTGATGGCCCACGTCTTCCCCTGCCGCGAGCACGTAAAGGTCTTGCCGTCGCTCGCCGTCAGCGTGAATGATTGAATGTGGCTTGGCGCCAGATTCAAAATCTTCTCGGAAGATTTTGCCGCGCTCTTCTTTGCTTCCGTGCGGCTCTTGTGTTTGTTCCAACCGGTGAACGCAAACCACAAGATCACCAGCACGATGACGGCAACGAGGGATTTAACGTACCGTTTGCTCACCGGCGGCTCCACCAAACGCCAATCCCGATGACGATCAGGATGAAGGGAATGACCATGCAGCGCGCGAGCAGCGAGCCCATCTGGCGGGCCGTCAGGTTGAGGTGCTCAGACGCCGGAGGTTTCGGGCGGATTGAGATGAGGCCCTCGTTCGAGGAAAGCCACTCGACCATGTTCATCACCAGGTCGCGGTTGCCCTGGAAGCCGAGATAGGCGTTGGCGGCAATCAACGACGTGCCGGTGGCCACAAAGCGCCCTTGCTTGCCCGGAGCGGCCCCGCTCAGGGCGCCGGAGACCGCGACGACCAGCGGCCCCTTAACATCTTTGCCGGGACGGTAGGACACCTGATGCATGCTCGGGTTGAACCCTGTCACGCTGAAGCTGGCGGCGGACGTTTTGCACAGCGGATCAATCGTGATTCCGGATGACGCGGTAGGGGACACATCAAAAGAGCGCGACAGCGGAAAGAGCGTCGCCACGCGCTTCAAGGGCGCAACGATCGGATTGTCCCCGTAACTCATAATCAACGGCATGCTGGGGCCTGTGCCAAAAATCTGCGCCATAGGATTTTCGTCGATCACGAGGTCGTTGCGCACGGTAACATTGTAATCCGCCAGCAACTTTGACAAGTTGGGCAGAGCGACGCCCGGATCGAGCATGACCAACAGGCGGCCGCCGCCCTTCAGGTAGTCCTCAATCACGCTGATTTCCTGCGGGAGGAAATCGTTCTTGGGTCCGGCGATCACCAGGATGCCGCAGTCAGCGGGAATCTTCATCTGCTGCAGCAGCACCAGACTTTTCACTTGGCTGTTCTCGTTGTCCAAGTCCTGCTTGAAATTCGAGTAACCGTCCCGTCCGGTTCCTGCCAGGTCTCGCTCGCCCTCGCCCTGCACGAAATAAATCACCTTCTGGCCCTTCAGCAGGCGGATCAGGGCGTTGGTGATGCCCTGTTCGGTGTTGTCCGAAGCCTGCGTGTGGCGGCTGCCCGCAGCGACATAGATGACGCCTGCGCCTTGCACGCCAAACGTCTTCGCTAGTCCGGGGTCGCGGTCCGGGTCCACGTACTTCACCGCGATTTCGTGAGACGCGGATGAGTAGAGCTTCAGCAGGTCGCGCTCCTGGGCGAACGCGCCCTGGTTGTTAAAATCGTAAAGCGTCACCGGACGATCCAATCCCTTGAGCACTTTTTGTGTCTCCGGCGAGAGGCTGAATTGCTTGGTGGGCGTCAGGTCGAGATGGTGGTCGTTGCGGCTCACAAACCAGTTGCAGAGGACGATGATCGCCAGCACCACCGCGGTATAAATCGCGAAGTTCACGCCGCGCAAAGCGGCGCGGCCACGTCCGTGCTGCGCGCCGTGTTCCGGCTCTGTCATAATTTACG
>JBOGJT010000266.1:0-2230 GCA_050745065.1 Terriglobia bacterium
GCAGCTCTTCTCTTTTATGGCGATGGAGGGGCTTGGCGAGACGTTCTATTATCCTGCCTCCATGTCGATGATCAGTGATTACCACGGCCGTGCAACACGCTCGCGAGCCATGGGGACTCATCAGACGTCCGTCTATGTGGGCACGATCGCGGGGGGCGCCTTTGCGGGGCTGATCGGAGAACATTACGGGTGGCGCTGGTCCTTCATCTTTTTTGGCGGTTTGGGTATTTTGCTGGCTTTTATCCTGATGCGCCTGCTTCGGGAGCCAAACCGCGGCGACGCGGACTTTCGTGACATGGGATCCTCAAAAGACGCTCACCTCGAAGAGCGCATGTCGCTGGGAACATTTCTTAGGCTTCTCTATGCCACACCAACAGCGTTGCTTTTGATGGCGGCCTTCGTGTGCGCGAACTTTGTGGCGATGGTCCTCTTGTCATGGATGCCAAAGTTTCTTTATGACAAGTTTGACCTGAGCTTGGCCATGGCGGGACTATCCGCCACCATCTTCGTGCAAGCGGCCAGTGTGCTGGGGTCTCCGCTTGGAGGGTGGCTCGCCGACACTCTCCGCAAACGCACCCCCGGTGGGCGCATGATCGTCCAGGCGGTTGCAGTGCTATGTGGAGCGCCTTTTGTCTTGCTGTGCGCGAGGGCAGGATCGATGGGATGGGTTATCTTTGCTCTGACCGCCTGGGGGCTATTTAAGGGACTCTACGATTCCAATATTTTTGCATCGTTGTATGACGTCATTGCTCCCGAAGCCCGCGGCACCGCGGCAGGGTTCATGAATATGGTCGGATGGCTGGGAGGAGGCGGGTTAGCCCCAATATTGATCGGCTACCTTGCAGAGCGTGAAGGGTTGAGCATGGCGATTTCATCAGCTGCCACGGTCTATGCCGTCGCGGGCCTGCTTCTAATCGTCGCCATCGTCGTGTTCGCAAGGCGGGACGTAGCCCGCGCAGGGTCCGGCGCCAAGTGGAACAAATGATCCGCCGCCGACGTCAAAAAAAGTTAGCGGGGACAATCGGCCGCGTGCCCGCCGCCGTTGTGATTCCGGCACAAGCGTGGATCAAAATAAATCCTTCCGTTCATCACACAACGGGAGGCGGGAGCAGCGCTGCTGCCGGTTTAACTGAGAGGAGCGAGTCACCATGAACGTTGAATCACGCGAGCCTTTAATCGACTACCTGAAAACGATAGATACTCCGACGATATCGAACGCCGTCGAGCGGTTAAAGCTGCGACCGAAATATACCGGATTTGCGCCGGTCGAAATCCGTTGTGTCTTTCCTGAGCTGGGACGAATGTGCGGCTACGCCGTCACCGCCCACGTCGAGACGGTTACCGATTCTCATCGAACAACAGAAGAAGCGTTCATCGAGTTATTCGAGGCAGTCGAACGGTCTCTCATGCCGGCCGTAGTCGTCTTTCAAGAATTGGGACACCATACTCAGAATGCCGCGCACTGTGGTGAGGTCATGGCGACGATCTTCAAGCGGCTCGGCGCCATCGGGTTGGTAAGCGATTGCGCGGTCCGCGATATTCCTGAGGTGCGAAAACTCGGATTCCATTTCTTTGCTCGCGGGGCCGTGGCAAGCCACGCCAGCTTTCGAATCGTGCGTGTGGGAGTTCCTGTCCATGTGTTGGGCCTGGTGGTTCGACCACAGGATATGCTGCACGGGGACGAAAATGGTTTGATTCAGATTCCGGCCGAGGCCCTGGCAGGACTCAAAGACGCGATTGAAAGAGTGCGCTCGGCCGAACGAGCGTTGATGGAAGCCGCGGCGGCCCCAGACTTCACCGCGCGGCAGCTCCGCGGCCGGTTTTTGGAATGACTTCGCGCCCGGCTGGCCATTAGCTCGGCATTGCAGAAGCGTCATTTCTTAATTTAAAGTACACACTTTGAATGTCCGTGGCCATCCTACATGCTGTAGCGGCGGCCTCTGGCCGCCGGTTTTTAGTAGTAAAGACCGGCGGCCAGAGTCCGCCGCTACAACAGGGGGCATCGCGGACTTATGTCCGCGTATGGTCATTACGACTCGAACGTTTTTCTCAGCGCCAAAGTGGCCATCAACTCTCATGTCGTCAAAAGTACGGTGGTCGGCGCGCTCGGCGGATTTCTCTTCGGGTTTGACACCGCAGTCATCTCCGGCACCACCCACACATTAACCCTCACCTATCATCTTTCGCCCGCCCTGCTGGGCGTGACGGTTTCAAGCGCATTGTGGGGTAC
>JBOGJT010000267.1:0-10257 GCA_050745065.1 Terriglobia bacterium
TCCCCGTACTGGGTTGTACCCGTGGCAAACGCGAACTTCTGGAAGATCGGCGAGCCAACCACGTTCGATACGTCAGAAGCCACGCTGATCCAGCGCTTCTTTCCTGACGAGCGCGTCTGCCCCTCGAAAACGAGAGACACCGGGACGAGGACCGTGGGGATGGTCGTAGTCCCGCCCCGCTCCGGGCTGCCGCCCGCCACCGTGTAGCGATATTGCTTGCCCGCCGCGATGAATTGCCCGGTGAATGTTGGTACGGAGCGCGCAGCGCATGGAGGAGCGGTCTGGGCAATCGCCGAAGCGAAAGCCAGAGAAAAACCAAGCAGCGTGTAGATCAATTTAAGCTCGAATGCTCCGTGTGAGCGTTTTTGGAAAGTCCTCACAGCGATACCATCCTTTATTGAATCAGAGATTTGAAATGTGAAAATCGTAAGTGCTGCTCGTTAGAGGGAAATCGAAGCGACGAAATCATCGCATCCATCACAGGGATCTCAGAATGACAGTCGCGGGGAGCTTTCCAGCAAACTTTTAGTGCCTGAAATGCCGCATCCCGGTAAATAGCATTGCCAGCCCCAACCGGTTCGCGGCGGCGATCACTTCATTATCACGCACTGAGCCGCCCGGCTCAACGACAGCCGTTGCTCCGGCTTTTGCGGCTTCTTCGACGCCGTCCGGAAAAGGGAAGAACGCGTCCGAGGCCACCACCGTGCCTTTTAGATCGTGGCCCAAGTCACGCGCCTTGGCGGCGCCGATGCGCACCGAATCCACGCGGCTCATCTGGCCGGCGCCTACGGCCGCGATCGCGCCATCGCGCGCGTAAACGATGGCGTTTGACTTAACGTGCTTCACCACCCGCCAGGCAAAAAGCAGCGCCCGGCTTTCTGCTTCTGTGGGTTGCCGTTCCGTGACGCATTTCCACGCCGATTCGTTCTCCCCTGCGGGATCCGGCGTCTGCGCCAGCAATCCGCCGCTAATGGTCTTCAGCTGCAAGCCCGCGTGCGTCTCCGACGGCGCGTCCGGCATTTCCATCAAGCGAAGGTTCGCCTTCCGCGCGAAGATTTCGAGCGCCGCCGCCTCGTATGCAGGCGCGGCAATAGCTTCGACAAACAATTTCGCCAGCGCCTGCGCCGCCGCCGCATCCACCTTCCGGTTGACGGCAATCACCGATCCATACGCGGAAACCGGATCTGCGGCCAGCGCGCGTTCGAAACTTTCTGCCAGCGTTTCGCTGGTGGCGGCGCCGCATGGATTCGTGTGTTTGATGATCGCTGCCGCCGGCTCCGGAAACTCGCCCACCAATTGCCAGGAAGCTTCAAGATCAACCAGGTTATTAAACGACAACTCCCTTCCTTGCAGTTGCCGCGCCGATGCAAGCCCGTGCCCGGCGGCCGCCGGATCCCGATAGAGCGCCGCCTGTTGATGCGGGTTCTCGCCGTACCGCAGGGGAGCGATCCGGGGGAAATTCAACCGCAGCGTTTCGGGCAGCCCATCCCCACCTGCCCGCCTTTCCAGCTCCGACGCGATGGCGGAGTCATACGCGGCGGTGCGCGCAAACGCCTTGCGCGAAAGGCGCGCGCGTGTGGCGCCGGAGAGAGATCCCGCGTTGCGCGCAAGCTCGTCGATGACGACGGTATAATCTTCCGGATTAACAACCACCGCGACGTCATTAAAGTTTTTTGCGGCGGACCGAATCATGGAGGGGCCGCCGATATCAATATTCTCGATCAACTCGTCGAGGTCCACTCCAGCCTTGGCGGCCGTCTTTTCGAATGGGTAGAGGTTGACGGCGATCAGGTCGATATATCCGATGCCGTGTTCTTTAACCTGTTTCGCGTGCTCGGCGTTGTCGCGGATGGCGAGAATGCCGCCGTGCACCTTGGGATGAAGGGTTTTGACTCGTCCGTCCAACATCTCGGGAAATCCCGTGAGCTCCGCCACGTCGACGACCGTGAGGCCGTGCTCCCGCAGTAGCTTTGCCGTGCCGCCGGTCGAGACAATGGCCACGCCCAACGCCGCCAGCCCCTGAGCAAATTCGATGATCCCTTTCTTGTCGCTGACGCTGATGAGCGCGCGCGCTACCTTTTTCATGAACGCTCCACACAATGAAATATCGCGAATGGCGAGTTTAAACCCTGAGAAAGAATTTTATCCGGTCCGGAAAAAAACAGGAAGGAAATTAACGGCAGTAGCAAGAAGCAAAATGGATTTACCCGGATGGGTCTGAAATTTGAAATTTGCACTTTGCGATTGGCGGCCGGAGCAAATGGCGCCCCAAGCGGCGGCAGGCAAAACCCAAGCCGCCTAACACCCAATCGGGCGCTTTGCAAGCGCTATCAACGCGAGCCGCCGGCGCGCTCGCGTGCTGCGGCTAAAAGGCGTTGCAGGGCGTAAACCTCGCAGGTATGATTGACGCAGTTATGCGAGTGGGCCGGGAGCAAAAGGTCGATTTTCTCGTGGCCGGCGGCGGCATCGCGGGCCTTCGCGCTGCGATTGAATTGGCTGGCCACGGCTCTGCCCTGGTTCTCACCAAAGACGAAGAGTCGATCACGCGTTACGCCAGCGGCGGCATCTTTATACCCGATGCGGAGGCGGAGAGCGTCGGCGTCCACGTGCGCGAAACGCTCCAGTACGGTGATGGGTTATGCCGCGAAGACGCCGTTCAAGTGCTCGCCGATGAAGGTCCGCGCCAGGTTCGGCAGCTTTGCGAGTGGGGAGCCCGCTTTGAAGACCGGAGCCGCGCCTCCCCGCCCGGCGCGCACGGCGCCGCTAGACGATCACGGTTACTACGCTCGGCAGGCGGCTCAATCGGCACGGAAATCCTCAGCGCGCTCGCCACGAAAGCCAAGGCCCTTCCTTCGCTGAGAATGAAGGCCCACGCTGTGGTTCTCGACCTTCTTGTGGAGGATGGCCGGGTTTTGGGGGCCACCTACCTCGACGAGGCGAACGGCACGCTTCGCACCGTTTTCGCCAATGCTGTTCTGCTGGCCACGGGGGGACTCGGCCACGCCTACGCGGAAACCACGAACCCGCCCGGCGCATGCGGCGACGGCGTGGCGTTGGCATACCGTGCGGGCGCGGTGCTTTCCGACCTGGAGTTTGTGCAGTTCCATCCTACCACCCTTTGCGCCAAGGCCGAGCCGCGCGTGATGCTCTCCGTGGCGCTCCGTGAGAAGGGCGCGTACTTGCGCAACGTGGAGCTTGAACGCTTCGCGGTGCGCTACCACGAAGCGGGTGAGCTTGCGCCGCCGGACGTGATCTCACGGGCCATCCTCTGCGAGATGCAGAAGGGACGCAGCGAGTTCGTCTACCTTGACCTCACACAGCTCAGCGCGGATTACGTGAAAAAACACTTTCCTGAGATTTGCGCCGCGTGCATGGAAAACAATATCGATATCACGTCAGACTTGGTGCCCACGCGGCCAGCCGCTCACTTCGCGATGGGCGGCGTGGCCGCCAATCTTGACGGCGCAACCAGCCTCCGCGGGCTTTACGCGGTGGGGGAAGTCGCCTGCACCGGTGTGCACGGCGCCAATCGCCTGGCCAACAATTCCCTTCTCGAATGCCTGGTGTACGGCGTGCGCGCAGCCCGCGCCATGGAGGCTGGCGGACGCGCGGCCACCTTCCCGGCGCCACCGGTTGGCCGGGCGCCTGCGGCCCACCGCGGGACGCTCGCCGCCCCGGCGCCGCTCGACCCGGCGGCGGCAAAGCGGGAGGTCCGCCGTCTGATGTGGGAATGCGCCGGAGTCATGCGTCATGGTAATACGCTCAGAGAAGCCGCGCAGCTCCTCGACGGCCTGGCGCTTCCTCGCCCGGACGATGCGATGCGTCCCACGGTCGAAGTCGAGAGCCTGCTGCAAGTCGCCCGCCTCATCGTCCATTGCGCGGAGGCGCGCAAGGAGAGTCGCGGCGCCCACTACCGGGTCGATTACCCCTTGCGGAATGATTCCGAGCCTCCCCGCCATTCCTTTGTTTCCAGAAATTGCCCGGTATACTTCAAATAAGATATCCTCTCTACACCACGTTAGTGGCCGCGAGCGTCTGCGCCGCAACGACGGCGATCGTTCGGCGGCGGAGAGAGTGATGTCTGGCAAAGTCTATCTCGTGGGCGCGGGACCCGGCGACCCGGGGCTTCTCACGCTCAAAGGCAAACGACTTCTCGAGCGTGCGGACTGCGTGGTCTACGACTTCCTCGTCAACGAGGCGTTGCTCAATCATACGCGTCAGGACTGCGAACGAATCTTTGCGGGCAAGCGCTCGGGCCGCCACTCGATGGCGCAGGAGGAGATTAACCGCCTTCTCGCCGAGAGAGCCTGCGCTGGCCGGTGCGTGGTGCGGCTTAAAGGCGGCGACCCGTTTATTTTCGGGCGAGGAGGCGAGGAGGCAGCCGAGTTGGCCCGTGCGGGTATCCCGTTCGAAATCGTGCCCGGAGTTTCGACGGGAATCGGCGCCCCGGCCTACGCCGGCATTCCCCTCACCCATCGTGCCCTCTCGTCCAGCGTGCGTTTCCTTACGGGCCATGAGCAAGCCGGGACGGAGGAGACGCCGCTGACTCACAATCCCAGCGCTCACGAAACTCTGGTCTTCTTCATGGGGGCGCGCAACCTGGGCGAGATTGCATCTACGCTCATCCGTCAGGGTTGTGACGCTTCGACGCCTGCCGCCATAATTCGCTGGGGAACGACGCCGGATCAGCAGGTGGTCACGGCTCCCCTCTCTGAAATCGCCGCGCGGGCCGTGGGCCTCCACCCGCCCGCTCTCGCGATCATCGGCGAGGTCGTGAAGCTCCGCCAGCAGCTCGCGTGGTTTGAGAAACTGCCGCTTTTCGGGAAACGCATCGTCATCACGCGGGCGAAGGGGCAGGCTGCCCCACTTTCAGACATGCTGATCGAGCGCGGCGCGCAGCCGGTTGAAATCCCCACGATTGAGCTCCACGACCCGCCATCCTGGGAGCCGGCGGACGCGGCCATCCGGCGCATCGAGCAGTTTGACTGCTTGCTCGTAACGTCGGCAAACGGCGTGCGCAAGTTTATGGCCCGGGTCGCGGCGGCCGGGCGTGACGCTCGCTGCCTGAAAGGAGTTGAAATTGGCGCGATTGGCCCCGCCACCGCCGCCGAGTTCTCCCATTACGGGGTTCGTGTGGATTTTACCGCGCTTGAGTATCGAGCCGAAGGGCTCCTCGACGCCCTCGCAGACCGCGATGTGTCCAGGAAATCCTTTCTTATTCCTCGCGCCCGAGTGGCGCGCGATTTGGTTCCCCGCGTTCTGCGGGAGCGTGGAGCGCGCGTCGAAGTCGTTGAGGCGTACTACGCCGCGGCGCCGGACTACCGGCCTGACGACCTGGAAGCGCTCCTCACGCCCACGCCCCACGTGATCACATTTACTAGTTCATCCACGGCCAAGAATTTCCGCCGGCTGCCCATACCGCCCGGACTCCACCCAAAGCTTCAAAACGTGAGAATTGCCTCGATTGGCTCCGTCACGTCGGAAACGCTACGCGGCTTGGGGATGAAAGTTGACATCGAGGCGGTGGAATCTACCATCCCCGGCTTGGTCGAGGCGATGGAAGATTATTTCAGGAATTTATCGTAGCGCCGGGCGGCGAAGCCGCAATCGAAAAACAGTCCCGTCGGGAACTCCATAACTTGGGTGGGCTGCACGCCTTTGCATCTTGTGCTCTGTGGCCTCCGTGGTGAAGATCTCTACCACAGAGCGCACAGAGATCACGGAGGGCGAGCGCGTAGAGGACGGAATTTGTTGCCACAATAGCAAGAATTTACGATCTTGCAATGCAGGGTCGGCAGCCGCTTTACAAGTTAAGCGTTTCGCGCAGCCTGCGCGTCTGGGCGCGGCTCACGGGTATCTCGGTTTGTTTGCGGTCGTCCATTTTGAGTTGGAACGAGCTTTTAAACCAGGGGACCACTTCCTTAATGCGGTTGATGTTAATCAGGTATGAGCGGTGCACGCGCCAGAAGACTTGCGGGTCGAGGTTGGCCTGTAGCTCCTCCACCGTGCGGAAGTTGGACTGGCCCTCGAAATCTTTTGTCACGATGCTGATCACTCCGTCTTCAATGCTCGCGTAAATCACATCGTTCGCATCCACCAGGTGCAGGCGCCCCGCCGTTTTGACGATAAGCTTACTCGCGGGCGATCCTTGCCGGCCCTTTTCGAGCATATCCACCAGCCTGTCGATTTTGTCACGCGTACTGCCCGCAGTTTCCACCGTGCGGCGCACCTTGGCCACCGCGCGCTCCAGGCGGAAGCGCGCAATAGGTTTGAGAAGGTAGTCGATGGCGTTCACTTCGAACGCCTGTACGGCGTACTGGTCATAGGCGGTGACGAAAATCACCTGTGGCAGCATGGCCTTCTTCTCCGCCAGTTTCTTAATCACCCCAAAACCTCCCGCGCCCGGGATCTGCACGTCGAGGAAAACCAACTGCGGATTCAGCTCGCGAATGAGGTTGACCGCCTCGACCCCGTTCTTCGCCTGCCCCACCACCTCAACATCCGCAAGGTCTTTGAGCAGGAACGCCAGCTCATCGCGCGCCGGCTGCTCGTCGTCTACAATGAGGGCGCTGATTTTAGTGTTCATCGTCGATATTCTCCCGCTTCGATGCTCCAGCCCTTCCCCTGAACGCACGGCCCCACCCTGCCGCCCCCTCATTATAACCCCCGGTCTTGCCGCGCGGGAATCGCTTCGGGGCGATCGTTGACCGCGTAACCATGCCCGCGGATTGTGAAACCCGAATTGCGCCGGCGTCGTCCTCCGCTTCCGCTGAAGGATGAGCCACGGAGTTCATAAGGTTTGGATCCGCACTACTTGCCTCTAACCAGGCAGGAAAGGGTCTCGTTCTATACGGAGCGTCACAAGTCTGCGGCGTGCATTTGCTTTCGCGGCGCTGTCTGAGCGTGGAAATGACGGCGGCCAGAGGCCCGCCGCTACAGAATCGAACGTCGCTGACTTTTGACGTCGTGTGTAAAGGGTCTTGCCACGCGAGCCAGGGCTGCGCGCGATACGCTCCCTTGCGGCCGAGGCAACAGCGGGATATGATGACACTCTCGTTTCGAAGTTGGCAGACTTGTTGAGGCCGTCATGCCAGAGTGGTGTAGTGTGCATGAGGATTAAATCCAATATCAATCGAGTCCCCGTCAGCCAATGACCGCGGGGCGGCAAGGCATAGGGGACGGGACAGGAGACAAAGATGGCTGATGAAAATCCAGACCAAGTGAACAGAGTTCCTCGCACGCTTAGCGACGACCAGATTGCGACCGAGCGTAAAATTCCGCGCCGCTCGTTTCTGGCTGCCACGGGCGCTTTCCTAGCGGGCGCCGCCGCGATCGTCTCCGGTGCACGAGCCACATCGCTTCGTGCGTCACCTCAAAGTGACCCGGATCAAAAGAAGGGAAGCGACCCGGATAAGAAGAAGAGGAGCGACCCGGATAAGAAGAAGAGCAGTGACCCGGGTAAGAAGAAGGGCAGCGACCCGGATAAAAAGAAGAGCAGTGACCCCGATAAGTAGATGAGCACGCGCGGCCCTCGCTCAAGCTTCCGCCGGCCAAACGCGGAAACGCCAGGTTCTGTTCTTCAAGCTGAGCTCCGAACGAAGTTTTTTTGCGCGCGAGGGTATACGTCTCGCCAGTTCAGTTTTTATGCTTCATCCCATTCTCGATTCTGATTCGCGCGCCGGACACAGTTCCGCTCCGAATGTGGAAGCCGGGTCTGCGTTGGATTGGTTGATCAGCCCGTTTGGAAGACAATCATTCTTCAATAGCTACTGGGAACAGCGGCCGCTGGTCGTGAACCGAGACCAGCCAGACTATTTCAGCCGGCTGCTCTCTTTGAAAGAGGTGGATCGCGTCCTCACCACCCTCGGCCGGCGTTATCCGGATGTCACGCTGAAGAATGCGAGTCGGCCTGTCAGCGAGGAGGACTATACCGTAGGCGACGGCGCGCTCGACGTCGCGAAGGTTTACCAGCTTTTTGCGGAAGGATCGACGATTACGCTGGCGTTTCTCGACACCGTCGTTCCGGACCTCACCTTGTTTTGCCGCCGTCTCGAAAGCGAGTTCAGCTTTCCCTTTCAGGCAAATATTTATCTCACCCCGCCGCACGCACAGGGAGCCAAACCTCACTACGACACTCACGACGTGTTCGTGCTGCAAGCTGAAGGCAGCAAAGAGTGGACGCTGTTTGGAACGCCTCTCGCGTTGCCGCTCCCTGGCCAAGACTTTGATCCCGCCGTTCACGACAAAGGCCCTTCGACGCTGCAATTCCGGCTGAATGCAGGTGATGTAGCCTATTTGCCTCGAGGTGTCATCCACGAGGCCTGCTCCACCGGCACGGTTTCACTTCATATCACCGTCGGAATCCTAAGGTACACGTGGGCCGATTTGCTCTTGGAGTTCGTCGCTGGGGCCTGTTTGCAAGATCCGGCCTTTCGCAAGGCGCTTCCGCCGAGCTTCGCCCAGTCGGATTTTGCCAGAGCCCCGGCGCGGGAAACACTGCGCGATCTCCTGCAGCAGGTTTGGGACAAATCGAATTTTGACCGTGCGCTGGATCGCTTTGTCGATGAATTTATCGCTGCGTGCCCACCGATCCTCGAGGGCCAACTGGCGCAGATGGCGGCGTTGAATGACCTATCCATTGACTCTGTGGCGGGCGCGCGCCCTGGCGTCATTTGCCGCCTCGACGAGGATGCTGATTTCGTGCGGCTCGATTGCTATGGACGCAAGATCACTCTTCCATCTTATGCGCATAAGGCGATCCGATTCGCTGTCACAAATCCGCGCTATGTGGTCCGGGATCTACCGGGAAACCTCGACGACGCAGGCAAGTTGACGCTCCTCCACCGCCTCATCCGCGAGGGCCTCGTCATCATGTTCGCCAACTCACCTAGCCAAGGGGATGACCCGGGACCTGCCGCTACCCTGACTCCTCGGCACGGCTGATTTGACCCCCACTCAGGCATGATTGCTTTTCAGATCGCCGCGCAACAAGATTGTGAGGCGGCGCCCCAAACCATGCGAGTGCTGATCGTCGAAGACGAGAAAAACATGACGGGGCTGCTCAAGAAGAAGCTTGCGGAGGAGAACCCCTCGGTCTCGGTCGCGTTGAGCGGCCGCGACGCGTTGGAGTTTGCGGGCTTGTACGCGGGTGGTGACGACATCGCTTCTTGTGTCGTCGTCACCCCACCGTCCCAGCGACGCCCAACTTTCGCGGGCGGCGCATACATCGCTGCCGTTGCGACGGCTGCGGCTTCCAAAGAGAGCTTACCGATCGCTTTTCAGGGGCGAGCTCCTGTTCATCGCACACATGCCAGCCTGCGCCATGTGCACGCCACCCGTCGACTCAGCTTGCCGCAACGCCGGTCATCCAGCCCGTCGTAGCCGTAGATCGTAGCGCTTTTTCCACCGCCGCATCTGCCGGGCACGGCAACCGAGTGCTACTATCGGGGCGATTCGGCCTGCCACGAAAGGCGGTTGGTGAATTGGCTGCGCGATGAGCAACGCGAAGGCGGGCCGCAAGGCAAGATCGGTTTTGCCATCAGCGCGCGGATGAGCGAGGCCTTGCACGCGGCGATTCAGTCGGTCGCGGAGCCGGAGTGGCAGCGGTACGGCGACCCGCATCCGGAAGAAATCCGCGAGTGTGTCGAGGTGCCGTTTGTACCCGGCGAGAAAGCGGAGAAGAAGGACACGCAGCCTCTCCGCTACGTGGCCATCCGCATTCGCAAGAAGCAGGGCGAACTGTTCGAGGACGGGAGCCGGGTGCGGCATTTCGCAGTGTTGACGAACCGGTGGGAGCTGAAGCCGGCGCGGTTGATCGAGTGGCACCGGGAGAAGGCGGGCACGGTAGAAATGGTGCATGACGTCCTGAAGAACGAGTTGGGGGCCGGAGTGCTGCCTTCGAAGTATTTCGGAGCTAACGCGGCCTGGCTGCGCTTGGCGGTGATTGCTCATAACGTGCTGACCGCGCTGAAGCGGCTGGCGTTGCCGGCGGAACTGGCGACGGCGCGCCCGAAGCGCTTGCGGTTTCTGATCTTCAACGTGCCGGGAAGGCTGGTGCATCATGCTCGGCGGCTGGTCCTGAGACTAGCGGCGAAGGCGGAGTGGATTGCGGCCTGCCGGAAGGGCCTGCGGGTGCTGCGGGCAACCTGAACCCGCCCGCCCGAAGGCGCAGCCCTTATCGACGGATTTGCGAAGCATATTTTCGAACCGCAGAGCGAAGTGTCTCCTTATGGGCGTAGTAAAAACCCCAACAGGCTC
>JBOGJT010000268.1:0-6501 GCA_050745065.1 Terriglobia bacterium
TTGAGCGTTGCCAGGACGTAGCCTGATGGGTTGCGTTCGGCCCGTTCCCAGTCGGATGGGTCGGCGATTTCCAGTTCGGTCAGCGTTTGCGCCAGCAAGATCGCCCGCCGGTCCTCGCCGGTGAGTCGGTATTCGACGGGCGTCCCGTCGAGCCTCGCCAGAGCGGCGCCGCTTGCTTGCCCCATCAGACCGGTAGCAGCCAGCCGGGCGGGGACGCAACCTCGCCGCGATTGCGGCGGTAGGATTGCGTCTGAATCGCATCTCGCAAAATCTTCGACGCTTGTTTCCATTCCTCACTCCGCACAAACCTCGCCGTCACAGTTTGACAATCCGGGTGGCGGCCCTCCGCGAGTTCAGTTAACTCGGCAAGGACCGCCGCCCGTCTGAGATTCGATGGACTTTTCGGCTTCCGCATGGCCTCAGCCTTTCGCGCCGATTGCCCGCACGAAGTCGTATCGCAGTTTTTCGCCCATAGCTTCAGGACCGTTAATCGCGGCGGTGGCCAACTCAGGGTATTGAGTTGCGTAGGCCGCTTTCACTTCCTCGGGCGAAAGCTGGGGGTTAATATCCGGGAGCTTGATTCCCTGATATGAAAATTCACGAACGGCAGGGGTGATCTTCACAGTCGCAAACCTCCTTGCTGGGGTTGAACAGATTCGGCGGTTCCAAATAAACCCGCCGTACCGGGCTTGGCGGCGTCCGACGAAACGGAGGCAGCCGGCTCATTGGGGGGTGTTGAAGTAGGCGTAGAGCTGGGCGCTTTACTCTTTCGTTTCTCGTCCGCCTTGCGTTTCGCCTCCTCCTGAGCCGCTCTGGCCGCAGCTTCCATCGTTGCCTTTGCCTCGGCCAGGGTACTGCCTAGACGCTGGTGAGCGTCAACGTAGCCGATCAGCTCGCGGGCAAAGTCCCGGTCCAGCTCCTCTGGTGTTCCCACAAAGCTGAGCGGCGTCGTCAGGGCGGCGTTTTCGTCCTCCTTGATGCGCTTGGGGATTACATGCGCGCGGATTGTTTTCTCGTCCTCGCGCGCCATCGTGATGAGCACAGTACGCTGGGCGAGAAGGGGCATGAGTTCAGTAAACACGTTATATCCTCCTTGGGTTGGGATTGGGTTTGTTAGCTTAAGCAATGACGATCGGCAGGAGCTTTCGGCGACGAAAGGCATGCAAATCGCGGTGGGCAGAGATCGCGTTCACCGCTTAGCTGGACTGGTAAACACTACATCCTTAGCGGTTAGTCGAACGAGGACGGCGTTGTTTGCATTGCGATTTCATGTGAGTGCCGGCACTTCTACAAATAGGCCGTTACACGTCAAGGTGCATATTTCCGGATGTCTTGTCGTCCGTGCAGAATCTTTGGCTATCCGTGTCCGATCATCGGTAAACGAGGGAGGACAGGGCAGAACCGGTTTGCCATATCGCAAGGAAATCTGGCAAGCTTCAGGGATTCGCTTCAATGGCAACCGTCGAACCACCGTAGTTATTTCGTGCGCTTTAACGCCTCCTCATGGAGGGCGCGGAGATATTGATAGTGGTCACGGAGCAGCTTCAACTCCGCTCCCGACGTGGCCGCTATCATATCCTTCAATTCGTCAATGGCTTTCGGCAAGGTCAACCACTGGATATCCTCGCCATGCCCCAGGAGTCGCTTGGCGGCGGCCACCCGATGTTCCAGGCGGATGGCTTTTCCCAAAAGGTCCGGTCGTTCGAGGTGGATTAACTGCATTCCAATTGTTTGAAGGCGCGGGTCTTGGAATTTCTTAACAATTGCATACCGCTCAGGCCACTCTGCCTCATGGAATGCGTCCATCAATTTTTCGTCTGGCTCTTCCATGAAGGCATTGTAAATCTGCATCTCAACATGCGGCGAGATTGGATACGCCTTTTTCTGCGATTCAAAGACAGAAATCAAACGTTCCCGCAGTACGGCGTTCGCGAGGAGCGTTTCCGCGCGGCGCTCCAATTCTTTCAGGCCGAGATGCCGGTCCCCGCAGGATTCGGGAGCGTCTTCCGCAGGAAAGATTATTGGTGCGGCATTAGATTTAAGTCTGCGCAGGGGTTTTGGCGACTCGCCAAGGCGCGCAGCGAGCCCTGCGTCGGAGAGCGCCAGCAATGATTCGGGAGGAACACCGAGGTTATAGAGATACCACTCGGCGCTATTATCTTGGTTCTGTCCAATAGTGGTGACAATCCATGAATAAGGTTGGCTAAAGAAGAAATCACTCAAGCAGAACACGCGCTCCTCGGTGATATAACTGGCGACGGCGGCCTTGGTACTGAAGCGCATGAAGGAAGACCAAATGTCTGGCGCCCTTTCCATGAGGAGTCGGCAGATAAAAAGGGTGGCATCGACGTCCCACATTGCGTCGTGTGCCCGGACGAATCTGAAGCCATTAGCGGGCGCGACTTGGTCCAGTTGGAAGACCTCTTGGCCATTTTTGTCTGTTGGGAGTGTAAGCGCGGCGGGTGCGAAGATATTGCAAGCTTGCGCCATGCGCATGGCATCGGAGCGACTATTTCCGTCACGATTGGTGAGATATGGGTTGTGCAAGGTCTTATAGAGAGCCTGGCGAACCAATTCTTCATCAAAATGAATCGAATTCCATCCAATAAATAGGGCCGGAGACCACGACAGCAATTTCTCGCGAATGGAGCGGACCATCTCATAATGTGACGGGAGGGATGGATCGGTTAGCTGTGAAACTTTGACTCCCGTTACACGTACCGCGCCGGGCGCAGGTACCACGTGAGGCAAGAGACGGCAGCGAATTTCGAAGCGATCGATCTCATTGAGGGCCTCGTCTGTCCGAATGGCAGCGAACTGCAGGATTTGATCGAAGAACGTCCGGGTGCCGGTGGTTTCCGTATCATAGAAAACAAGGCCCATTTGCTGTCCTTATTGGCCACGGTTTCGGATCCTATACTCCACAGCCTGCTTGCTCACTCGAAACTTTTTCGCAAGCTCCTCTATAGGCCCGTCATCGTCGATGTCGAATTGTTTCCCGGCCAGCGCTTGATCAATCAGTTTACGAGGCATCAAGAGTTCTGCCGCAAATTGATTAGCTTCTATTTCGACCCGCTCCGTTCCGGTTGCCGATGTGGGATCGCGCATGAGCGCTGGGAACTCTTTATCGACGTGAACACTATTGGTAATCATTTGTCGATGAAGTTCCAGATGGCCTAGCTCATGTGCAATCGTGAATCTCTGGCGATTGGGGTGATGCAGCGAGTTGACCCCTACGATAGGAACCCCGTCTTTGATATGCACCATTCCAGACAACTCGTCATCGAAAGGTGAAAATCGTAACTGGGCGCCTAGCGCCTTGGCGATTTTCTCAACCGGTGTGGGCGCGGACTGAATGTTAAGGCGGGCGAGAAGTTTTCGTGCCCGGGCCTTTGGATCACGGTTTGGTGAATTTGGCACGGT
Organism: Terriglobia bacterium; assembly: GCA_050745065.1. GTDB lineage: Bacteria > Acidobacteriota > Terriglobia > UBA7540 > UBA7540 > RH2-MAG17b. Next base: position 3,424 of record JBOGJT010000268.1, read on the forward strand.
TTGCCTCCTTGCCGCGGATTTGATTAGTATCTACTTGCTGAATCAAACGAGCTATTTGTTCTTTCTGTTGTGCCTTTAGATCATCAGGTAATGGCAGTTCGGTGTGGTCGCCCCTGAAATGATCCCGTGAAGTTAGGGGCAGGAAATCAGATGGCGTTAACTTTAGTACGGCAGCGAACTTGTAGAGTTGGTGGACCAGAACACTCTGTCGCCCGGTTTCGACGTTCGCAAGTGAACCCCTCGAAATGCCGAGCTCGCCCGCCAGTTTCTCCTGCTTCCAGCCAAGCGCCTTCCGCCGTGCTTTAATCAAGGCACCAATGTGCTTGTAGATGGGGTCAGGGCTCATCGCGTGCTTATGTATACTCCCCAACACTGCAAATGTCAAGCCTACACGCATTGCGTGTGTGAGACGCAATATGATTGTGTCTTATACTTGACAAATCCAGAATCTTAGCTCTACAATGGGATTGTTGATTGAGTCGGCGCGACAGCGCCAAAGGAGACTGCCATGCATGATGAAACTGAAACCAGCCCTCGTAATCAGGAGCGCACGCCTGCGGAAAAGGACCTCGTGACGGTGTTCTTCAAAAACGACCAGTTCAAGATTCCGGAAGAGTGCTACACGACCGAGCAATTAATCGCCACGTTCCCAATTGAGCCGGGGTATCTGCTCAATCTCAAGGTGGACGGGGAACTTGTGACCCTGAAGCCTGGGCAGGAAACCTGCGTGAAAAACGGCATGCACTTCTACAGCCAGGTACCCGGAGGAGGATCTTCGTGACAGACCCCACGGCTGAACTTGCCGCAATCCAGGCGATGCACCCTACCGCCTGCCTTCATACAGAAGGCGGAAAGACAGTAGTACTCCTTCCGGATTTCAGGTTTCGCGTTGGGGCCAAGACCGTGCAGATGGCACTTCTACTTCATCCCTCCCCGCACAGCGGGTACGCCACGCGGCTCTTCTTTGAGCAAAAGCTCGAAGGGGCGGGACAAAGCCAAAACTGGACGGAACACACCGTGCTTGGCCGCAAATGGTGGGCTCCTTCATGGAAGGATGTCGTTGCCGCGCAGCCTTGGACCAGCATGTTAGGCGCACATTTGCGGGCAGTCGCATGAGTGTCCAGCTCAAGATTACGAGACGCCTGTTAGAAGCGATCAGACGCGATTTATCCCGACCCCATCCCTTTGCGTACGAGCGCGTCGGATTTATTTCCGCAGGTCTTTCATCGGCAGAGGATGACCTATGGGTGCTCTGTCGTGACTACCGGGCGGTGGCGGACGACGACTACCTTCGTGATTCCTCTGTGGGCGCAATGATGGGGCCCAATGCGATCCGGAGGGCCCTTCAATGGGCTATGTCAGAGGGCGTTGCGATTTTCCACGCGCACACGCATGGCGGCTGCGGAGGACCTCGCTTCAGCGACGTCGACCTGCGAGAACAGGCGAAATTTGTACCGAACTTCTTTCAGATTGCGCCTCAATGTCCGCACGGCGCGCTGGTACTGAGCGAAAAATCAGCTTATGGCCATATCTGGCTCGATGGCGATAAGCCCTACGAGGTCATCACCAGCTTTGTGGAGGTCGGTGCCCCTCTTAATACTTGGAGCGCCTTATGAACCGTTTCGATCGGCAAAGCTTTCTAGGGTCGCAAAGTGAACTCAAGCTCTATGCCGCAACGCTGGGCCTTGTTGGCCTAGGTGGGGGCGGCTCACATATTGTCCAGCAAACTGGTCACCTTGGGATTGGAGGATATGTCCTGGTAGATCCCGATCAGATCACGGAAACCAACACTAACCGCCTAATTGGCGGGACACTGGCCGACCTCGAAGGAGGGATAACTAAAGTCGCCATCGGTGAACGCCTCATTCGAGGTCTCCAAGAGCGCCCTCGCATCATTCCAGTGCGGAATACCTGGCACAACGCGATTGCCGAATTGAAGCGATGCGACGTCATTGTCGGCGCCGTTGATTCATTCAAGGAACGCGAACAGCTCGAACGATTTGCCCGCAGGCACCTCATCCCTTACATCGACATAGGTATGGACGTACATGACTTGGGAAGCGGAGACTATCTCATCGGCGGGCAAGTTATTCTGTCCATGCCAGGCAAAGCTTGCCTCCGTTGCTGCGGGTTGATTACCGACGAGCGCTTGGCCATGGAAGCCAGGAGGTACGGAGCAGCAGGAAGCCGTCCACAAGTTGTTTGGTCAAACGGCGTGCTGGCTTCATCTGCTGTCGGCCTCATTACTCAGCTTTTGACACCTTGGTTTGATAGGCCGGCCGAGTTTATCTACCTGGACTACGATGGTAATCGCGGAACGCTCATTCCTAATGACCGGATGGAGCTGCTGCGCAATAAGGTTTGCCCGCACCATCCGCCTGAAGAGACGGGTGATCCACTGTTCGATGTACGGGAGTTCAAGCATCTGTCCACGGACGTGCCGAGAAGTTCGTGGAAAAAGATGTGGGCCGCAATTTCCAGGATTCTCGGCGCCGAGTAGCGGGCCACAGAGCGGCCACAGCCAGTGGTTCGCTGACTGTCGGCCTTCCATTTACCACACTCGCGGGTAGGAACTGTCACCCGGCTATGCTTTCGCAATCAAGGGAAGCGGCGAGGATCAGAACTGCGTTGACCATCGCTACCGCCTCCCAGATCCCACAGGCATATGACGGTTAATTTCGACATAACTGGTCCAATCTGTGCGCGCGCCTGCAACTTTTACATTCTCCGGGAGTTAGATCGAAGCGGGCATCGCGATTGGCCAGTTATGTCGGCTTACCTGTGAAGTGGCCGATGCGCCGGAAATCCGGTCGCGGAGGCGGATCGGCGGATCACCCGCCGAAAGTCGCCCAGCACCGATTCCAGCCGGACGGTCTGCTCGGAAGGCAACTCACTTACGCCGCCCACGAGCCCGTTGAAACTGATCACGCCCAGCCGTATGATGGCAGGCACGGCGGAGCGGTATCCCAATCTGCGGCTCATCCTCTCGCGACCGATCGACTAGGATCTCATTGCCCAGCAGTATGATCAGATGGTCAAGTACGCCACCGCCTTACGGACGGGCACGGCGCAGACGGA
>JBOGJT010000269.1:0-8345 GCA_050745065.1 Terriglobia bacterium
GGCCTCTGGCCGCCGGTTTGAATAGTGAAGACCGGCGGCCAGAGGCCGCCGCTACAAACCAGAGGCCGCCACAAATCAGAGGCCGCCACCACCGATGTCACCCCCGTGAAGGCGGGGTTCCGTATGGATTCCCGCTTTCGCTGGAATGACGGTAGTCGAACTTTTTCCCGCTCGCCGCCGGTTCATTCATAGCGGAGCGCGACGATGGGGTCTAATCGCGACGCCTTGGTTGCGGGCCAAATACCGAAGAAGAGGCCAATGCCCACCGAAACGACGAAGGCCGCGATCACCGCCCAAAGGGGCACGCTGGTCTGAAGGGAAGGGAAGAGAAGGCGCACGGCAAAGCTGAAGGTATAGCCTAGAAGGATGCCGATTACGCCGCCGACCCCGGTGAGCGTCATGGCTTCAAAAAGGAATTGCCAGTTGATATCGCTCCGCCGTGCGCCGATGGCTTTGCGCACACCGATTTCGCGCGTGCGCTCGGTGACCGAAACCAGCATGATGTTCATCACGCCGATCCCGCCCACCAGCAAGCCGATGGAAGCGACCGCGATCATCGCCACCGCGGTGGTGCCGATAATCGAATTGAACTGGGCAATAAACGTGTCCGCGGTGGCAAGGCCGAAGCTATCAGGCGCGAACGGCTTGTCCCGGCGCACGCGCCGCAGAACTCCCGTGATCTCGCCCATGGCCTGTTGTCTTTTGCCGGCATACGCTTTGGCCAGAACGAAGTTCTCTTTGAAGCCGGGATAAATCTCCCGGTAGGTATCGTAGGGAATGTAGACCACGCGGTTGTTGCCCGTGTCGATGAAAAACTCCTTGAGCTTGCCCATCGTCCCAACCACTTCAAAGTTGTTGCCTCCGACCGTGATGCTCTTGCCGATCGGGTCTTCGTTGGGGAAGAGTTGCGTCACCACGTCGGCGCCCAGCACAATTACCTTCTGCCGGTGCCAGTTATCCGCCTGAGTGAAGAAACGCCCCTCCGCCAGAGGTGAGTTGCTGATGCCGAAATCGTTGGGCGTGACGCCGCTCAGGCTGCCGTTCACCATCTCCTGTCCCCGGTATTTGATAATCGGCGGGATGTTATTCCACTGGGACTTTTCGACGGCTACGTCCTCGACGTCCGGGCACTCGGCTTTGACGGCCATGGCCTGCTCGTAGGAAATGGGCTTGCGAAGGCGCATCGCGCGCGTCAAATGGAAATTAATACCGGGCTGAAATTTATAAATGTAGATGTTCCCGGTGCCAAACTGGTTGGCCATGGCGCTCATCTGATTGACCATGCCGGCGAAGACCGAGGCCACCATAATCACCGCCGCGGTTCCAATCAAAACTCCGAGGACGGTAAGGAGGGAGCGGAACTTATGGGTGCGGAGGGTATCCACCGCCAAGGCCAGGTTTTCGCGCACGCTGGTGCGATAGTCCATACTTCATCCTTCCATCCTGAGCGCTTCAATCGGATCGAGCCGGGCCGCTTTGCTGGCCGGGTAAATCCCGAAGAAAAGGCCCACGCCGCAGGAGAGTACGAGGCCGATCACGATGGCGGTTACGGGAGTGTGCGCCGGGATGATGAGCGCGCCAACGAGCGCCGTGAGCACGACGGCAATGACCACGCCGATGATTCCTCCCGCCGCGGCCATGACGGTGGACTCGATGCAGAACTGCATCAGCAAATCACTGCGCTTCGCGCCCAGCGACTTGCGGATGCCGATTTCGTGATACCGTTCCGTAACGCTCGCCAGCATGATGTTCATGATGACAATGCCGCCGATTACCATAAAGACCGCCACGAGCCCGATGGTGGATCCAAAGATCGTGGCGGTAAGCTTGTGCCACGACGACATCAAGGCTTCCGAGGTATTGATGCCGAAGGTGTCCGCCTGAGAATACTTGAGGTGGCGCTTCACGCGAAGCAGCTCGCGCGCCTCGTCCTCCAGCGGCCCCATCTCCTCCGCATTCCACGCCTGTACGAATACGGATAGCTCCGGCCGCACCTCGTAGATCTTCTGATAGGTGGTGAGGGGGATTTGAACAAAATTATCCCGGCTCTGTCCAAAAGTGGTACCGATTTTTTTGGCGACGCCGACCACTTCAAACGGAATCCCCCGGATGGAGATGAATTTTCCCAGAGGATCGACGTTGGGGAAGAATTTGTCCAGCAGGTCGTTGCCGATGAAGCAGACCATCGACCGGTGGGTTTCATCGGAATCCGTAATATAACGGCCGTAGGCGATGTCAGTGGCGGCGATGTCAATCAGGCTGGGCGTGACGCCGCTGAGCTCCACCTCATCGATCTCCTGGCGTTCGTATTTGACTTCCGGCATCGGCTGCAACTCCGCCGAAGCGCCGATATGCTCGTAGTCCGGCAGATTCGCCTGCAGGAACTGGAACTCGTCCACCCGGATGGGCCGGTTCACCCGCTGCGCCTTCAGGTACTCGACGTATCCCTGGGCCCACTTGAACTCTGACACGATAAAGGTGTCGGCGCCGAGGTCCGCAATGTGGGTGGCGATATAGAGATTCAGCCCGTTCACAACGGACATCACGACGATCAGGGTTGCCGTTGAGATCACGATGCCGAGCAGCGTGAGGAACGAGCGCAGCTTGTGCGCGCGTAATTCGCTCACGGCAATCCCGGCGGCCTCGCGCAGCGTAAACCAGAAGCTGGCGTGCCGGGGTTGGCCGGGAGTGGAATGCGAGGGTTGGGTTTGAGCCGGCATGAATAGTTAGCCTTCTCAAAAGCAGCTGTAGCGGCGGCGTCCCAGCCGCCGGTTTTTCTCTTCTTTCGGTGGCAGAGACGCCGCCGCTACAGCGTGTTATTTGATGTTGGCACTCAGAATCCGCAGTCATGCCGCGCCAAAGCACGCTCACCGGATCTGTTCGTCGCGGTCAATCTTACCGTCACGGATATGAATAATGCGCGCCGCGCGAACGGCGATGTCCCGCTCATGGGTGACGAGCACGATGGTATTTCCCGCCTCATGGAGGCGGTCGAGCAGGTTCATGATTTCGAGTCCTGTGACGGAGTCGAGATTGCCGGTCGGCTCATCCGCCAGCAGCAGAGAAGGGCTGTTCACCAGCGCCCGCGCGACGGCCACGCGTTGGCGCTGGCCCCCGGAAAGCTCGTTCGGCCGGTGCAGCATGCGGTCTGCGAGCTCAACGCTGCGCAACGCTTCTTTCGCCCGCTCCAGACGCTCGATCGCCGGCGTGCCGTTGTAAATTAAAGGGAGCTCCACGTTGTGGAGCGCCGTCGAGCGGCCCAGCAGGTTGAACGTTTGAAAAACAAAGCCGATATCCTTGTTGCGGATGTACGCCAGCTCGTCATCGGTGAGCTCGCTCACCAGGCGGCCGTTGAGCCAGTATTCGCCGCGCGTGGGCGTGTCGAGGCAGCCAATCAGATTCATGAGTGTTGATTTCCCCGAGCCTGAAGGGCCCATGATGGCCGCATAGTCGCCGCGCTTCACCTCGAAGGAAATCCCCGAGAGGGCGTGAACTTCGTTATCGCCCATCTCATACGTCTTCCACAGGTCCCGCGTACGGATGAGAACGTCCGCCGGCGGCGCTCCGGAAGCGGGGGATAGCGAGGCAGCGAGTTCCAGTCCCATGAAGTTGTGTCCTTGGCGTTGTTTGGGAAAGCCCTCAGGCCGCCCGTGCAATTACGAGCCGTTGGCGGCAGCCGGGTTCGGGTTGGCCTGCGTGTTGTCAATCCGGACTTTGGTTCCGTTCTTCAACGTTCGGAGCACAGAATAGCTGCCCGTCACAATTTCTTCGCCGGGCTGAAGGCCGGAGGTCACTTCGACGTTCATGGCGCCCATGATGCCGGTCTTGACCGGCACGAAAGTAGCGTGGCGGTCACGGATAACAAACACGCCCTGCTCGTCGTCGGCGTCGGGATTGAAACCCGCGGCGCCGTCCACCGCGTCGGGCGCGGGCGTGGTCTCAGCCGCCAGCACCTGTCCGTGAGCGCCTTTCGCATTTTTTTCAAGCTCCTTCTTCGAGCGAACGGTGAGGGCCTGGATGGGAATGCTGACCACGTTCTTCTGCACAGAGGTGATGACCCGCGCCGTGGCAGAAAGGCCGGGACGCAGCACGGCGGGTGGGTTTGCCAGCCGGATCACGATCTTGAACTGCTTGGCCTCCTCGGTGGTTGTGGAGGTTTGCGATCCACCCGTTGTCGTTTCGCCGGTCGTGCTGCTGAGCGCGCTTTGGCCGATCTCGGTGACCACCCCGTTGAAAACCTGGTCCGGAAGAGCGTCAACGGCGACGTATGCCTTCTGGCCCAGCTTAATGCTGGCGATGTCCGTCTCATCCACCATGATGTTGGCGTCGATGACAGACATATCCGACACTTGAAACAACAGGCTGCCGGCGGTGTTTTGAATGCCCGGTACCACGTTCTCGCCTACATGCACCGGAAGGTCGGTAATGATGCCTGTGTAGGGCGAGGTATATATTGTCTGATTGCGCACGTCCGTCATTCTCAGCAGCGTCGCGCGGTTTTGGGCAACCTGGGCGCTCGCCATGTCGCGCGTGTTTTTGGCCTGCTGGTACTGGGCCTCAGCCTGGGTAAGCTTGGATTCGGAGGACTGCAGGGTGGCCGTGGCCACCTGGTAGTCGCTGTAGCGTTGATCGAAATCCTGCTTGGCGAGAAGGCCGGCCTTTACCAACTCCAGGCCGCGGTCGTAGGCCTGCTTCTTCTGGGTAAGCTGCGCCTGCGATTGCTTTACGTCTGCGAGCGACGTCTTAATCGCGGCGGCGTAAGACTTCACCGATGCCTCGTCAGAGTCGAGACTCGCCTGGGCCGCTTTGACCGCGGCCTGCTGGGCGTCCACATCCGCCTGCTCCTGGTTATCTTGTGTCCGCAGCAGCAGTTGTCCCTTGGCTACGTGTTGGCCTTCCTGAACGAAAATGTCAGTGATTTTTCCGATGGAGTTGGCATTGACGTTGGCGTAATTCTCGGGCTCAATCTGGCCCGACGCGGTGACGACCGCAGTCAGCGTCTGGCGAACCACTTTACCGGTTTGAACGGTTGCTTGGCCCCGCCTGCTCCAGAAAACTCCGACACCGCCAAGAATGATGAGAATGACGACTCCCCCGATAAACAGGAGATTCTTCTTCCACGGCTTCATTCTTTCTCCTTAACTGTCACTATACATGACGCCAAAAGCCGGCGACGCTCGACTCTGTAGTGTTCCGCAATTCAATTTCGTTGACTAATTATCGCTATGCCAACTTATTGTAGCGCCGGGCTTTATACCGCCAAGATGACGTAGTCAACGCGCCAGACACAAACTGACGCACAACCGATACTTGCAAAGAAATACCCACGCTCCCATTATCTCTATACGCCGGTCGCACGGGAAAAGTTTCGTCCAAGCGCACCGGAGAATTCACCGGTTGCCGAAGGTCGTTGCCCCTGCATGGAAGCTACCTGGAGATAAGCTCAGCGCCATCCGCGAGGCGGCGCTTCCGATGAAACCGCAAGCCCGCTGCATTCACTTCTCGTATTCTACTATCTTCAGGAATCAATACCAAATGCTATATAGGTCATAACTGGCCGCGACACAATGGGTTACAGCAGGCGAAATACGCAGCAGGGCAGAAACGATTCCCTCCTGGGCGCGGTATTGACCACGAGCACTCGCATTTCACCCTGCGCTCTCGATCCAGCCGCCGCCAACCACTTCATCCGCGTCGTAAAACACCGCAGCTTGACCGGGCGTGATGGCGCGTTGCGGCTCGGCAAAACAGACGTCGGCGCCGCTAGCCGTGGGGGTTACACGCCCTGACGCGGGAACGTGCCGGTGGCGGATCCGAACGCGCGCCTCGATTTCTTCGCCAGCCTGAATGGGCCTGATCCAATTCACGTCGCGCACGCGGCAGCGGCGCTTCATGAGCTCGTCTCCGCTTCCCACGGTCACGCGGTGGGTCTTCACGTTGATTTCGGTTACGTAGAGCGGAGACCCGCGAGTGACGCCGAGCCCTTTACGCTGGCCGACCGTGAAGCGGTGAACACCGGAATGAGTTCCCAAAACTTCGCCATGGGTTGAAACCAACTCTCCGGTCGAGTCCGCCGGCGGTTGACCGGTCTCCGCGAGGTAAGCAGAAATGAAGTCGCGATAAGAACCGTTAGGCACGAAGCAAATCTCCTGGCTCTCGGGCTTCTCCGCCACGGGCAAGTTCCTCTCACGGGCGAACGAGCGCACCTGCTGCTTGGTCAGGTCCCCCAGCGGAAACAGCGCTCGCGAGAGCTGCTCTTGGGAAAGGCCGAAAAGGAAGTAGGATTGATCCTTCGCCGCGTCCACCGCGGCAAAAAGACGGTAGCGCCCGGTGATGTCATCGCGTCGCAGCCGCGCGTAATGACCCGTGGCAATGCGATCGGCGCCAATCTCCATGGCCTTTTCCACGAAGTGCGAGAACTTGATCTCCGTGTTGCAGCGGCTGCACGGAATGGGCGTCTCGCCCGCCAGATACCGCTCAACGAACGGCCGCACCACCCCGGCTTCAAAGCTCTGCTCAAGGTTGAGCACGTAGTAGGGAATCCCCAGGAAGCCGGCCACGCGGCGGGCGTCGTACACATCGTCGAGGGAGCAGCAGCGGCCGGAGGCCCGGCCACGTTCAAGCCCTTCGGCGAGGCCTTGCAGAGCCGGAAGGCGGCGTTGGTTCCAAAGCTGCATCGTCAGCCCCACCACGCGCAGTTTTTCGTCTGGCCGAGCGTGCGAGGCCCGTTCGGCAAGTATCGCAGCAGCAGCCGAGCTATCCACCCCTCCGCTCATCGCAACGGCAATCGTCATAAAGTGGCTTTCAATAATCTGTCAGACCACCGCGGAGCGCTGGCGGCTCGCGGCTTCCTCGTATGCGGGTGAGAGCGATCTCAGGCGCTCCACCACTTCGGAGACGATGGCAAGGGCATCGTCGATATCTTCGCTCGTGGTGGTGGTGCCCAGGCTGAAGCGAACCGTTGAGCGCGCCTCGGCTCGGGTCTTGCCGATGGCCGACAGCACGTGAGACGGTTCGAGCGAGCCGGAAGAGCACGCCGAACCGGTTGAACAGGCGAGGCCCAGTAAATCCGCGGCGATCACGAATGACTCGCCATCGACAAAGGCAAAGCTGATGCTTGATGTGGGGGCAACGCGGCGGCGGCGGTCACCATTAAGCGTGGAGAAGGGAATTGCCTCAAGGATGCTTGATTCCAGCCTGTCTCGCAGCGAAGCCACGCGCGCGGCTTCTTCCTGCCCGCGGGCGAGCGCGAGCGCAGCGGCTTTGCCCAGTCCCACAATCCCGGCAACGTTTTCTGTGCCAGGCCGCCGGTCCCGCTCGTGATGCCCGCCGTATAGCAGCGGGAGGCACGGCGTGCCCTTGCGCAAGTATAGGGCGCCGACACCCTTCGGCCCGTTCAGTTTGTGCGCCGAGAGCGAAAGCAGTTGCGCGTTCACCTGCCGGACGTCAACAGGAACCTTGCCCACAGATTGCACGGCGTCCGTGTGAAAGACGATGCCGCGCTCACGCGCGAGCCGGCCGATCTCCTCCACCGGCTGGAGCGTGCCCAGCTCATTGTTCACGTGCATGACCGAAATCAAGACTGTCTCCGGCGTAATGGCGCGCTCGATGTCGCCAGGATCGATCACCCCCTCGGGTCCGGGGGCCACAAACGTAACGAGCACACCTCGCCGTTCGAGAGCCTGGGCCGCGTTGAGCACGGCGGAGTGCTCGATCGCCGTCGTCACGACGTGCGGCTTGCCGCTGGTGAGACGCGCCCCAGCGGCTTCGGCCACACCGAATAGCGCGGTGTTGTCGCTCTCGGTGCCGCCTGAGGTGAAAATGATCTCGCCCGGCTCGGCACGGAGCAGTGCGGCTACGCTTTCGCGCGCGTCTTCGACCGCTGCACGGGCCTCTTGTCCCCAGGAATGAATGGAGGAGGCGTTGCCAAACGCGCCTGTCAGGTAAGGCTTCATGGCCTCGAAAACTTCCGGCGCAAGCGGCGTCGTCGCGTTATGGTCAAGATAGATTCGGCGCATGAAAGGCTCGAAAAATACCCCCTTTTAACCAGATTACCGAAGCTCAGGTAGGGTGTCAAACCACTGGTGGTGTCCTAATTGTGTGTTGATGCGGCTGGTGGAGGGCTCGGACGAGGGTAATGCTCTAAAAGTGTGTTGCCGACCGCGTGGTTGCCACGTTTTCTACAACCTTCGCTTGCCGTTTAAAATCTTTAGTGATAACTGAAGTGCTCCCCAAAATTCGGACAGGAGGTTAAGGTATAAAATCGCTGCCTGGGGAAGGGAGAGCAATGATGCGGCAGCGAAGGCACTACAGCGCAGAGTGGAAGGCGAAGGTGGCGTTGGAAG
>JBOGJT010000270.1:0-3348 GCA_050745065.1 Terriglobia bacterium
GCCGTGAAGCAATCGCCCGAGCTGCGCCAGATGAAGGAAAGCGACGCGCGAGTGGCGGACCTGCTCACGGTGGCGATGAGCCTGGAAGGCCTTGCGCGGCACGCTTCCACGCACGCGGCGGGCGTGGTGATTTCTCCGCAGCCGCTGCAGGAAATCGTCCCGCTGCACAAGAGCAACAAAGACGAAATCACCACGCAGTACGCCATGGACGATCTCGAAAAGATCGGGCTATTGAAGATGGATTTCCTCGGCCTCACCACGCTCACCATTCTTGACGACACGGTGAAGCTGATCGAGGCCGGGCACGGAATTAAGATTGACCTCGACCAGCTTCCGCTCGATGACCCCGCCGCTTACGAGCCGCTCGCCAAGGGACTGACGGGCGGAATCTTCCAGTTTGAAAGCCGCGGCATGACGGACATCCTGCGGCGCGTTAAGCCCAACCGCCTGACGGATCTTATTGCCTTGAACGCTCTCTATCGCCCAGGGCCGATTCAAATGATTGACGATTTCATCGCGCGCAAGACAGGGAAGAAGAAAGTCACTTATGACTTGCCGCAACTCGAGGAGATCCTGCAAGAAACTTACGGGGTGATCGTCTATCAGGAACAGGTGATGCAGATTGCCAACGCGGTGGCGGGCTTCACCCTGGGCGAGGCGGACGTTCTGCGGCGCGCCATGGGCAAAAAGAAGCACGAAGTGATGATGGCGCAGCGCGAGAAATTCATGGCCGGCGCAAGAAAAAAGGGGGTGGCGGAGAAAAAGGCGGAGAAACTATTCGACCTGATGGAGCAGTTCGCCGGTTACGGGTTCAACAAATCGCACTCGGCGGCCTACGCCCTGGTCGCGTTTCAAACCGCGTACCTGAAGGCGCACTATCCGGTGGAATTCATGGCGGCGCTGCTGACGGCGGAAATCGGCAGCCCGGACAAGCTGACGACCTATCTCAACCAATGCCGCGACATGGAAATCAACATCCTGCCGCCCGACGTGAACTCAAGCGAACGCACGTTTTCGCCCTCCGCAGGCAGCATTCGCTTTGGGTTGACCGCCATTAAGAACGCGGGCGACGCGGCGATTGAATCGGTGACCGCGGCCCGGCGCAAGCTCGGCCGCTTTGACAGCCTTTACCAGTTCTGCGAGAACGTAGACCTGCGCCTGCTGAACAAACGCGTGATCGAAAGCCTCATCAAGTCCGGCGCAATGGACTCGCTCGGCGGCCGCCGCGCGCAGATGATGGCCGCGCTCGACCGCGCCATGGAGATGGGCCAGAAACACCAACGCCAGGAGGCGGCGGGCCAGGCAGGACTCTTCGGCGCGCCAGTCGGCGATGAGCCTGTCACGCGTGTTTCTTTGCCCGACGTCCCGGAATGGACCGGCGCCGAAAAGCTGGCAGGGGAAAAAGAGGTTTTGGGTTTCTACGTTACCGGCCACCCGCTGGAAAAATACCGGCTCGCTCTTTCATCGCTTACGCGAATGGATAGCGTATCGCTCGAGGACGCGGCGCACGACGCGCAGGTGACGTTAGGGGGCATTCTGACCGCGATCAAAATCAAGCCGAGCAAAAAAGGCGATCTTTGGGCCAGCGGCACGCTGGAAGACATGCGCGGCAGCGTCGAGCTGCTGGTTTTTCCGCAGGCGCTACAGCAAATCCAAAGCGTGCTGGTTGAGGACGCGGCACTGCTTATTAAGGGCCGCGTGCGGCAGGAAGAAAACGCCCGCCCCAAAGTGGTGGTGAGCGAAGCTCAGCCGCTTGAGGCGGCCGCGAACCGGGTGAAACCCGAAGTCCTGATCCGGCTCGACGCGTCGCAAGTTTCCGAAAATCTGCTCGATGGCATCGAAGAAGTACTCGCCGCTCATCCGGGAGAGAATCCCGTGGTCTTCGAGCTCGCCCACGCGGGTGATTTTGCCGCACGCTTGCGAGCGCAGCGCCCGCCCGGCGTGAAGCCGAGCGACGACCTTATGGCCGAGCTTCAATCGGTCTGCGGAAAAGGCGCCGCCGCGCTCGTCCACCCCAAAGCCGCCAACGGCCGGTAGCCTGGATTTACTGCTTAAGTCCGCGGCTTGGGCCGCGCCGGCCTCGCCCAACCAATCGCACACATCGCAGAAAACGCGATGTATGCGCCACCCGCGAATGGCGGAGGCGTGACAAAAACACCTTAGCGCTTTATGCCGAGCCGATCTGAGAGCGGACGGAGAAACCCAGTCGGGTTAGGTATGGCAAATGCTATTGTTTTTGCCACATAATGGAGATAGCGAGTGGGTGAAAATAAGAAGCTCAAAAAGCGAAGGCAGAGCTTAAATATGCGCGTGCGCTAACATCGTGACCTGGTTGCCCGCGAAAAATCGAAAACATCCCCTGATTGGGGATTAGTCAAGTGCTGGATGAAAGAGATCGTGGCTTGGAAAAAAGAAGTCGGGAGGATCGACCGGCGCCTTGGAAAGGACTGAAAATGAAAGCGAGAATGAAAAATAAAGTGGAAGGGGTAACTCCAGATACCCTCGAGAGGCTGGCGGGAGAAGTTTCTGATGAGACCATGAAGCGTTACGGTAAGATTTTGTCCAGGGCGCTACGCACGGAACGCGGATCGGACGCTTATCTAAATTTACTGGCAGAGCTTTGGGTTTCTGCGCTTGTCGTGAAAACCAAGGCTGACACGGTGATGAAGGCAATTGACGGATATTGCGACGCCTTGCCGGATGCCGACGATAATTAAAGCGTTCTTCAGCGCAGAACATACGTGATGCAGTCAGACCAGGCGTTAAAATTATCGGCTGGCGGCGTGAATGACGAGGGCAGCGCGCGCCCGGCGTGAAAGCCGGAAACGAACTGCTCGAGCAATTGGAAACGGCATGCGGCGCGGGGTCGGTGACGATCGAGCGCGCAAAACCCGCGAGCCGGCACGGTGAATAAGTCCGGGCGGTGACATTCCAATGAGCCGGTGATGTCGTTTTGCGACACCCGCAACGCATGAAAATACGGCGTAAGCCATTTTCATAGCAGGATAACAGCTAAATGAAGCGTCATAAGTCCGCGATGGACATTTGCTGTAGCGGCGCACTCTGCGCGTCGGAGCGACGGCGGCGAGAGGCCGCCGCCGCAGAATCGAGGCTCGTGTTACGCGCGAACCACCACCGCGCTGGAACGGCGCTACCATAGTCAAAACGCTGCCTTTGGTGAAAACGCATGGCAACCCCTTCGCGGGCTAAAATAGCGGATCAGAAAAAGATGGCGCCAGAATCCAACTCGTCCGAAGAAACCCGGGAGCTTGAGCGGCAGATCGCGGAGCTTGAAGCCGCGGCGGACTCACCCGGGAGCCGCGAGGAGATCGACCGTCTGCGGCAGCA
>JBOGJT010000271.1:0-9675 GCA_050745065.1 Terriglobia bacterium
GTCCTCCGCCTTGCGCAGATTTCCTTCTTCGCCGTCAACTTCCTTCTGCATGGCGCGGTACTGCTCGTTCGTCTTCACCTGATAAAGCTGATCTTTGTGCCGCGCGATTTTTGCCCGGATGGCTTGCACTTCGGCGTCGAGATCGCGGCGCTCCTTCTGATTCGCCGCGAGACGCGCTTTGCGCTCTTCGTGGATGTGGATGAAGTCGTCCAACTGTTTTTTGAGGGCTTCGATTTCAAGCGGAGATGCGTCAATGCGCGAGGTCAGCGTGGAAATGGAGTTGTCAACCTTTTGCAATTCGATCAGCGTCTTCAGATCAGGATGCACCGGTTCTCCTGCGTTCGATTCCCGCGGCCAGCTTGCGCCGCCGCGATTTGCTTTCTGTATTCTGTCACAACGGCGCAAGGGCGGCAAGGAAGAGAAAGGCGCGGAACTCAGTCGCACCGGTAATGGTGTACGGGAGCGGCGAGAGCCGCGGTAAGGTGCGGCCACAGCGCGACCCGCGAAACACGCCTACCAATCGACTCTGGTGATCGCGCCCTCCGAGGCGGATGAAACGAGCCGCGCGTATTTCCCAAACACGCCGCCGGGATAATGCGGCGCCGGAGCGGTCCACCCCGCCAGCCGCTGCGAGATTTCTTGCGGGGAAACCTCCGCCAGAAGCAGCCGTGCGTCAATGTCAAACACAATCACGTCTCCCTCGCGCACCGCGGCGATGGGGCCGCCGAGAGCGGCTTCGGGAGAAACGTGGCCCACCATCAGCCCGCGCGTCGCGCCGCTGAACCGTCCATCGGTAAGCAGGGCGACGGACTCACCCATGCCCTCGCCCACGATGGCGCTGGTTACACCCAGCATCTCGCGCATGCCGGGGCCGCCGCGCGGACCTTCGTAGCGAATCACCACGACGTCGCCCGGCTTGATGGTCTTGCCCAGGACGGCTTTCATCGCGTCCTCTTCACGGTCAAACACGCGCGCTGGACCGCGATGGTAGAGCCGCTCGTGCCCGGCGATTTTTACTACCGAACCTTCCGGGGCCAAGTTGCCCTTGAGGATAACGAGTCCGCCGGTTTTCTTGACGGGGTCGCGAACGGGGCGAATGACTTGCTGCCCCGGCGTTTCGCGCGCCTCACGCGCCTCCTCGCCGAGCGTGCGCCCGGTGACGGTCATCGGATTACCATCGGCGAAACCGCCTTCGATGAGCTTCTGAGCGATCACCGGAATGCCGCCCGCGCGATGCACGTCGACGGCCATGAACCGGCCGCCCGGCTTGAGGTCTGCAATCAGAGGAGTGCGGCGGCTGATCACGTCAAAGTCGCTGATATCGAGCGGCACGCCGGCTTCGCGAGCCATGGCCAGGAGATGCAGCACGGAGTTCGTCGAGCCGCCCGTCGCGGCAACGCACGCAATGGCGTTCTCGAAAGCCGTGCGAGTGAGAATATCGCGCGGCCTCACGCCGCGCCGGAGCACGTCCATCACCAGCTTGCCCGTGCGCACGGCCACGTCACCCTTTGCGGGATCGGTGGCGGGAACGCTGTTAAAGCCCATCGGCGAGATGCCGATGAATTCCATCACCGTTGACATGGTGTTGGCGGTGTACTGCCCGCCGCACGCGCCTACCCCTGGGCACGCCACATTCTCCAGCTTTTTCAGATCATCGTCGGACATCAGTCCGGCGGAATGCGCGCCAATCGCCTCATAGACGTCCTGGATGTTGACGTCGCGCCCATCCAAGCGGCCAGGGGCAATCGAGCCGCCGTAGAGCAGCACGCCGGGGACGTTCAGCCGGATCAGAGCCATGGCGCCACCAGGGATGGTCTTGTCGCAGCCCACCAGCGTCACCATGGCGTCAAACATGTGGCCGCGGCCAACCAACTCGATGGAATCCGCGATGATTTCGCGGCTGACGAGCGACGCCTTCATCCCTTCCGTCCCCATCGTAATGCCGTCCGAAATGGAAACGGTGTTGAACTCCATCGGCGTTCCGCCGGCAGCGCGCACACCTTCCTTCACTTTTGCCGCAAGCTGCCGCAGATGAAAATTGCACGGCATGGTTTCGATCCAGGTGTTGGCAATGCCCACGATCGGCTTGGCGAGGTCTTCGTCGGTGAATCCGATCGCCTTCAGCATGGAGCGCGCGCCGGCGCGGCTTGGCCCTTCGGTGATCGTCCGGCTTTGCTGCTTGGGGTCAAATGGCATGATGTTTTTCTCCTCGAGGGGTGAATCGAAAAGTTTGTCAGATTCGCGCGCGGGGCGCAAGCATGAGCGGCGTGTTTGCACAGGGGCGAGCGGAGCTCGCGCTTTTCAACCGTCGCGCCCATCGCAGCGTGCGCGCCAGCGCTTTTGTAGGGGCCCTGCTTGCCGCGCCCAGGGCACGCCATCCCAAGGCGCAGCATGCAGCGCCCCTATAGTTTCAAATGACGGAGGCGAAGCGCGTTGGAGATCACCGAAACCGAGCTGAACGTCATGGCGGCGCTGGCGATAATCGGGCTGAGCAAAAGACCGAAGAATGGATAAAGTACCCCGGCGGCGATAGGTACGCCCACTAAGTTATAGATGAAGGCAAAAAACAAGTTCTGGCGGATGTTCCGCATCGTGCCCCGGCTCAGGCGGCGCGCGCGTACGACGCCGCGAAGGTCGCCCCTTATAAGCGTAATTCCGGCGCTCTCCATGGCTATATCTGTTCCGGTCCCCATGGCAATCCCCACCTGCGCCTGCGCGAGTGCGGGCGCGTCATTCACGCCGTCTCCCGCCATCGCCACGCGGTGGCCGGCCTTTTGTAAGCGCCGCACCGCTTCGAGCTTGCCTTCCGGCAGCACGCCCGCCTGAACTTCATCAATCCCAAGCTGCTTTGCCACACCCCGCGCCGTGGCGGCGTTATCGCCCGTGACCATCACGATGCGCATTCCTTCGCGTCGAAGGTCGCGCAAGGCTTCCGGGGCAGAGCGCTTTACCGGATCGGCAACGCCGAGCACGGCCGCGAGAACACCGTCGATCGCCGCGAAGAATACCGTTTGGCCTTGTTCGCGCCATTCAGAAGCCTGCACGGCCAGCGGCTTCCCATCAATTAAAAGCTCATCAAGCAGCGCGTCATTCCCCACAGCAACCGCGCGCGCGCCCACTTCCCCCTTCACGCCTTTACCACTCACAGAATGGAAACGCACAGCGGCAACCACGCGCGCGCCCCGCTCTTTTGCTCCATCCACGATGGCGGCGGCGAGCGGATGCTCGCTTCCCTGCTCGAGGCTCGCGGCCATCGCGAGCACAGCGGCTTCGTCGTGTACCCCGTAGTTGGGTGCCAACGCGAACGAGACCAACCGCGGTTTTCCTTCGGTCAATGTGCCGGTCTTATCGAGAACCAACGCATCGATTTTTTCCAGCGCTTCCAGCGCCTCGGCGTTGCGGATCAAAACGCCGCTGGTAGCGCCGCGGCCGGTTCCCACCATGATCGACATCGGCGTCGCGAGGCCCAGCGCGCAAGGGCACGCGATGATCAACACGGCGATGGCATTCACCAATCCATGCGCGAGCCGCGGCTCGGGGCCGAGGAGCGCCCACGCGATAAACGTGATCGCCGCAACCAGCACCACCGCAGGAACAAAGTAACCAGCCACCACATCCGCCAGGCGCTGAACCGGCGCCCGGCTGCGCTGAGCATCGCTCACTTGGCGGACAATCTGCGCGAGCAGCGTGTCGCTGCCAACCCGTTCGGCTCGCATGAGAAACCCACCCGCGCCGTTCACCGTGCCGCCGGTTACCCGGCTAGCCGCCGCTTTTTCTACCGGAGCGGATTCCCCTGTGATCATCGATTCATCGACGACGCTGCGGCCTTCCAAAACGATTCCGTCCACCGGAACTTTCTCGCCAGGCCTCACGCGGAGCCGGTCACCCGGCTCGACGGTTTCGAGCGGCACGTCCTCTTCGCTTCCATCACTGAGAATCCGACGGGCGGTCTTGGGCGCGAGGCCGAGCAGCTCGCGCAGCGCCGAAGACGTCCGGCTGCGGGCCCGCAGCTCCAACACCTGCCCCAGCAGCACCAGCGTCACAATGGCGGCCGCGGCTTCGAAATAGACCGCGACGCTGCCGCCCGCGCCCCGAAAAGCAGCGGGAAAAATCTCCGGCCATAGTGCCGCAACAAGACTGTAAAGATAGGCCGTACCCGCGCCCAGCCCAATCAGGGTGAACATGTTCAGGCTGCGATGCACGATCGAGGCCCAACCACGCTCGAACAAGGGCCAACCACCCCATAAAACCACGGGACTGGCGAGCGCCAACTGCACGAGAACCATCGAGCGTGCGGAATGCGACGCCGTCATGCCGGACATGCCCAGCACGAACAATGGTACGGTGAGTACAAGACTGAGCCAGAAGCGCCGCGACATGGCGGCAAGCTCCAGATTCGGCTCGTCTTCCAGGCTTGCCGCCAGCGGCTCAAGCGCCATCCCACAGATCGGGCAGGCTCCGCGCCGATCGCGCACGATCTCGGGATGCATCGGACACGTGTAACCCCCGCTGTACGAATAGGCTGCGCCCGTGCCCTCGTCCCTCCTCCGGCCATCGTTTCCCGGGTTTTGACCTAGAGTGGGTTGCCGCGGCTCTGGATTTGCCGGAACCGGCGCGTGCCTAGCGGTTTGACGGTCCGAAATTGCGAGCGGCCGAGCGCCACTGACGTTGTTCCGCCCCATGACGATGTATTTCTCCGGATCGCTTTTAAACTTATGCAGACAGCCCGCGCCGCAAAAGTAATACGTGCGTCCGTCGAGCACATGCGATCCCGCGGCACGAGCGGGATCAACCGTCATGCCGCAGACAGGGTCGAGGGTGTTGTGCTGCTCTGCCATAAGTTACCGACGTGGATTGGAGGAAGCGAGGTCGCAACAGCCACCCGCCACTGCGTTTCAGCAGGAGCAAAAGCTGAGGGCGCCCGAAGATAAGCCGGTCGCCCAGCGGGTACCGCGGCCTATTGCCTTCTACGCTCAGGCTTTTGCCGCGCGGGTTGGGCGCGCGGCCTGGAGGAGGGCTGGGCATGCGGCAGATATTCTCGGTCGCGCGAGGGCCCCGCCGGCTTACCGCCGCGAAGATTGCGAATCTGTTGCGGCTCCAGCGGTCGGCCCGGATGCGATTGCATTGCCTGCTGGCGTACCGTAAACGGCAAACGGCCTGGAGGCGGCGGTGTTCTCCGAATCAATTGCGGCCGGCCGGTTGGAGGCCCACTAAAGCGCGTCTGAGGGTTGTTGACCACCGCGGCCGAGCGGGGAGGCGGAAGCCGGGATGGCTGGTTCCGCGCAGCGGGCGCGCCGAAGGCTGCATCGCGTTGGCTCGACTGCGTAGCCGCTGCATACCTGGCCGTGCGCACGGGAGCTGGCATGGGTCTTCCACCGATGGCAGCGGCGCGGCCCGGCGTCACGTTCGGATGAGCAATCACTTCTGCCTGCGATGCCTGGATGGCGCTGACGCGAACCATCTGATTCCGCACCGGACTCCCGGAGCGGAAAGCGTTCGAGGGAACGGCGGTCATGGCAACGCGCTCGTTGACGTAACGAATGCGATTGATCGTATTTACATTGGTAATGTTCGTGATGTTGGTCACATTGCGGACGTTCCGCACGTTGACCTCGCGCAGGTAGGCGTTACTCGAGTGATACCACGGATAGTAGGGCTCGCTGGGTCCGAGCGGGAACCACGCCTGAACGCCCCCGCCTCCGAAGTTGAGACTGAGCGAAAAATGCGCGCCGCCTGCAAAGGCCACCAGCGCCGGAGCGTAGTAGGGGCGCACGACGACGGCGCCGGGGATCCAGCCCCACCGGTCACCCACATAAAACCAGCGTCCGTAATGGAAGGGCGCGAAACCCCACGGCTCGGCGTCTACCCACGTCCAACCCCAGGGTGAGACCCACACCCAGCGTCCATCGCGATAAGGCACCCATCCCGCCGGAACCGCTGCAGGATACCAAACTGTGCCATATTGCGGAACCGAAGACCATTGTCCGTACGCGTCAAGATCCGCATAGCCGGGCATGCCCCGGCCCACGTAGCGCGCGGCGGGGGCTGAGACGAAGCGGCGGTCGCGCGCCGCGCTCCATTGATCAAACGCATCTAACGGCGGGAGGGATACGTAAGAAACCTGGACAGGGTCTGTCCCGGTCAGCTTAACGGCCTGGCCGCTGCGCAGAGTTTGCGCAAGGCCGCCGCCGCTTAGTTGCAGGTATCCGCTGTAGACGCTCACGAGGGTGGCGTTGTCTGCGGGAAATGTATCGACGCGATAATTGCCGTCTTGGAGAACGGTCAACGCCCCATTCGGTGTATCCACTTCCGTTGAGTTGCCCGAAGGCATTTGATAAACGCTGATACGGATGGTTCCCTGCGCAAGGCCGAGCTGCATAAACTGATTGGTCAGGTTGGCCATCGTGAGGTCCGTGGTGTTCGAGAGGCGCACGGCAGAATCACCCAGATCCATCTCGGCCCGTGCCCCCGCGTCTGTGTAAAGTCTGTCGCCAGTCGTGACGGGATAATTGGGCAGGGCTTGGCTCCATTGGTTTACGCCCGAAGGCTGCAAGGACGCGCTGCCCGTTATCAGGCTAAGCCTGGCGACGCGCGATGGCGGATCACCTTGGTCTGCGCGCGCCGATCCGGACGCAAGGCAAGCGAGCAAGATCAACACACCCAGCCACGTCTTCGTTTGCATCCTCTTTTGAAACATTCAATTGCCTCCGTCACACGGCTCAACGTTACCCGCATCCGGGAGAACTTCCTCATCAGACCTAACCCCGGCCCCGGCTCCCTCCTTGGGCGCAAAACGGCCGAACATCACGCTTCGTGAACAGCCTTGAGCCTACACAACACCCGTCGCACTCCCCTTCCGTTGTAAACCCACTTGGAGGCTAATACGTTGCGCTGTTAGGTGATGTTTTCTTAGCTTGGCGTGAACGCTGGAATTTGGCAAGCGGAAAGATAGACGTCTCAGTAGGCTGACCGACCGGACGAACGGCGGCGATTATCCATGCATCCTGGTCCGGGCGGACGGCTCGTGCGGCTGCATTTTGATGTCCGCCACGGCGTGGACGTGCCTTCTGGCAAAGCTGGTTATCGCCTCCGACCCTGCTTCCAGCAACAAGACGATAACCGAGCCGAGGAAAAAAGCGGCGCCAACCAGCACCACCAGGGCAATCAGGATTAAGCATGTGGCTATCGCATACATGGTAGCTAACCTTCCCCCTACCCACTTAGTTGGATGCAGTTGGAGACCACAGGTTTTGCCAGAATCAAATTTTTGCCCAGGCGGGGCGCCGTACTGCGCCGCCTGTGTCGCGCGGTCCGGTGAATTCAGACATATCGGCGGGGGGATGCGGCCACTATAATCAATCTAAGGATGCGGGGGAGGGGGGGTGGGATCACTGCGGAAGCCATGCGCGCCGGTCGACGGCACGGGCATTTCTTCGCCGCGCGGTTGCCCGGCGGCGGGGGCCAACCCAGACGGGGGTGTGGCATGCGCCTGGCGGGCCGCGACGATCTGCTGATAGACCGCGGCGATCGTTCGCGGCGCTAGATCCAACCCGAGCAAATTGAAGGCGGTTGACGACAGGAGCTCACGCTCAACATCAGGAAGCGATTTGCCCTGCCGGACGCCAGCCTCGACGCCGGCGTTCAGCCATTCGAGGAAGCCCTTGAAGTTAGCCAGGTCCGCCCGGGTTCCGGGATTGCCGTGTCCCGGGACGAAAACACGCACGTCCCACTTTTCCATCTCGCCGAGAGCACGAACCCAGCGTTCGATGCTCCGCGATCCGAGTTGCGGCACAAACCCGTGCACGTAAAGATCGCCCAGAAATAGCACCTTTTCTTGCGGAAGGTACGCCACCGCGTCACCCGTGCGCGCCCCGGGTATACCGCAGTTAAAAGCCGACATGCGGATGGTTGTGCCGCCTACGTTGAATGATGTCTGGCCCTGAAATGTCTTACCGGGCAATGTAAAATGAATGCCACGCATTCGGGTGGGCAGTTCCGGATCAAACGAAAGTCTGCGCGAGAGATCACGATCGTAGTCCTTCATTCCGGCCTCCGCCGCGGACGTGGAGACGATCGTAGCGTGCTGTTCCGCGAACACCTCGTTGCCAAGCATTTGGTCGCCTTGCGGCCCCATATCAATCACCAGCCGGACGGGAAGAGCCGTCCGCTGGCGAATCTCATACAGCACCTCGCGCGCGTGGAACGGGTTGTTCGCCGTATCCAGCACGACGACGCCCTCCGGCGTAATGATAAAGCCGACGTTGCCAGCCCGGCTGAAATAGGGATCGCCGTTCTGGTCCATGATGTCGTCCGGGATCCAGACAAACGTGTGGGGCGCAATTTGACGCACTTCGTAGTTGCGGCCAATCGCGAGAAGCCGCGGGCAGGCAAGCAATCCCCAAAAAATGAATATCGCAGCACCCGCCGCGACGGTTGCACCTTGCGCAGTCCGCAAGCGGGAGGCGAACTTTCTCGATTCGATCATTCGAATTGACTCTTTCTTAAGATTATTGAAGATTCGCGCTCCATGCAAGCAGTCCCTGCGCGGCCGCGATTCTTGCGGCTGGCCGTCCGCCCGGCACGCCGCGGCCAGACGGAAAAGCGACCCGAATTTGCCTTTCCTGGAAACATTCCGTTAGCATGGCTTTGGGCTGGTTATCATTGAGCAGCAGGGTCCATTCATCAAGTCGATTCCCGGGTTCGCGGGAACGACTCGAAATGGCCTTTGGTTGCGGTCGTTAGGCCGTGCGGCGCCGCCCCGTGAAGCGATCTCACGCCGGCGCAACCAATCATCCGCTAAAAACGATTATGACGAATGAGATCATATATGCAGTAGTTTTACTTGTAATAATACTGATGGCAGCCTATCTGCTGGCGCGCTTTCGCCGGAGCCTGAGGCGCGCGGGCAGCCAGCTCGACAAGGACTGGTCGGACCTCGAAGTGTTTATCAAGCAGAGGAACGATAATTTGCCCCTTCTGATTCAGACGTGCAGGAGTTACATGCCGAAGAATCAGGCATCTCTCCATCTCGTCGCGGAGGCGCGGAGCGCGCAGCAGAAGGCTGGCTCGATCGAGGAGAAAACCGCAGCGGCGGTAACAGTAACTCACACGCTCGAGAGACTTTTTTTAGACGCGGGGCAATTCAACGGAATGAGGAACAACACCACGTACGTCAAACTCCAGAACCGGCTGCTCGAAATTGAAGAGCGGATCGCAGAGAGGCGCGAAGCGTTCAATGAGGACGCCGCACGCTTCAACGCGCGCCTCGGGCGCTACCCCGGACGCCTGTTCGCCGGAAAGGGAAAACTCAAGCCACGAGCGCCGTGGAGATAGAAGTTCTGAACGTTGAGTTACCTTATGATGACGGCGCCTGATGGTGACGCCGAACGTTGTAGCGGCAGCGACGGGTTCCTTTTCTGGAACGGAGACAACAACTACCCATAACCGATCATCGCCATGGCCGAGCTGCACACGGGAGGCCCGGCAGCGCGTACGTCTGAGCCCGCGAAGGCGCCGGCCATCGCGGCCGCCCCGGACGGTCATCCTGTCCGCGTCAACAGGTAGTAAAACGCCAGGCGGTCGCGACCCGGCTCGAGATAACCGGCGAGCGCCGTCTCCAGCCCCAAGCGCCCCAGCCAGGCCGGAACGGTGGGTGAAACCCACTTGCCAATCATC
>JBOGJT010000272.1:0-3189 GCA_050745065.1 Terriglobia bacterium
GTCAGGCCAAGAGGTGTGTCAATGCTGCCCATCTCCCTGTAGCCATGCACGTGCATGTTGTCGTGATTGGCGCGGCGGTAGGCCAGCTTGTGGATGAGCGCGGGATATCCGTGGAAGTTGAAGATAACGGGCTTATCGGTCGTAAATAGCGAATCGAAGTCGCGGTCTGGTAGTCCATGCGGGTGGCTCGTTGCCGGTTCGAGCTTGAACAGATCAACCACGTTGAGGAAACGGATCTTCAGATCAGGGAACTTCTCGCGCAGTATGGCCGTTGCAGCAAGCGCTTCCATCGTTGCCACATCGCCCGCACATGCCATTACCACATCCGGCGTGCTACCCTGGTCATTGCTGGCCCAAGGCCAGATGCCAATTCCCTTTTCGCAATGCCGGATGGCAGCATCCATCTCCAGATATTGCAGATGCGGCTGCTTATCCGCCACGATCACGTTCACATAATCGACGCTGCGTAAACAATGGTCCGCCGTGCTCAGAAGGCAGTTCGCATCTGGAGGCAAATAGATTCGCGTCACCCGCGAGCTTTTGTTGGTGACCACATCCAGGAAGCCAGGATCCTGATGAGTGAAGCCGTTATGATCCTGGCGCCAAACCGTGGAAGTAACCAGCAGATTCAAGGAAGGAACGGAGGCTCGCCACTTGACCTCCGTCTTGCATTTTTCCAGCCACTTGGCGTGTTGGTTGAACATGGAATCGATGACGTGGAAAAACGCTTCGTAAGAGGCGAAGAAAGCGTGGCGGCCTGTCAGCACATAACCTTCCGCCCAACCTTCGAGCGTGTGCTCGCTGAGCATCTCCATCACGCGGCCATCGGGGGAAAGCTCGCCGCCATCCAAATCCTCCGGCTTCGTTTCCGCCAGCCAGGTTTTTTGGGAGGCTTCGTAAATCGCCTGAAGGCGATTAGAAGCCGTCTCGTCCGCCCCAAACACGCGAAAGTTGCTCATATTTTCGCGCATCACATCGCGCAGGAATTGGCCGAGGATGTAAGTAGGCTCGGCTTCGGAAGCGCCGGGTGCAGGGACGGGGACGGCGTATTTTCGAAAATCAGGAAGGCGAAGGGGCTTCCGCAGCAGGCCGCCGTTGGCGTGCGGATTGGCGCTCATTCGCCGGTTTCCCGCTGGGGCCAGCGCCTTCAGCTCCGGAATGAGTTTGCCGTCCGCATTGAACAGTTCCTCCGGTTTGTAGCTCCGCATCCACGTGTCGAGCAGCTTCAGGTGCGCCGGGTTTTCGGCTACATTGGGGATCGGGATCTGATGCGCTCGCCAGAAGCCTTCCAACTTGTGCCCGTCTAACTCCTTGGGGGCGCCCCAGCCTTTAGGTGTGCGAAGAATGATCATGGGCCAGCGCGGGCGGCCGGGTTTGCCGGCGCTACGAGCTTCCTGCTGAATAGAGCGAATTCGACTGACGCAGTCTTCAAGGCTGGCCGACATTTTCTGATGCATCAGGGACGGGTCGTCGCCTTCGACGACGGTGGGACTCCAGCCAAAGCCAACGAATAGGTTGTGCAATTCATCCTGGGTGATTCGAGCCGAAATGGTCGGGTTGGCGATTTTATAGCCGTTCAAGTGAAGAATCGGCAGCACCGCACCATCGCGAATCGGGTTCAGGAATTTATTAGAATGGAGAGAGCCCATCAGAGGTCCGGTTTCGGCTTCGCCATCTCCGATCACGGCGGCAACGATTAAATCCGGATTGTCAAAAGCAGCGCCAAAAGCGTGCGAAACGCTATAACCCAGTTCGCCGCCTTCATGAATGGAGCCGGGCGTTTCCGGGGTGGAATGGCTGCCGATGCCGCCCGGAAACGAGAACTGCTTGAAGAATTTGCGCAGGCCTTCCACATCTTCGCTCTTTTCAGGATAGACCTCCGAGTACGTCCCTTCGAGATAGGCGTTGGCGAGAGGCGCAGGCGCCCCGTGCCCGGGGCCTGAGATGTAAATCACGTTCAGATCGTATTTCCTGATCAGACGGTTCAGATGGACCCAGATAAAACTCTGGCCGGGGTCGGATCCCCAATGCCCGATCAGGCGCTTCTTGAGGTGTTCCACCTTGAGAGGCTCTCGCAGCAGCGGGTTCTCCAGCAGATACAACATGCCGAGCGAGAGATAGTTGCACGCGCGCCAGTAGGCATCAATCTTCCGAACCTCATCGCCGGAAAGCGGAGTTTCGCCGCTAGCGGCAATCGGTGTTGTGGCAGCCTGTGGATTCATGATCAAGTCCCCGGTTCCTTCGGCGAAGCAAGCAAGTCACGGCACATTCACTTTGCCAGGGCCTGCACCGAAGCCGCTCGAACCTTCTTGTATTTATTATGATTACCCCTTGTTTTCTGGCGCCGATCGTTCGCGCCTCCAAATCTCTCCATCCCCTTGCATCAAATTGTGAGCCGTGACCGCTAATTCCATCAATCCGCCGTAGCTTCGACATACGGCAAAGCATCGCCTCCCGCTTTTATGTATCGCAGCCTCCGGCAGTTGACAGATCTGGCGCTCAGAACCCAGCAATTCAAATATGTAGCTCAATTGCATAGCAAGGTGCAATCCCGTGAAGTGGGGATTGATTAGTATCAAAATTCCGTGCGGTCATATGTTGGGCTATGTTGTTTACGGTAGCTGGCGAGAAGTAGAAGCGGACAAAGCGAATGCGAAGTCCAGGGCATATTGCCTGATTTTGATCTGTCCTGGCGCACGGTACGCTGCCAAGGCAAGTCATGTCGAGGAAATAGAAGCCTCACCATGATTGACTGGGGTAGAATCAAAGTCAAGGTGATGCGCAATCACTCTGCCCTCTCTCCGAAACTTCGCGAAGTCTCACCTTATTTGCCTTGGGTGCGTTCGTCTGTCGGAAAGGGGCTGCGATACTGCTGTAATTCGAGCGCATCGAATACAGCCAAATTGATGATCGGCCCGGATAGGCACAGGGCAAACCGTAATCTGCCGAACGCAAAAGAGGCCACACAATGAGCGCGCTCCTCCCAATCGTTTTTATGCTCGACGTCGACAACACGCTCCTCGACAACGATGCGGCTCAGAACGACTACCGGCGCCACCTCAAGCTTGAGTCTGGCGCCGCCGCTGCCGAACGTTACTGGGAAATCTTTGACGGACTGAGCAAAGAACTTGGCTATGCCGATTATCTGGGCGCGCTTCAGCGGTACCGGCTGGAGGATATGCACGACCC
>JBOGJT010000273.1:0-22044 GCA_050745065.1 Terriglobia bacterium
TAACCCTCAGTAACGGCCTTTCTGAATCTCGCGCAAAATGCGCCGCGCGCGCACCTGGGCCAAGTGCATGTAGCTCGGATTATCAACGATGGATTCGAGCGTTCCGGTCAATAATTGCGGGTCAAGCAGCGATTTATTACTCAGATCAACCTGAATCAGCGTGAGATCTTGCGGCAAACCGAGGTGATCGTACTTCATGGAGTAGTCGAGCGCGGTGATGTGGCGCTCCACGGCTCCCAGACTCTCGAATAAATCGGCAAGGTCGCCGGCCCTGCGGTCGGTTGAGTAGTTAAACTGCGACTCGTACACGCGGCCGCCGTCAACGTACTTGAAGGTCTTGAGCCCAAGATCGGCCACGCGTTTATGGCTCTCAAGGCTAACGTCCTGGAAATCGTGCAGATCATCGGCAAGCTGGAAGAATCTTTGCGTGACGCCCTCGGACAACTGAAAGGGCCGGGGATTGGGCGGGTCCGTCAAGCGGCGGCCGTCGTAGGTGCCCGCGCCGTCGAAGTTTACCACGATTCTCTCATACTCCGGCGTGCTGCCCTTCAGAATCTTGGTGTAAGTCAGTTGCGGGCTCGAAGGAGCCGCCGTCCGGTCCCCCGCCCAGCACAGGGACGGAATCAGCACTAGAAAGGCGAGGCAGGCGAAGAGTGCGCCCGGGGGCAGGCAGCACGGAACCCGTAATGATCGAAGGCGCCGAATTAAAAGGTTGGGCCGCATCAATTCACTGATTCTCCCCGGTCCGCGCTCAAGCGTCATTTCGCCTCGGCCAGCGCGTGAAGCTCGGATTCTTCAATGTCGAAGTTCGCGTAGACGTGTTGCACGTCGTCGTGGTCTTCGAGATCTTCGCTCAACCGCATCATCTGCTGCGCACCCTTCCCGGTGAGCTTGACGTAGGTTTGCGGGATCATTGAGATTTCCGCCAGTACCGGCGTGATTTTCTCCGCGCCAAGCCGGTCTACGATCTGTTGGAACTCAGCGGGCTTGGTAAAGATTTCCCAGTTGCTCCCGTCATCGGTGAGGTCCTCGGCGCCCGCCTCCATCACAAGGTTTAACAGCTTTTCCTCGTCCACCTTGTCCTTCTCGACCACGATGTAGCCCTTCTTGCTGAACATCCATCCTACACATCCGTTTTCGCCCAGGTTCCCGCCGTGCTTGCCGAGGATGTGTCGGATTTCCGAAATGGTGCGGTTCTTGTTGTCCGTCGCCACCTCCAACATAATAGCCACGCCACCCGGACCGTACCCCTCGTACACGCTTTCCTCGTACGTGGCACCGGGAAGTTCGCCCGTTCCCTTCTGAACGGCCCGTTTGATGTTATCCGCCGGCATGTTCTCCGCCTTGGCCGCCGCGATTGCCGTGCGAAGGCGCGGGTTCGCATCCGCATCCCCCCCCCCCATGCGGGCGGCGACGGTGATCTCCTTGATGATCTTGGTAAAGGTCTTCCCACGCTTGGCGTCGAGCGCGCCCTTCTTGTGCTTAATCGTTGCCCATTTTGAATGCCCGGACATAAATCTTTGGTTCCTCTTTCAAGATTAAGCTGTCAGCCATCAGCCTTCAGCCATCCCACCATCTCCCATGCCAGTCCCCGCCTTAAGGTCATAAGCTCTATACGTGACCTCAAAAGTCAGCGACGTTCGGCTCCGTCGCGGCGCCCTCTGGCCGCCGTCATTTCGGCGCTCAGAGCGCGCGGCTACAGTAACTGCCCGCCGCTGGCTGATAACGCTCCAGATAGTTGGCGAGGTGTCGGGCGCAGCAAGCGGCGCCCCGACGCCGGATTTTCATGGCTCGCGCGCCTCGCGGCGCGGCGTGGCTGGCTCATTTTCCGCGACCCGCAAATACAGGTTTCGCGGAGTTTACGCGGTTTTCACCACCCTACCCCTCGTAAATGCTATCACATCCTCACGGAGCACGCTATTCGAGTGACAATCCTTTTTATCGGGTGGCGCACACACCGCGCCGGTCGCGATATCTGCGGCCCTCGAAGGCCACCCATCCGGCAAAGCGCGGCCACGAGAGCGCCACCGGGATCACTTGTGCACCCGCTTCGTGGACGCGGCGCCAATCGCCGGGTTTGTTTGCCAGCGGATGGCGCTTGGGCCTATAATCGAAAATACATTCTCATATCCGCTGGAGCTTATAAATGATCAGGTTTTTTGGGCCGAATCGCAAGAAGTGGGTGAAGTGGTTCTTGATTGCCGCCTTGGCGATCCTGTCGCTAGGAATGGTTCTGACGCTTGCGCCTATCGGCGGCGGCGACGAAACGTCCACGGCGGCGGGCGCGCTGGCCACCATCTACGGGACCGCAATCACGCCGCAGAACCTCCAGCAGGCGATCAGCGCGCAACTTCAAGCTGCCGGAAACGATCCCCAGTCCGTGGACCGCATGGCGCATTCCCAGCTCGATGAGATGATTATGCAGCAAGCGCTGACGGTGCAGGCGCATAAGATGGGTCTCGAAGTCTCTGACTCCGAGCTGGTCAGCTCGCTGCACCAGATTCCCTACCTTTATCAGAACGGCCAATTTATCGGCATGCAGGAATACCAAGCGCTGATCCAGGAGGAAACCGGCATGGCGGTGCCTCAGTTTGAGGCGCAACTCCGCCAGAGCATCCTGCTGCGCAAGCTGCGAGAGGCCGTCACCGACGAGATTCAGGTCACGCCGGCGGAAGTGCATGAGTTGTTTTTGCAGCAAAACGAAAAATCGCGCGTGAACTACGTGGTGTTTGAGCCTACCCAGTTTTTTCAGGCGGTCACGGTCACGCCGAAGGCTCTGAATGCCTATTTCCTCGTCCACCAGCTGAATTACAAAATGCCCGAGCAGCGCCAGGTGAAATACGTCATCGTTCCGCCGGACGCGGTCCGCGGGAAAGTGCAAGTCACGGACGCGGAGATGCAGGATTACTACAACCAGCACATGACGGATTACAGCGTTCCGGACCGCGTGAAAGCCGCCCATATCCTGTTTAAGACCACCGGTGAAAATGCGCAGCAGCAACAGCAGACGCTCGAGCTCGCCCAAAAGGTGCTGGCCAAGGTCAAGGCCGGAGGGAACTTCGCCGAGCTGGCGAAGAAGTATTCGCAGGATCCCGGCAGCGCTCAGAACGGCGGCGAGTTGGGCTGGATTCAGCACGGCCAAACCGTGAAGCCGTTTGAAGACGCCGCTTTTTCCATGAAGCCGGGGGAAATCAGCAATCTGGTGAGAACGGAATACGGATACCACATCATCAAAGTGGAAGACAAACAGACGGCGCACCTCGAAACCTTCGACGAGGTGAAGGGAGCGATTCAGGCCACGCTCGAAAAGCAGATGTTGCAGCAGGCGCAAAACGCGCTAGCCGCCAAGATTCAGGACGCGCTCAAGGCGAACCCGCAGGATTTTGACGCCATCGCCAAGGCAAATGGGCTCGCGCCGGGCGAGACCCCGCTTTTCGCGTACGACCAGACCGTCCCCGACCTCGGGAACAATCAGGCCTTTGAGAACCTTTCCTTCCAGCTTCCACTGAATACACCGGGGCAAGCCATTCAGGTGCCGAAGGGCGTCGCCCTCATCATGATTACGAAGATTGTCCCCGAACATCTGCCCACGCTAAGCGAAGCTCAGACTCGCGTGGAGCAGGACTACCGCACCGAGCAGTCGAAGCTCCTGACAACCGAAAAAGCCCGCCAGTTTGCCCAACAGACCGCGAGCGGCAATTTCGCCAAGACGGCCCAGACTGATGGATACAAGATGAAGGAAAGCGCGGACTTCACCCAGCAGCAGCAGGTGGAGGATGCGATTCCTGGCTCGGCCCTTGCGGCAGCCTTCACCATGAAACCGGGCCAGGTCAGCAGCCCCGTCTCCATCGGGTCCACCTACGTCGTCTTTCAGGTTGTCTCGCATACACCCGCCAACGAAGTGGATTTCTCCTCTCAGACCGCCACGCTCACCAACCAATTGGTGCAGCAGAAGCGCGACCTCGCCTTCCAGATTTATGAGGACAACCTGAAGCAGCAACTCATGCGCACCGGTAAGCTCAAGATTAATACCGAGGCGATGAAGACGTTCCTCGCGGGCTATCAGTCCTCATAACCGGAAATAGAGGTCGCGCACCGCGGCGAAGCCGCAATCGAAAAACAGTCCCGTCGGGAACTCCATAACTTGGGTGGGCTGCACGTCTTTGCATCTTGTGCTCCCTGGTCTCTGTGACCTCCGTGGTGAAGATCTCTACCACAGAGCGCACAGAGATCACGGAGGGCGAGTGTGTAGAGGACGGAATTTGTTGCCACAATAGCAAGAATTTACGACCTTGCAATGCAGACCTCCGTTTCTGAGGCCTGCGGTTTTTGTTCGACAACGTCAGAATATCCGCGAACTTGATAAACGGAAGTCCGCACCACTTGCTTGCTTCCCGACCTTCCGCACAATTGACCCATCCGCCGTTTTATTGCTACAGTTTCCTATTCATTTCGAATCCCCGCGAAGCGGTTCCTACCGTCAAGCGATGCGCGGCATGCGCGGAAAATCCTCAGGGTGAAGGAGAAGTTGTCGTGGCAAAAAAGTCGAGCGGCACCATTGGTATTTTAACCGGGGGCGGCGATTGTCCGGGACTGAACCCGGTGATTCGTGCGGTGGTGCGGCGTGCGGAGATGCTCGACTACAAGATACTGGGCGTTAAGAACGGCTGGCAGGGCTTGGTGAAGGGTATCGTTGAGCCGCTGTCGTTGATGTCGGTATCCGGCATTCTGCCGCGCGGGGGAACGATCCTCGGCACGTCGCGCACCAACCCATTGAAGAACCCGGACGATAAGAAGAAAGTTCTGGCGAACGTGAAGAAATTCAAAATCGACTATCTCATTGCCGTAGGCGGAGAGGACACGCTGGGTGTGGCGCGCAAGCTGTCCGCTGAAGGCCTGAAGGTGGTTGGCGTTCCCAAAACCATCGACAACGATATCGAGGGCACTGACCAGACGTTTGGTTTTGACACGGCGGTCTCCATCGTCACCGAAGCGATTGACCGATTGCACACCACCGCCGAATCACACCAGCGCGTCATGGTGGTGGAAGTGATGGGCAGGCATACCGGGTGGATTGCCATGACCGCTGGAATGGCCGGTGGGGCGGACTGTATTCTGATCCCCGAAGAGCCCATGACCGCTGACCAGATTTGCAGCATCCTGGAGAAGCGCCATGCGCGCGGCCGTCTGTTTTCGATCGTGGTTGTTGCAGAAGGGTTCAATCTGGCCGGATCGAGCGACGTGGTCACGAGGGACCAGCAGGTGGATCAGTTCGGCCACGCCCGTCTCGGCGGCATCGGCGAAGTGGTAGCCCGCGAGATCGAGCGGAGGACGGGATATGAAACGCGCGTGACGGTGCTCGGCCACGTGCAACGCGGCGGCTCACCGACCGCCTACGACCGCGTGCTCGGCACGCGCTACGGCGTGAAGGCGGTTGACCTGATCCACGAAGGCAAGCTGGGCACGATGGTCTGCCTGAAGGGCAACCACGTTTCTTACATTCCCATCAAGAAGGCCATGACCCGGCTGAAGTACGTCGATCCCGACCTGATCGCCACGGCCGAGATTTTCTACCGGTAGGATAGCGGTGGAATAGCGCTCATTTGAGGGCCGTGGTGCCGGCCTGTAGTCCAACATCGGGGTTCTCGTAGGGGCGCAAAGCAGCGCCCCTACAAAACGGCAAGCGGCGTAGCCGCATCCCACCTGCCGTGGTACAGGAAGAATCGTGGCGAGCCCAGTCTTTCAATACTATCGCGCCAACCGGGACCGTTTCCTCCAGGGACTGATCGGCCTGCTCAGAATTCCGAGCGTCAGCACGCTGCCTGAACACAAGCCGGACATCCGGCGCGCCGCTGGGTATCTCGCCGAGGAATTCCGCTCCCTCGGCATGTCGCGTGTTGAAACTCTCGAAGGCCGCGCGGGACAGAATCCGCTCGTCTACGCGGAATGGCTGAACGCGCCCGGCAAGCCCACTCTCCTGTTTTACGGCCACTACGACGTTCAGCCGCCCGACCCGCTGGACGAATGGGTTTCTCCTCCCTTTGAGCCTTCGATTCGCGGCCAGAACATCTATGCGCGCGGCGCGTGCGACGACAAAGGCCAGACTTATCTCCAGATCAAGGCGGTCGAAGGCTGGCTTAAGAGCACGGGACGCCTGCCCATCAACGTAAAATTCCTGATCGAGGGTGAAGAAGAGGTTGGTGGCGCGCACATCGAGGATTTTATTCCACGGAATAAGGCGATGCTTCGCTCAGATGCCGCCGTGATCTGCGATACGGAAATGTTCGCGCCTGGCTTGCCCACGCTGACCACGGGCTTGCGAGGACTCATATACACGGAGGTCGAGGCCCGATGCGCGGCTCACGATCTGCACTCCGGCATTTACGGCGGCGTTGCGCCCAATCCCCTGCAGGCGCTGGCTGAGATCATTTCTGGACTCAAAGGGCGCGACGGCAAAATACGCATCCCGGGTTTTTACCGGCGCGTCGAGCGGCCCGCCGCAAAGGAGCTTGCCGCCTGGAAGCGCCTTCCCTTCAAGGAAAGGGAGTTTCTGAAGAAGGAAGTTGGATCAACCGCGCTCTGCGGTGAGAAGGGCTACGGCGTGCTCGACCGGTTGTGGGCGCGGCCCACGTTCGAGGTGCACGGCGTTCGAGGAGGGTTTACCGGCGCTGGCGCCAAGACCGTCATCCCGGCGGTGGCTGCGGCGAAGATCAGCATGCGCCTTGTACCCTCCATGAATCCGCAGGAAACCATCCGTCAATTCACCGCTGCGGTGAAAAAGCTCACACCCGCGGGCGTTCAAACGCGAGTCCGGGTGATCCACTCTGCGCCCGCCTCAATCGTGAGTCCCGATAATGCATATGTAGAAGCTGCCTCCACCGCGATGGAGCGGGTCTTCCGGAAAAGGACCGTTTACGTGCGCTCCGGAGGATCTATCCCCATCGCCGGACTGTTTGCCCAACACCTCAAAACGCCCGTCGTAATGATGGGCTTCGGGCTTCCCGATGACAACCTGCACGCTCCCAACGAGAAATTTTATTTACCCAATTTCTATCGCGGCATCGAAGCCGTCGGCAGGTTTATCGATTCGCTTGGGAACAGGTAGCAGGGCCCGCGGCGGGGCAGAGCTTTTCCCGGAAAGCGCCCTCAGGCTAAACTAGGGGCATGCGATTCTGGCGACGTTCAGCGGATTTGACCCTCGCGGCGCGTATTCTGTCAGCAGCCGCAAACGTCCCCTTTGCTCTCCTGCTTGCATGCGCTTTAGCCACATGCCTGTACTCCCAATCGCTGCCGTTCACTTCAGAGCCTTCGATACTATCGACGCAACGAGAATTCAGGATTCGAACCCAGCAAGGTGAACCGTGCGGCGCTCGACGCTCCGCTTTGGTCCTTGCCCCAAACCTCGATAAGAAGACTCCGTCATTGTTTCGCGGTCTGTGGCCGTCCTCTTCGCTCTGGCCAGCGCGGGGTAGCTCACGCGGTTGCCCGTCTGTCGCGGGCGTGAGACCGGTGGAAAGCGTGGCGCGTGGCGAGACGCAAGGTCCAAAGGCGGCAGCGTTCCCAAGTATCGAGGTTAGCGGCGTCAGCGTGGGCGCATGGGACCAGGGCCAATCGGGCGAATCGGCGCCTAAACCGGCGCGCTCTACTGACGAAAAGAGCTCGCCGCGGCACATTTTTTGGATCGTACCCGCCTTTAACGTCGATTATCAAAACAACATGAAGCCGCTTACTCCCCGCCAGAAGTTTGACCTATGGGCGCGCGGCGCATACGATCCGCTGGGCCTCTCCGTACGAGCCGCCGAGGCGGGGCTGGAACATTCTCCGCGTGACGGCTTCTGCGGTTATGGCAACGGTTGGTCAGGGTACGGCAAGTGCTACGGGTCGGCGCTCGTGGATTCCAATGTTTCCAGCTTCTTCGGTGACTACGTTTTTCCTGTGCTCTTACACCAGGACCCCCGCTATTTCCGGCGGGGGCGAGGCTCCCCTGCAACGCGAGCTTTCTACGCCATCTCGCGCGTTTTCTTAACTCGTACGGACGCGGGTGGTACGACCGTGGACACGTCCGCGCTTTCGGGCACGATTTTAGCCGCGGCCGCTTCAAACCTGTACTATCCTCGTCGAGACCGGGGGTTTGGACTCACCCTGGGCCGGGTTGGGTGGGATCTCGGCAACACGGCCCTTTTCAATCTGGCAGCAGAGTTCTGGCCAGACGTCGAACGCGAACTTCACGCCAAGTTCTAACAGGTCTCTGTTGCAGGGTAGTAGTCGCGGAGCGCAGAGTTTCCTGCGCTTGGAAACTCTGCCGCGTTTAACGTAGCAGGTTGCTGAAAAACTCCGAAAGCGTCTCATCCTGAGAGGTTTTAATGTCGCTTTGCGACAGCCTCAAAGCATGAAAATAGGGCGTACGGGCGCAGCAAGCAGCGCCCCTACGGTGAACGCCGTAAGCCACTTATCTTCAATATCACCGTTCTCTACTCAAAATGACAGCTAAATGGCGTTATTCAGCAATCTGCTGAGATGAAAATTGTCCCTTGGGTCGATTCAAAGCCGCCGAGGAGCTGAACGGTACTCGTCTGTGTTTACTAGCCTGGATCCGCGTGGTATCTTCGTTTCGGGAGGGCGTTTGGCACTTGAAATCTGTGGCCATCATCGGTGGCGGCCCGGCGGGAGCGACGGCAGCGGAGCGGCTGCTGTCAATAAGGTCAGCTCGTGGCGGCGAGGCATGGTGCGTCACGGTGTTTGAAGAGAATCCGGGATGGGAAAAACCATGCGGAGGCGGCCTCACCACCAAGACCATTCAGCGCTACCCCTACCTCATGGATGTTACAGCCCCTCACTTCCGGGTGGAGGAAGCGGAAATCGTCGCGGCGAGCGGCGATGCGGTGCGGTTTCGCCTGCGCGCTCCCCTCCTGATATATTCCCGACGAGTGCTCAACCATGTTCTTCTGCAGCGCGCGCAAAGCGCGGGCGCCCGGGTCGTCCAGGATCACATTCTCAGCTTTGCGCGCGAGGGTTCCGCGTGGCGGCTTGAGGGACGCACCGGCGAGTATAGAGCGGATTTCCTCATCCTCGCCTCCGGCGCCCGAAGCGGCCTGCGCAAACTGCTCGCACCGCCCATTCGGGCGCGGGATTTGTTGCTGACTTTCGGCTATTTCGCCCCTCGGACCAGCACCGTTCTTCGCGTGTGTTTTTTTAAGGACTTTGAGGGTTACGCGTGGGCGTTTCCGCGGCCGGACCACGTGTCAGTGGGCATTGCGGGCCGCATGGGCGAAAACGATATGCCAGGCCTGCAGCGTCGCCTGAACGACTTTATCCGGCGCCATGGATATACCAGCCAGCATGCTCCGGTCTTCGCTCATATCCTGCCCGCACTGGGCCCCACGCGCTGGCGCGAAATGCCCTTGTCGGGAGACGGTTGGGCGATCTTGGGCGACGCGGGTGGCCTTGTAGACCCGCTCACGGGCGAGGGAATTTACTTCGCCATGCGCTCAGCGGAGATTTTGGCGCAATCCCTTCTCAGCGAATGCCCGCAAGCGTATGCCTATCACGTCTGGCGGGAGTTCGGAAGCCGCCACGAGATGGGTGCGCGCCTTGCACATCGTTTTTACCTCACGAATTTCTGGGGGAAGCCGGTGACCACGCGCATGGTGGAATTCTGCTCCCGCAGCCGGGCCTTCATGGCGTTGTTGCAGGACCTTTTCGAAGGAACTCAAACTTATGCCGGCCTTCCGCGCCGCATGTATGCGACGCTCCCCAAAGGAATGATGGAGATTGCGGCAGAGGCCGTAAAGAAGAAGCTCTCCGCGGCGAGGCCCTGACCTTACCCGTAGGGCAGCACGGCCTTACGTCATCATTTTGATCGATTGATTCTCGGCCAAGCATTTTAAAGCCCGCTCAATGAATGAAAAATCCAAACAGCTTTTCCGCGAGGCCGTCCAACTAATCCCCGGGGGCGTTAACTCACCCGTGCGGGCTTTTCGCGCGGTCGGCGGTGATCCGATTTTCATCGCTAGCGGTACAGGGTCTCGCATGATTAGCGAAGACGGTGATGCGTACATCGACTACGTGATGTCCTGGGGACCGTTGATCCTCGGGCACCGCCATCCGGAAGTGACAGAGGCTCTGGCACGGCAGCTCGAAAAGGGCACGAGCTTTGGCGCGGCGACCGCGGGGGAAGTGGAGCTGGCCGCGCGCATTCACGAGGCGTTCCCATCCATCGAGCGCGTGCGGCTGGTGAATTCCGGGACCGAAGCCACGCTCTCCGCTCTGCGCGTGGCGCGTGGCGTAACGGGAAGGGAGAAGATCCTGAAGTTCGAGGGATGCTATCATGGGCATTCTGACAGCCTGCTGGTGAGGGCGGGCTCGGGCGTAGCGACGCTCGGCCTGCCCGATTCTCCCGGTGTCCCGCGCGCGCTCGCCGAGCTGACGCTCACCGCGCCTTACAATGACACCGCAGCACTCGAGCGGGTGTTTTCGATGCAAGGACGCGAACTGGCTGCAGCCATCGTCGAGCCAGTCGCAGGCAACATGGGTTGTGTTATGCCCGCGCCGGGCTTTCTTGAAAGGCTTCGCTCGCTCACGGCGAAGCACGGCACGGTTCTGATCTTTGACGAAGTGATGACAGGGTTTCGCCTCTCCTACGGAGGCGCGCAGCAGTTGTGGGGTATTTCCCCGGACATGACAACCCTCGGTAAGGTGATCGGCGGCGGACTGCCGGTGGGCGCATACGGCGGCAAGGCGGAAATTATGGAAGAGGTGGCACCCGCCGGTCCCGTCTATCAGGCGGGTACGCTTTCGGGAAATCCACTCGTGGTCGCGGCGGGTTTGAAGACGCTCGAAATCATCCGCCGTCCCGGATTTTACGAGGGCCTGGAGTTAACCTCCGCTGCGCTTGCCGCCGGGTTGGCTCGAAAAGCGAAGGCTGCCGGCGTTGGGTTGACGGTGAACCGGGCTGGATCGATGCTGACACCTTTTTTCACGCCCGCCCCCGTCATCGACTTCTCCAGCGCCAAACGGTCTGACACGCGGAAATTTGGGCTATTCTTCCGGGCGATGCTCGCGCGCGGCGTCTATCTTCCGCCGTCGCAATTTGAAGCCGCTTTCGTCTCCTCCGCGCACACTAAGCAGGATGTCGAACAGACCATCGAAGCGGCAGGCGCAGCCTTCACCGCGACCGGGGACGCTCTATAGCGGCGGCGTCCCTGCCGCCGTCTTTTGAATAGCAGGCATCGGCGGCCAAGAGGCCGCCGCTACAACTGCCTTTACAACTGCCATTACCGGCAAGGACGATTGCCCTATGAACTCATCGCGCCGTAAGTTTCTGCAGGCTGCGCTGGCAGGCCCCCTTGCAGCCGAATTTGGACGGAAGGGTCTTCTCTCGTTCGGATCTCCGGGCCTTCTTATGCCGGGAGCCGCTCAGGCGGCCTTTGAGAACCCGCAAATCATCCACTACGACTCTGCATGCTTCACGCTGCACGGACGCGACACGTTCGTGATGGGCGGATGCTTCCACTACACGCGGTGCCCCAAGGAACTATGGGGCGACCGGCTGATGAAATTCAAGCAAGCGGGCTTCAATACCATCGAGACGTACGTCTTCTGGAATTACCACGAGCCCATCGAGGGGCAGATCGACATGGGCGAGCTCGAAAGCTTCATTCAGCTCGTCGAGCAGCGCGGCTTCTACATGATTATACGGCCCGGACCGTACGCCTGCGCCGAGTGGGACGCGGGCGGCTTCCCGCACTGGATTACCGCCAAACAGTTTCCGCTGCGAAGCGCAGCGCCCCAGAGCATCCAGACTTCGCAGCATTGGTACGATTCGGTTCTGCCCGTGATCCAGCGCCACACCATCACCAACGGCGGCCCCATCATCATGATTCAGGTGGAGAACGAATACGACTACTGGCGGCTGCCGGACGCGGAGAAGCGAACCTATATCACAGCGCTTGCCGAAATGGTGTGGAAGGCCGGCATCGACATCCCGATTATCACCAACTGGTGCAAGCAGGCGCGGGAGAACTCCGATCCGGTGATGGCGCGAATCATGGACACGGCGGACTTCTATCCGCGATGGGACATCGTGAAGCAAACGCTCGGCCCCTTGGCCCAGCTTCGCGCGCAGGAGCCGGATTGCCCCGTTGGGGTGACGGAGCTGCAGGGCGGCTGGTTCAGTAAGTTCGGCGGAAAGCTCTCCGTGGACCAGCCGGGTGTCGATGCGGCCCAGCTTAACATGCTCACCAAGACCATGATCGAGCACGGCGTAACTTATTATAGCTTTTATATGGGCTTTGGCGGCACAAACTTCGAGCACGCCGCAAAAACGCTAACCACTACTTACGACTACGCGGCGCCCATCCGCGAGCCGGGCGGTTTGTGGGAGAAGTATTATGCGGCGCGCGGCATCGGCGCGTTTCTCAGCCGGTTCGGCCCGCTGGTGGCGCGATCCGAAGCCGCAAGCGGCGCGGAATCCACCAACCCCCAGGTGAGTGTGACGGAGCGAATGAACGGCAGCAGCGGATTTTTGTTTATCCGCGAAAACGCCAACGCTCATCAGCAATACAAGTTTACGTTTCCCAATCCGGCGAGCCCCACCCATCGCCTCGCTACCGTTCCGCGCCAGGGCCAGTTGTCGCTGGGGGCTCGCGAGATGAAGATGCTTCCGGTTGAGGTTGCGCTGCCAGGATCACAGCTTCATTACACCACGGCGGAGATGCTCGGCGTGGGGATCAACGTGGACCGCGTGTTCCTGGTGATTTATGACGAGCGCGGACGCACGGCGGAGATCGCCGTCTCTACCAGCCGGGAGCCCGAGGTTGAGGGCGACACGGTTTATCAGTATTGGGATTCCGACCTTGAGACGCTGGTGATGGGCATCAACGTGGAGCGCATCGAAAACATGTGGCTGGTGAACGGCGAGCTACAGATCATCGCGCTGCCGCGCGATCGCGCCCTGCGCACGTGGATCGCCAGCTACCCGATCAAGGTGGTCCCCGATATGGAGGGCAAAGGACCTATCGACGTTCCCTTCATGACCGATTGCGCGTTGATGGGCGAGACGGGATCGCACCACCAGCGCGCGTGGGCGGATCTCCACTTCACTCCCGGTACCCATCACCTTACGACGCTGTGGCCCTCAGAGCCGGACGATTGCCGGGTGGACGGCGCTCGCGCGCAGTGCGCCTACGATGAGCACTGGCGCACGGCTCGATTGGTGATCACGACGCCGCCCGCGCCCGCTCCGCCGCAGGACTTGACCAGCGTCGAGACCTGGATCGAAAGGGTTGATCTGAACACCGGCGATTGGCTCACCACCCCTGCGCGCGCCATGGAGTTGCTGGGCGAGATTCCATACGGATACGTAAAATATCACGCCGACTTCACCGCTGCCGCGCCATCCACGTTGAGCCTCGTAACGTTTTGTGATGACGGCCGGCAAGTGTTTATCAACGGGAAAAACGTGCCGGAAGCATCCAAGCCTCTCGCTCATATCGAATGCGACGTCTCCGCGTATCTCAAGTCCGGCGCGAATGCTCTCGACGTGGCGTATGAATCGTTCGGCAGTCCGAACTTTGGGCCGAAGATCGCAGAGCTCAAGGGCATCCGGTCGGCCGGGGTAGGCGCGGCGCCGGGACCTGGCGCGGCGATTAATTCCTGGCAGATTCAGCGCGTTCCTGCCGCCATGCGCGGAACCGCGCCGGGAAAGCTCCCGAGGGTGATTGATCCGGATTATTCCGAGGGCGCCTGGCAGCCGGCTTCCCTCGGCGCGGCCGCTACGGAAACCGCGGTGATTCCGGCATTCTGCTGGGTTCGCGCCACGTTCAGCCTCGACCAGGCTCCTGAGGAGTGGTCGATCCCCTGGAAAGTCATGATCGATGCGGACCGCGACGCGCTCCTTTACCTCAACGGAAAATTTGTGGGGCGGTACGTCACGATCGGACCGCAAACCGATTTCTACCTTCCTGAACCGTGGATGAACTGGGGCAACAAGAGCAGCAATGCCCTTACCGTCGTGCTCGCCTATACGGACGCGCCGCAGCACATCAAGACGCTGCGCATCGCTCCCTACGCGGAATTCGCCACGCGGCGCACCAGGGTGGAATTCCGCTGGGAGTAGGCAGCCTCTTTGGATCTGGGACTGAGAGTAGCTATGGCGCGGATAGCGCAAACATCGTTATTTCTGATGTCTGCCAGGCATGGGACTCCGCGGGTGGCGCAGACATCGTTTTTATGATGTCTGCGAGGCAAAGGACTCCGGGATCGGGTCCATCGATAGCAGGCGGCGCCGGCAGTAAAATCTCAGACTTGACCAGCGCTCCCCGCTGTAGCGGCGGCGTCACCGCCGCTGACTGGCGCACGTCAATCGGCGGCGGTGACGCCGCCGCTACAGACGCCGGGCTTTACTGCTCTTTGCTTCATGCCTTTTACAAATGTCCCAGAGGGCCCGCGCGCTGAAGCGCCGCGTAGGCTGCGGTCAATTTGAATAATACCTGCCGGCTCTCCACCTCAACGGTAACATCCTGAAACGGGTTGGGTTGGCCCGGATTGCTGGATTGCCAAGCCATCTGTTGGACGAGCTTCATGCCCTCGAGAAGCTGGCGCACCGAAGAAGCCGCCTGCAAGGAGGCGCAGTCCAGTTTCACGTTCAAGTGCACGTTGTCACCAGCTTCGATCTCGTAGGAGATGGTGCGCACATCCTTGAACGCGGCCGCCCAATCCATCTGGAGGTTTTTTTCACCGGGCATCCAGGCTTTGAACCATTTAGAAACGGCTGGCCCGAGGGCTACGCCCCAAATGGGCGCATCGGATTGGGCGTCACGCACAAATGTGGTGAATTGAGCGTTTGAGGCGATGCTCGGTCCGTCCCCCGCACGCGCCTTCAGCATCCCCTCAAGATACGGCAATGGGCCAAAAACGCCGAGCGAGCCGTCCACAACGGCAACGCACGTGTAATTTGGGTCCTGGGGGAAGCAATAGGCCTGAAAGCCCTCGACGGGGTGCGGCGGTATTTTGGCGGCCGCCGCCTGCCGGGCAACGCTTTCCGCGCTGAACTCTCCCGTGGCAATACCCTCGTAGCGCATGTCTTTTCCGGCGCCGGATTGCCAGCCGAGCACCATCTGGTCGACATCCCCTTCGTGAATGCCAATCTGCGCAAGCGATCCCTCAAGGGTGCGAAGGTTTTTGCCCAAATAGTGGGAGCGCAGAGACGCGTAGTCCGGCAGAGAGCGCAGAGCCGAGGTGTTCGAGTACTCGAGCGCTATCGTTTGTTGAGGGAACCACGAAAGCGCGTTGGTCAGAAGCGTCTGGGCGCGAAGCGCCCGCGGCGCGCCGGTTAAAAACACGCCTAACGCCAAAAGTAGTGCTGTCCTGCGGAGACATCGCATATTAAATGTCAGCCTCGCCAGGTGGATTCGCCCCCTCACCAAGTGTACGAGGCGGGAGGTTTCGGGGTCAAATGCGCGACCGCTAACGCGCATTTCTGCGGAACCTCAAAGGCGGCCTCGGTGTCTATGATATCGGGGGCGATGAATGAATCACGTAGGCCGGGCGATATATTGCAGGCATCGGTGGGAACTGCTATGGTGAATTTATGGGAGACATCGTCCGCTCGATTGCCGTACCGCTGGATCAAATTTCTCCGGTCAACCCCGATGAGACGGCACTGGTGAGGGAGTTGCAAGCGGGAAGCGAAGACGCGTTCGCTTATCTGCTCGCGATCTACCGGAATCCTATCTTCAACTTGGTGTGTCACATCACCGGGGACGAAGCGGATGCGGCGGACGTTCTGCAAAACGTTTTTGTGAAGATTATCCGGGGCATCAGGCAGTTCCACGGCGCAAGCAGCCTGAAGACCTGGATTTACCGCATCGCGGTGCACGAAGCCTTGAACTGCCGGCGCGGTTGGTTTCGCCGGCGGCGCCGCGAGATTTTTTCTCTGGACGACGATCAGCACGCACTAACGGCTGCCACGGCGGGCGCCCAGGCCCCAACACCCTACGATTGGGTGGAGCAGCAGGAGCGCAAGGAAATGGTGGCTCGCGCCTTGCAAAGCCTCTCCGAGCCTTATCGAACCGTGGTGGTGCTGCGCGAGGTGGAAGACCTCTCGTACGACGAGATCGCGGATGTCCTGCGCGTGGCAGAAGGGACGGTAAAGTCCCGCCTGAAGCGCGGCCGTGAAATGCTCCGGCGGAAGCTCGCCGGGTGCGCGGCGCTGGAAAGCCGCTGAGGTCAGCAACCATGTTTGAAAACTGCACCGAAATCCGGGATCACTACTCCGATTACGTGGATGGCGCGTGCGCGCCCGAGACGATTCGCTCGATCCGGTTCCATATGCAGTATTGCGCGCCCTGCCGCCAGGAGCTCGAACACGCCCAGGAATTGCGCAGCGTCCTGCGCGCTTTGCCGCGGCGCCGTGTACCCCGGAGCGCCGACC
The DNA here is from genome assembly GCA_050745065.1 of Terriglobia bacterium. Lineage (GTDB taxonomy): Bacteria > Acidobacteriota > Terriglobia > UBA7540 > UBA7540 > RH2-MAG17b. The sequence goes on from JBOGJT010000273.1 coordinate 16,433, forward strand.
TCCGCCTTGGCGTCCGCATGTCCCAGGAGCTTAACCGGAATTTCTTTAGCCGTCTCTGGGTGCGCCTCGACAATCAGTTTCGCAGCCTGCTTTTACCGGCGACGGGCGGCTTGGTGGCGGCGGTTTTCTGCTTTTGCCTGATTATGGGGTCGGAAGTCGCCCCGGTGAACAAGTTGCCGGATATACCGGTTTCGTTTGTTACACCCGCGAGCGTGCTGGCGCTGGCGCCCTTGGACTTTACCCCAGGTGACCGGCCCGTCGTCGTTGTCACCTATATTGACATGGACGGCCAGGTGATGAGCTATAAGGTGCTCTCCGGACAACATTCCCCCGAACTCATGCGCCAGCTTGACCGCATGATCTATTTCAGCCGCTATACGCCCGCCATGACTTTTGGCCGGCCAACAGACGGCAAAGTAGTGCTATCCTTCAGCCAGGTTACCATCCGAGGTTGACGAGGTGGCGCAAACGCGCGGAGCCGGAAGTTGGCGGGGCAGGGTCTCATTGCTGGTCACTGTGAACACCGTGAGGAACCGGTTGTTTTAAATCGAAAGCTTGCGGAACCTTATCCTCCGGCTTCACGCCTCCGCTCTCCGGTCAATTCTTGAACACATTCTCGCAAAGGACGGTTTCACCTCACGTGACTTTCACACGTCTCTCACGCTTTTTGCACGGCGCTGCCGGATGTTCGGCGCGAGCCGGGGCCGCGCTGGCCATGGCGGCGATGCTTGCGGGATTATCCGCGCCCGCGCGCGCCCAATCCGCCGCCGACGTCTCCATCAACTCGAGCGAGCAGATCTTCGATGTGATGGCAGCACTCAACGCCGCGGGATATAACACCGGCGTCTTCGCTGCCACCGGGGATAATACCCGGCAGGAGGTCCGCGATTATCTCGCCAAGGAGAACATCCCCGTCAAGGCTCAGATCGCGCACTTCTACGCTGCCCACCGGATCGCGGACGATCCGGGCGCCGACTTTGGACAATACGTTTCGCTGGCGCTGCTCCTCGGTCCGCCCCCAAATTTCGACTTCACGGTGGCAAAAGAAGATCTTCCGCCTGACGCCAGCGACGTGCGCGATCTGGTTCCACTGCTTCGCGCTTTTAATAAGCAGGCGGACCTGGAAGACCTGTACGCGCGCTTAGAGCCGCGTTACGCCAGCGCCATTCAGACTTACTCCCCAACGGTCCGCAGGGATATCGCGCTGAGCGACGCGTACCTCCGCTTCCCGAGCGGGTCGTACCTGGGGCGTGAATATCACATTTACTTGTGCCTGATGGGGGCACCCGAGCAGGCGCAGGCGCGCATTTACGGAGAAAGCTACTACCTCGTCATCACGCCGTCCGTCACGCCCCGCTTTAAGGCGATCCGGCATCAATACCTGCACTTCCTGCTGGATCCACTGGCGGGGAAATACGCCGCCGATATTCACCAGAAGGCGGCGCTCGAGGCCATCGCGCGCACCGCTCCGGCGCTCGACGCCTACGATAAGAGCGATTTTTCCATGCTGGTTACGGAGTGCCTCATCCACGCCGTCGAGTTGCGGATGGATAAGCCCAAAGACGCACAAAAGCAGGCGAACGACGATATGGCTGCCGGTCTGATTCTCACCCCTTACTTCTATGACGCCCTCACCACATACGAAAAGGGCTACGCGCCTCTCAGCGACGCCTATCAGGCCATGATCCAGGGGATCGACCTGTCCAGGATGGAAAAAACACTCGCCGGCGTTAAATTCAGCCCCCCCCCGCCTTCGCGCATGGTCAGAACCCAGCGGGCGGCAAGCGGTGAAGACGGCCTGCTGGACCGGGGCGATAACTTGATTGCCGCTGGCCAATACGATCAGGCGTCAGCGGCGTTCCACGAGGTCCTGAAAAAGTACAACGCGCAGAGCGACCGAGCGCTCTACGGGCTGGCCGTCGCCGCGAGCAACACGGGTGAGCCCGACGTGGCCGCGAAGTATTTCAAGCAGACCCTCGCCGTGGCCCATGACTTGAGGATCGTGACCTGGTCTCACATTTACCTGGGACGGATTTACGACGTGGAAGGAAAACGCGACGACGCGCTAAAGCAGTACCGCGCCGCCTCAGTCACTGCCGCAACTTTCCCCGACGCGCTCCTGGCCGTCGAGAGCGGCCTGAGGCGGCCCTTCGCCGACACGCCTTAGCAAGGAGCATCTTTAGAGCAGGCCACCAAAGCGCCCCGCAGGTGGGGCCGACTGGTGGGATTGAGCGGCGGAGTAGGAGCGCCCCGCCGCTCGGGTATGAATTCACTTCTTTTTTGGGGGAACCACGGCGTCCTTAAAGGCTTTCGCCAAGCGGAACTTCACAACGGTCTTTGCCGGAATCTTGATCGGCTCGCCGGTCTGAGGATTGCGACCCGTGCGCGCCTTGCGATGTGCTTTCACCGCTTTCCCAAGTCCGGGGATAACAAACTGCCCGTTGTTCTTACATTCTTTCGTGGCCAGGCCGGCAAGCTCTTCGAGCACCACACCTGCTGCCTTCTTGTGAATACCCGCCTTGTCCGCCAGGTGCGCCACCACCTGAGACTTCGTCATAGCATTCGCCATTGATGCTCCTCTCGTATCGCTAAGATTTGTGAGACCCAACACCTCGTGGATAGGTGCCACTTTAAGTAATCTCCGCGTCACTGTCAAGCCAATTCTTTCACTCCAACCTCACAAAAACGCAGAAAAAATGCGGTAATGCGCGTGTGAAGATGTTTAGCACCTGCCCGTTCAGCGGGCGGCGCGCTCGGTGAGCCGCAGATTCACGGGCTGGCCGCCGCCAAACTTGCGCGTCATCCAGTCCTCCATATCGGCGCGCAACGCATCGAGGTCAACCTGAAAACCCGCCTCCAACTCGCCGTCCCCTCTGGGCAGGGTCTCGTCAAACGCGCTCCGGCCGGTAAAGCTGCGCATGCAAAAGCTGTCCAGCCAAACGAGCGGGCACGGCCCCACGCTGTCCGGATTAAGAATCTCCACTTTCACTCTTCGTGCAAACATCGGTTTTCGTCGTTTTCCAGCGGATTGCCGTACCGGCGGTGTCCCCGCCGCCGAAAGGAGCTGTAGACGCCGCCGCTACAGCACGAAGCATGTAGGCGAATTTGCCCGGTCCCGCTATCTCTTCAGAAACGACCACCATTTTTTCCCGCTCCGGGCTTCGGGTGAAGCAGGGGGCGGCGCAGGTGGAAGCGGACTTCCATGAATAACAGCCTCGGGATTCTTCACAAAGAGCCGTTCCGCCAGCTCACCTCCTCGTTCTTCCGCCATTTTCCGATAGGCCGGAGACAGCAACGGCGGACGGTGCCGTGTGTCGTGCGCATCTGACGCAACCACGTGGACCAGATTGAGGTCCAGCAGCCTCTCTACGGCCCGCCCGGGCTCTGACCCGAACCCGCCGGTGTAGGACTGCGCGGTCACTTGCACCAAACAGCCGCGCGCCACCCAATTATACAGGTTCTGGAGCTTCTTCCGGCACACCTCGTTACGTTCGGGGTGCGTGAGGATAGGTGTAAACCCTGCCACCTGAATCTCATAAAACACGTTGTCCATCAACTCAGGGATGAAATGATTGTCAAACTCTACCAGCAGGTACTGCGTGCCGTTCACGCTGTAGGATACGCCCTTCCCGGTGAGGCGCTGGACGTTCTCATACGAAAGATGGAAGTCGCAGCCCAGCATGAGTTGGGGCGTTTCCCCCACGGCCTCCCGGAGTTTCGCCAGTTTTTCCAGGTTCGCTTCTGGATCGTAGCGGTACGTGAAATTGCAATGCGGCGTGGCCACGAGATGGGTGATTCCGTCCTCGGCCGCCATGCGGAGCATGTCAACCGATATCTCAAAAGACTTAGCGCCGTCGTCCGTTTCGTAAAGGGGATGGCAATGGATATCAATCATGCGATGCGGTATTGCGTCGAACAGCGTCGAGCTCAGCTCAGCGCGGATACGGGCGGGTGGCGGTTAGCCCACGGGCGCGCCGCCTCGAGTTGGGCCGCCAAACGGAAGAGGGTGGCCTCGTCGCCGTACCGGCCGGCGAATTGCACTCCTACCGGCAGCTCCTCTTGATTCCAAAAAAGCGGCACGGAGATGGCTGGCTGTCCGGTCACGTTCGCCAGCGGGGTAAAAGCGGCAAACTCCTCCATCCGCCGCTGTACCTCCAAGCCATCGAGCGGGGGTGAACTGAACCAGCCGAGCGGGACAGGGGGTCTGCCGAGCACCGGCGTCAGCACAACATCGTAGCGCGCCATAAAGTCAGCCACGCCGCGGGAAATCATCTGCAACACGGACAGCGCCTGCAGGTAATCCGAACCGGAGACGGTCCGTCCGATTTGATAAAGCGCCCAGGTGAGCGGCTCAAACTGATCCTCGCTCAGCGGCTTTCCGGTAAGGCGTGCCGACCCATCCAGCGCGGCGGCGCAGCCAGCGCCCCACACCGCCATGAACATTTGCGCGGCTGCCCGGCCGTCGAGGCGGGGAAAATCCTCCACCACCTCGTGACCCAGCTCACCGCATAGTTTTGCCGCGTCGTAAAGAGCCGCGAGGCAATCCGCGTGCACCGGCGTCCCCGTCAGGGTGGATGCCGTCACGGCGATGCGCAGCTTGCCTGGCTTCGCGCCGACCTCGGCGAGGAAGGGACGGGTGGGGAGCGGCGCGAAGTACGGATCGCCAAGGGCGGGGCCAGCCGTGGCATCGAGCAGCGCCGCGCTATCCCGCACCGAGACGGTGACGGCGTGCTCAACCACGAGGCCGCCCATCACGTCCCCGTTGAACGGGCCGAGGGAGATGCGGCCCCGCGTCGGCTTGAGACCAAAAATACCGCAGCAGGAGGCTGGCATGCGGATTGAGCCGCCGCCATCGTTGGCGTGGGCCATGGGAACCATTCGCGCCGCCACCGCCGCCGCGGAGCCGCCGCTTGACCCGCCCGCCGTTCGCTCGGGGCTCCAGGGATTGCGCGTGGGGCCGAATAGGACCGGCTCCGTAGTAGGCACCAGACCAAATTCCGGGGTATTGGTTTTGCCTAAAATCACCAAGCCTGCGTGCTTCAGCCGGGAAACTAGCACGGAGTCTTGCCCTGGCATCTGGCCGCGCAGGAAGGCGCTGCCCGCGGTCAGCGGGGCTCCAGCGTACGCAGCCAGGATATCTTTTAGGAGGTAAGGAACGCCACGGAAAGGGCCATCCGGCAGATTCGGTTCGCCACCGGCTAATGCCCGCGCCTGATCAAAGAGAGGGTAGATCACCGCGTTGATGCGCGGGTTTATCCTCTCGATCCGCCGAATCGCAGCCTCAACCAATTCGGCCGGCTTCACCGCCTTCCGCCGCACCAGCTCCGCTTGAGCTAAGCCGTCGAGATGTGCGAATTCGTCCATGTGAAAGGCGCGGCCACGGGCGGCGCATTTCCAACCGCCACTTTTCCCTGGCTGCGAGTTTTCGCCCGCAGCGGCGGTCTCCCGCAGCGCGTTCCAATTTGAACCGCTTCGAAGAAGAGAGGCCCTACCCCGGATTGTTCATGAAGTTCGGTTTGACAGTCAGGAGGGCACGGCCGGTTTTAAGATTGGGCCGTGCCGTTAAAGGGCGCCTCAAATTTCCTTGTCTTGCCGGATGAGCGGCTCGTGAT
>JBOGJT010000274.1:0-9220 GCA_050745065.1 Terriglobia bacterium
GTGCTAGAGTCTCTGGATACCAGCGCGAAGCAAGCCCGCGCCCGTTTTCTCCCTCCTTCATGAGGCTTGCCCCGGGGGCCATGATGCCGCCGCGCTGGACGCGGTTGCGCAGGATCGTTTGGAAGGCGCGGTCGAACTGATTCTTGGGGCTGCTCGAAAGACACGATCGCACGGACTCTGCACACAGGCGGAAGGACATGATCTCCGACGCTAGCCGTTCGCCTTGAAGACTCAGCATGGTTTTCCATACTGAGGCTATGTCCCGGTCGATTTCGACAAGCGTCAGCTTCCCGGCCAAGCCGTCAAACAGAACGGAAAGCCCAACGATGCCTCCACCCGCAAACGGCTCTGCGAATTCCAACGGGCGGTGCGGGAGGCTCTGTATCCACCGGCGGATGTACGGAACCAGCCATGTTTTCCCACCCGGATACCGGAATGGACTGCGGTGAGGAACAGAGGAGACATTGATGACACGCTGAACCATCGTGTGTAATCATAATTAGAGTGCGAGAAATCTGCAAGGAAGTCTTCTGGGAAACTTCGTCACGTTTCGCCATGGCCGCAGCCCGGTAAAAGTTCACGCTGTAAATTCGGAGGCCGCTCAGACAGCGTCGTGGATGCGCCGGCCGCGGTTACGCCCAGGAAAGTCCGGCCTCGGCGAATGCCTTGCGGATGGCGCTTGCTGTGGCGGCGACCGCGGCGTCGAGCGGCATGGCCCGCAATTGGGCGTTGAAGGGCTCGGCCTGAATCGGCCCGTCGTATCCGATAGCGGCCAGCGCGCCCAAAAATTCCTTCACCGGAATCACCCCCGTAGCGGCGGGCAGCTCGCGGTGGTCATCGCGAAGCTGGTCGAGCGGCAGGCGCGGCGCGTCATTCAGGTCTACGGTGATGACGCCTTTGCCGCAGAGCGACTCAATATCGGCGGCGGTTTCTTGCGCGTTGTACCAATGCCAGCTATCCAGCTGAATTCCCAGGTTATTCGTACCCATTGCCGCTTCAAGCTCCTTCATCTCGGACATGGTGTGAATGAAGGGCTGCCGCTCGCTGCGCCAAACCGTGCGCGTCGCAACGTATTCAAGGCCGAGGCGCTGACCGTTGGCCTCCAGGATTTCTGCGCACGCTCGCAGCCGGCAGGCGTGCTGGCGGAAGTTTTGCAGATACGTCAGGTTGTTGCTGCAAGGCATGATCCACGTGCTCACGCGCCCGAGGCCGGCGCGTCTAAGCAGCTTGCAGTAGTCCGGAAGCGTTTTCAGGCTCTGGTTGAACGACGCGTCATCGCGGCGGAAATCGACCGGCAAGCCGGCCGCACCGAACTTCAGATGCTTGGACGCGACGTCCGCCAGCAGGCGGCTCAAATCACCGTCCGAGAGCCGGGCAAAAAGGCTCGTGTCGGGATCGACCGCTTCAAAGCCGTACCGGTGCGCGAGTGCTACCGATTGCTCGAACGTGCCGCTGAAGCCGAGCCGTCCGAGGCTGAGGTTGGTATAAAATCTCCGCGCCGGGTCATCCTGCGCTCTTGCCGCGCCCGCGCTAAGCATCGTCGCGGCGGAAACTCCACCCATCGTGCCGCCCGCGCGCGCCATGAATTTCCGCCGCGTGATTTTGCCCTGATTCATCTCCACTCCCCGCCAGTTGATTTAGCGAAAACGAAGTCTGGCAGATTCATACCGGAGTTGCAAGAGGCACGGGATTTGACACTTGGAATTCGGGTCGTGGGATGCGGGACATCACGGCTCTGCAGCTCGGGTGGTATGGTAGAGGAACAAACGGCGCCGCGGATTCGTACAGTAAATTGATCGTGCTTCAGTGATCGCGCCTTACGCGACGTCGAGTTTCGCGCCGGAGCAAATCTGTTGGCTAAAAAATTCACAAAGATTGAAGCAACTCACCCGCTGGAGGACTCGGGCAGCGGGTTATTCATGGTTGCGGCTCTCGCGTGCTATGTCCCTGCGCGGCGGGCCACTACGGTAGACCCGATGGTGGCGTTGAGGTATGAGTAGATAATTCGCGCCGGGTTATACTGATGCTTGGGCGCGATGCTACGAACCGGCCACACTCTGATCATTGGCAGTCTTCTTCTGCTTCTGCTGGCAGGTGCTGCAGCTAGAAGCGCCACAGCGCAGGAACCTCTTCCCCCCGATGACGTCGCGCAGCAAAGCGTGAAATTTGCGCGGGTTTACGGCGCGGTCGAGCAAAATTACATGGACGCCATCGACCCTGACCGCCTGATCCTTGAAGGCGGCGTGCGAGGAATGCTGTCCTCGTTGGACCCTTTCTCTTCGTTCTTCGATCACGAGCAATACCATCAACTGCAAGAGGAGACCCGCGGCGAGACACTCGGATTTGGCTCCATCCTTTACGTCCAGCAAGGCAGGGTGATGGTGATCCAGGCGCAGCAAGGGTCGCCGTCGTGGCGGGCGGGGCTTGGCCCCGGTGACCGGATTCTCGCGGTCAACGGCATTCAGCTTAATACGCTGAGCTTCCAGCAGCTCGTCGAGTTGCTCACGAAATCAAGGGCGCACGACGTTCATCTCAGCGTCCTCCGGCCTGGCCGCGCCTCGCCGGTCACGTTTCATCTTCAACCCGCCGAGGTGGCGCTGCCGACAGTGGATATTGCCTTCCGCTATTCAAGCGGCCTCGGGTATATCCACGTCGCCTCGTTCGAGTCGAAGACACCGCAGGAAGTTGTGGACGCCCTCAAGAAGCTGGATTACGAAAATCTCAAAGGTTTGGTTCTCGACCTACGCAACAACCCCGGCGGGATGCTGGCGTCCGCCGTCGAGCTGTGCAGCTTGTTCATGAAGCCCGGAACCGTGGTGCTTACGCTGCGCGGTCGGACCGTGCCGGAAAAGACTTTTGCCACTGTGCCTGCACCCATTGAAGTAAACCTTCCGATGATTGTATTGGTAAACGGTAACACAGCGAGCGCAGCGGAAGTGGTGACGGCGGCGCTGCAGGATCATGACCGCGCGCTGGTGGTGGGCGAGCCGACGTTTGGAAAAGGCGTCGTCGAGTCGGTGATGCCTTTAAGTGACGAAACGGCCGTGGCGCTTCTAACCTCCGAATACTTCACCCCCAGCGGCCGCTCCATCCAGAAGCCGCTGCCCGGCACGGCGCTCGAAAATCCCATTCGCGGCATCCAGTCCGCCGGGTCATCTGAAACCGGCGAAAAATTCCACACCGCCGATGGGCGGCCGGTTTCAGCGGACGGCGGGATTACGCCCGACGTTTTGGCCCCCGCCCCCGAGCTTGATCCGTGGATGGCATTTCTCGACCAGGCGGGGCTGTTCTCGAACTTCGCGTCCGAATACGTGAGCTACCATCCGAAAATCAGCAAAGGCTTTGAGCCGGGATCGGAAACCCTCGAAGAATTTCGCAATTTTCTCACCGCGAAACGAGTCAAGACGCCCGATGAATATTGGTCCCGCGATCAAGCACTGCTGAAGACGAACATCAAAGTGGCGCTTTTCAACTTGGTTTTTGGCCTCGATTATGGAAATCAGGCTTTAACTCTCGATGACCCACAAGTCCAAAAGGCCGCCGCGTTGTTCCCCGAGATCCCGAAGCTGTTGCTCGGGCCTGCGGGCAGGGCGCTGGCGGAAGGGCGCGGCTCGCTGTAGGGGACGAGCGCCCGCGGCGACCTGCCCCTGGGTTCTTGCCTTTTCAGTGCCGGTGAATGATGAGAGATTTAATGGCGGGCTCGAGCGTGAAGATCAACTGCGCGCCTACCACGCGCTCCCGCTCGCGGTAAAGCTCGCCGAACGGCGCCTGGCCGCTGTAAAACCACGCTTCCACGCGCGCCACAGGCTCGCCCTTGCGCGTGGTGAACTGTAATCCCGGCTCCACGCTGATATTTGTCTGCCAGTCCACCTCCCCGCGCGTTTGAAAATCGTCCGCCAGATAGGCTTTCCAATGAGTGCCCGAGAGCGGCGCCGGAAACCATTCGGTTCCAGCTTGAAGCGCCCAGCGGCCGACGTGAGGATAAGTGCGCACAAGCAGTGTGGGACCGCCGTAGAAGCGCAGGTTGTGCGGAGCGTCGTAGGAAACGAGGCCCTGCACTGCTTCGCGGCTATAGTGGAACGGCTGAAAGCCGCTGAGGTTTTCGTAGTCTCCGCCGAGGTGCGCGCTGACGTGATAAAACTCGGCCCGCGCCGACCATTTCCCCTTGCGGAAAGTCAAGGGAATCCCGGCGTGAAAATCTCCCGACTTTAGATAAAGCGTGGTGCGCTCGGACCCGAACCGCCCCACAATGCCGCCGAGAAACCCGATTTGCCAGTCGCAAGTTTTGCTCTCGGACGTGTAAACCGCCAAGGGCAGCGCCAGGCCAAAATCCAAATTGCTTCCACCCAAACGGACGCGGCTGGCCGGCTCAAACGGGTCCGCCATCGGAGGCCGGAAAATTTGATCGCTGGTGAGGTCCGCGCTGGAGGTGGAGTTGCCGGCGGTCTGCTGCGCAACTAGCGGCCTGCTGGCGAGCGTCGCGCCCAGAGCCAGCATCCAGCAGAGTATGAGGGATTTGATCATGAAGCCTGTCAGGAGCGCCGTCCCGGCTTGGGTTTGGGTTGGCTCTTCCGCTGGCGAAGCACACGCTCGGCGGCAGCGATCTGTTTTGCCACCTGATTTCGCGCCGTGCCGCCCGTCACGTTGCGTTGTTCGATAGAAAGCTCCGGCGACGCCGCAACCTGCGCCAAGCGAGCGTCCCACGAAGGAATCATTCGCCGCGCTTCCTCGCTTTCCACCTCGGCCAGCGTTTTCCCTGCGGAAACGCAGTGCCGCACCAGCCGCCCCGTTTGCTCGTGGGCCTCGGCGAACGGAACGCCGCGCCGCACGAGCTCATCGGCCAGGTCCGTGGCCGTGAGAAAGCCCATCTGGGTGGCGGCTTTCATCTTGTCCGGATGAATACGCAGTGTGGCCATCACGCGCGCGGCCAATTGCAGAGATTCACGCGCGACATCCACCCCCTCGAAAAGCGCGGCTTTGTCTTCCTGCAGGTCGCGGTCGTAAGCCAGCGGCAGGCCTTTCAGCAGCGCCAGCAGCCCCGTAAGGCGCCCGATCGCCGTTGCCGCTTTGCCGCGAATCAATTCGAGAGAGTCTGCGTTCTTTTTTTGCGGCATCAGGCTGCTGCCGGTCGAGTAGGCGTCTGAAAGCTCAACAAAGCCGAAGGCGGGTGACGAATAGAGGATGAGGTCTTCCGCCAGGCGGCTGAGATGGGTTTGGGCCAGCGAGCAGGCGAATAACAGCTCGCACACGAAGTCGCGGTCCGAAGTTACATCCAGGCTGTTGCGTGCCACGCGGGCAAAACCGAGATCACGCGCGAGGGCGGAGCGGTCCACGGCAAAGGTTGTTCCGGCGAGCGCCCCGGCGCCCAGTGGAAGCTCATCGGCGCGCCTGCGGCAATCGGCGAAGCGGCCGGCGTCACGCAAGAACATTTCAAAATACGCCAGTAGATAATGAGAAAAAAGAATCGGCTGCGCGGGCTGCAAGTGCGTGTAGCCGGGCATGACCAAGCCAAGGTGCTCTTTCGCCGTCCACACCAGCACCTCCAGAAGGCCGGCGGCCGCTTCGTCCAATCCGCCGGTTGCATCCTTTACGAAGAGGCGGGTTTCCGTGGCCACTAGATCGTTCCGGCTGCGTCCCGTGCGCAGCTTTTTCGCCACCGCGCCAACTTCCCGCTCGATGCGCGCTTCAACCCAGGTATGAACGTCTTCGCTCGATTCTTTCCGCGCCCAAGCCGGGTGCGCCTCAATGTAGCGGCGGATGGCGTCAAGCCCGCGAGCGAGTCTGTTTGCTTCCGTCTTCCGCAGCACTCCCGCGCCCGCAAGGTGTCTTACGAAGACGCGATTAACCCGAAGGTCGTAGAGGACCAAGCGTTGATCGAAGGAGAACGACTCGGAGAATTTTTCAAACAGCGGGTCGCGCCGCCCGCCCTCGAACCGCCCGCCCCAGAGTTTCATCGCGCTTTCCTTGCAGACTTGCGTTGAGCGGCTTCGATTTTCAGCGGCAGTCCAAGGATATTAATGAATCCTTCGGCGTCCTTCTGGTCGTAGTCGGCGCCCATCGTAAAGCCGCCGATGCTCGTGCTGTAAAGAGAATACGGTGATTCGCGGTCGAGCACCCGGACCACTCCGTGGCAAAGTCCCAGCGTGACGCTGCCGGTAACGCGCCGCTGCGTCATGCTGATGAAGCCATCCAGGGCCTCGCGCAGCGGCGTGAACCACTGGCCGAAATAAACCAACTCGGCGTAGCGAAGCGCCACGTGCTGCTTGTAATGGAAGGTCTCACGGTCAAGGCACAGCGCCTCAAGCTCATGGTGCGCAGCGTGCAAAAGCGTGCCCGCCGGGGTCTCGTACGCGCCGTGAGACTTCATGCCTACGAAACGGTTCTCCACCAGGTCCGTCCGTCCCACGCCATTCGCGCCTGCAATCTCGTTGAGCTTTTGCAATAGATTCAGAGGTGAAAGCGCGCGCCCGTTCACGGAAACTGGAATGCCTTTCTCGAAGCCGATTCGCACTGCCGTCTCACGGTCCGGAGACTTGCGCGGATTGTGCGTGAGCTTCCAGGCGTCTTCCGGAGGTTCACCCAGCTTAGTTTCGAGCGGTCCACCTTCGTGACTCAGGTGCCAGATGTTCTGGTCCCGGCTGTAGAGATCCTTCTTCGTCACCGGCACGGGCACGCTGTGCCGGCGCGCGTAGGCGAGGGCGTCTTCACGCGACTTGATGGACCATTCGCGCCAGGGCGCGATCACCCGGAGTTGCGGCGCAAGCGCCTTGTAAGTGAGCTCAAACCGCACTTGGTCGTTGCCTTTGCCCGTGCACCCGTGCGCCACCGCCTCGGCGCCGCACTCGATCGCGATCTCCACTTGCCGTTTGGCAAGAATCGGACGGGCGAGCGACGTGCCGAGCAAATACTTGCCCTCGTAAATCGCTCCGGCCTGGACCGCTTTCCAAACGTACCCCGTGATAAATTCCTCGCGCAGGTCTTCCACATAAACTTTTCTGGCGCCCGTGCTCAGTGCCTTTTGCCGCACCTTCTTGTAGTCGTCGCCCTGGCCGACGTCGCCCACCATAGCGATAACTTCGCAGCCATAGTTTTCCTTCAGCCAGGGAATAATGATGGATGTGTCCAAACCGCCTGAATAGGCCAGGACCACCCGCTTGGGTTTTTCTGCTATCGCGCCTTGGGGCATGCCTTTGTTTCTCCTTCGAAATGGAAGCCGGACGATTAGTAATTTGAGATTTGAAAACTGAGATTTGAAGCTTGCTGCTACTCTTCCAGTGCTTGCAAGATTTTTTTGCGCACGCGTTCAGCCTGGCGAGCGCCTTCGGTCGCCAAAAAAATGGTGTCGTCGCCCGCCACCGTGCCCGCGATTTCGGGCCAGCCGGTGGAATCGAGCGCCACCGCGACCGAATGGGCATTTCCAGGGTGCGTGCGCACAATGACCAGGCTGGATGCCAGGCGCACCTCGCGCAGAAATTCTTTCAGGATTACGGGGAGCGTGGGCTGCGGCGGCGCGGCCGATTCCCGCGAGCCGGGCAATTCGTAGCCTTCGCGCGTTTTTACCAAGCCGAGATCTTCAATATCGCGCGAGACGGTGGCCTGGGTCACCCGGATGCCGCGCGCTGCCAGGGCTTCGCGCAGCTCCTTCTGGGTGGAAAGCCGCTCGACCCGGAGGATTTCCAGAATCTGATTGCGCCGGTACAGGTTGTCCATGCAAGATTATGCAACGCGTGAATAAATACTCTAACGGATTCACCGCGCGCGGCACAAGCCCCGCGCTCAGGGCCATGATTCGCCGCTCGTCAGGTTCTTTGCGCTTCCGCGAAATGAGGAGTGAAGAGACGTTCGATGCTTGCGGCCGCATGGGGCGTGCCGTCCGCGACCACCGCCACGCCGGACACGCCGGAATCGCCAACACTACTAATTGAGACCCACGCCGCACCCGAAGCTGCTCTGACAGCCGCATCCAGACTCGCTGAAATCTCATTCGGCCCGTGGTCGACGCTTTCAGTTTCGCGCCCCGGCATTGCGGCCGCGCCGCAACCCCAATCATCGCGCCCGAGCACCACCGGAGCTTTCAGCTCGCCTTTTGCGGCCAACTCGTTCACGCGGCCGCCAAGCTGGGCCTGTTCACCGGAGGTCAGCCAGCCGACGCGCGCGGGCAGCCCGTAGAACTTTATGTGTTTGTGCGCCCCTTGAATCCAGCGCCGCAGAACGCCGTTACGGGGGAATATTTCGAGCGCCGCGTGGTCCACCCGACGGATGTCCGCCTGATTGCCGGAGAGAGCTACGCATCGGAAGGGGGCCTGTCCCTGGGAAATCAGGGGCCGAACGTAGGCAGAGACGAAGTCGGGAAATTCGAAAGCGTCTGGCACGCCGCCATGTTCGAAGGCTGCGGCGCGGAGGTTGTTGCCGTACTCAAACACCACGGATCCGAGCTTCTGTAGCGCGATCATTCCGGCGGCGTGGCGCCCGATCGATTCATAAGAGCGCCGCAAGTACTCTTCCGGCGCGCGGAGCCTCAGCCGTGCGGCGTCTTCCGCGCCCATTCCGGCGGGCACGTAGCCGTTCAGCGGGTCGTGGGCGCTGGTCTGGTCGGTGAGCAAGTCGGGAACCACGCCGCGCCGGACCAACTCCGGGATAACCGTCGCGCAGTTACCGGCCAGGCCTACCGAGATCGCCTGCTTCTGACGCACGGCAATCTTCAGGATGCGCAGCGCCTCATCGAGATCGTGCACCATAATGTCACAGTAACCACCCCGCAGCCGCCGCTTGATGCACTCGGCGTCGGCCTCGATGCCCAAAAACGCCGCCCCATTCAACGTGGCCCCGAGCGGCTGCGCTCCTCCCATACCCCCCAACCCGCCCGAGGCCACCAACTTGCCCGCCAATGAGCCACCAAAGTGCTGGCGCGCGGCGGCGGCAAAGGTTTCGTAGGTCCCCTGCAGGATGCCCTGCGAGCCGGTGTAGATCCAACCTCCGGCGGTCAACTGGCGATACAGGGTAAGGCCACACCGCCGCCCTTCGTCCGGCGTTTCCCCGGTCGACCCGCGGGGAGCGAGGAGGGCGTTGGCGATCACCACGCGCGGGGCATCGCGATGGGTGGGAAACACGCCCACCGGCACGCCCGACTGTACCAGCAAGGTCTGTTCGTCCCCCAGCTGGGTAAGCGCGGCGGATAAGGCGTGATAGCTATCCCAATTGCGGGCTGCCCGCTCCGTGC
>JBOGJT010000275.1:0-8058 GCA_050745065.1 Terriglobia bacterium
AGTTTGCGGATGAGGGCATCAAGCGCTTGGTGGATATTCTCCTGGTTCGACGAACAAATGTCGCGCCAGATGTCGTAAGGGCTTCCCGCGAGGCGGCTGGCGTCGCGCAGACCGGACGCTGCGAGACTGAGGGGCAGGCCATCCTCCTCCACGATCAGGCTGCCCAGAGCGGTTGAAGCCAATTGCGGCAGGTGGCTGAGCCACGCCACGGCGCGGTCGTGCGCGCCTGCATCCATCACCACCGGACGAGCGCCGCACGAGGCCGCAAGAGCGCGAAACGCACATGCACGCGCGTCGTCCATCTGCTCCGGGGCCCAGGGCGTAAGCACGTAAGGCGCGCCGTTGAAGAGGCCTGCCGAAGCGTTCTCGATGCCGGAGCGCTCCTTGCCGGAGAGCGGATGCCCGCCCAGGAATAGCGGCCTCTGGTTAAAGGTCTCGCGCGCCTTCTGGCAGATCATCGCTTTAGTGCTGCCGACGTCGGTGACCAGTGCGTCCGCAGGCACTACGCCCTTCAACTGATCGATCAAGCCAAGAATCTCCCCCACCGGAGCCGCAAGAATCACCAAGCTGGCATTTTCGACCGCCTGGCGCAAATCTGCTTCGCCGTAATCGACGGCCCCGGCCGCGAGCGCTTTTTTGAGAACTGCCGGATGATCGCAGCCGGTTAGGGCGCCCTCGAAACCGCTCCGTTTGAGCGCAAGACCCCACGAGCCTCCAATCAGGCCCGTGCCGACAATCGTAATGCGCTGGAAGAAATCCGGCATAGAAGCAATGACGAGCCCCGGGACGCTGACCTCTATAACGTTCTGCCCACGGCTTGGGCGATGATCTTCAGCTCTGACATAAGCTCCGCGAACTGTTCGGGGTAAAGCGCTTGCGGTCCGTCGCTCAGCGCCTGCTCCGGATCGTCGTGGACCTCGAGAATCAGCCCGTCAGCGCCCGCGGCTACGGCGGCGCGTGCCATGGGAAGGACCTGATCCCGGCGGCCCGTCGCGTGGGACGGGTCCGCGATGATCGGAAGGTGGGAAAGCTTGTGGATCACCGGAATCGCTGAGACATCGAGAGTGTTCCGCGTTGCATTTTCAAACGTCCTGATTCCGCGTTCGCAGAGCACCACATTGTAGTTCCCGCCCGACATGATGTATTCCGCCGAGAGCAGCAGCTCTTCAATGGTGGCGGAAATACCCCGTTTGAGCAAAACCGGCTTGGCCACTTTACCCAGCGCTTTCAAAAGGTTGAAGTTCTGCATGTTACGCGCCCCAACCTGGAAAATATCTACCGCCTCCAACATTTGCGGGATTTGGGTGTGGTCCATCACTTCGGAAACCACCAGAAGGTTGTGCCGTTCGGCAGCTTGGCGCATGAGTTCAAGCCCGTCCAATCCCAACCCCTGAAAGCTGTAGGGCGACGTGCGAGGCTTGAATGCGCCGCCGCGCAGCACGCGCACGCCCTGGCGGGCGACGATTTCCGCAATCCGGTTGATCTGCCCGGCGCTCTCCACGCTGCACGGGCCGGCCATCATCACGACCTGCCGTCCTCCCACCTCGACACCCTTGCCAAGCTGGATCACAGAGCCTTCGGGGCGGAAGTGGCGGCTGGCCAGCTTGTAAGGAGCGGTGATGCGGTGGACTTCCTGCACGCCGTCCAATAATTCGATGGCGCGCGTATCAAAATCAACCTTCGCGCCGACGCCGCCCAACACCGTCTGCAGCGCGCCGGTCGACCGGTGAACGTCAAACCCAATCTTCATCAGTTTGTCGATGACGGATTGGATTTGCGCTTCGCTGACACCCTCTTGCATAACCACAACCATGGGTTACGGCTCCTTCGTGCTTGACCGGGTCTCCTCGATCAGATGGCGTTCGAGCGAGCGCGCCTCGTCGATGATGCGCTCGAACAGCCGCCGCACCGCGGCGTCATCCAGGGGGCCCAGATTGGCTGTGACGACGTTCCGCAGAATTTCCGCCTCCCGCTCCGGCGCCCAAGCCGGCAAGCCGCGCTCCTTCTTGAAGTGCCCGATTTCCACCGCGCATCGCGCGCGATCATTGAGCAATTGGAGAATCTGCGTGTCAATCCCGTCGATGCGCTTTCGCCAATCCGCCAAGTCCTTCATTCGGGTCTGCTCCCTATTCCTGATTTCAACCAGCTCACGAAGCGTTCAATGGCTTGGCTGCCTTCCTGCGTATAGTGCTCCTCGATGGCCCGCACTAGGGCGCTGCCCACGACGGCAGCATCCGCGATCGAGAGAATCTGCCCAACCTGCGCGGGAGTCGAAACGCCAAAACCTACCGCGAGCGGGAGGTGGGTAAACTCCCGCACGCGTTGAACCAGCGGCGGGACGGCGGCAGAAAGGCTGGTCTGCTCGCCTGTCACGCCGGGGCGCGAGATAAGATATAGAAACCCGGAAGAGAGCCCGGCAATGAGTTCGAGGCGCTGGTCTGTTGATGTGGGAGAAGCCAAAAAAATGGTGTCGAGCTTGTGCTTGCGCATGGCGCTGACGTAGGCGCCCGCCTCCTCGGGTGGGAGGTCCACCACGAGTGCGCCCTGTCCGCCCGCTTGGACAAGATCGCTGGCAAAGCGATCCACGCCGTACTGCAGAATCGGATTATAGTAACTGAACAGAATGATCGGCACGCGCACAGACTCACGCCACGCGGGAAGATGGTGCAGAATCTTCCGCAGTGTTGTCCCCCCTTTCAGCGCGCGCTCCGAAGCGTGTTGAATCACCACGCCATCAGCCATAGGGTCCGAGAATGGAACGCCCAACTCGATCACATCTGCGCCGCCGCGGTCTATTGCACTGAGCAATTCGCCGGTCGCCTCAAGCGAGGGATCGCCCGCGGTTAAATACATAATCAAGCGGCCGGCGCGAGCAGCGCCGGCGCTTTGAAAAACGCCGTCAAGCTGGATTGTGCTCGTTTTTGGCATCAAAATCGGGTCCCTACGCTGTCAGGCCGCAAAAGCTCATTTTATTAGCGAGCCTTTGGGACTTGTCATTCTGCGCGGAGCGAAGAATCTCTTTTTCCGGTGTTTTGCAAACAGAAGCTGCGCTGCGCTCAGCATGACGCTTTACTGGGTTCCGGCTGCAACACCAAGCTGTGTTACCGAGAAATCCGCTTACAAGATGCCTGCTGATTGAAAGATGCCCAGGTCTTTGTCGCCGCGGCCCGAAAGATTGATGACGACGAGCGTTTCCCGGCTCATCCGGGGAACGCGCTTGATGACTTCGGCGACGGCGTGGGCGGATTCGAGCGCCGGTATAATTCCCTCCAGGCGTGAAAGAAGGCTGGCGGCCTCAAGGGCTTCTTTATCGCTTACGTGGGTATATTCGGCCCTTCCCTGCCGATAGAGCTCGGCATGCTCGGGGCCCACGGCGGCGTAGTCGAGGCCGGCGGAGACGGAATGTGTATTGGCAATCATGCCGTCGTCAGTCTGGAGCACGTACGTGTAAGTTCCGTGCAAGACGCCGGGCCTGCCGCCGTCGAAGCGCGCCGCGTGCTCGCCGAGGCTGCTGCCCTTGCCGCCGGCCTCGACTCCCAACAGCTTCACCTGCGTGTCGGCCAGGAAATCGTAAAACAGCCCGATGGAATTACTACCCCCGCCCACGCATGCAACAAGAACATCCGGCAGGCGGCCCTCGGCTTCGAGAATCTGGCGGCGCGCTTCCTGCCCGATGACGCGGTGAAAATCGCGCACCATCATGGGGTATGGATGAGGTCCGAGCGCGGACCCGAGCATATAGTGGGTGTTTTCGACGTTCGTGACCCAATCCCGCATGGCTTCGCTGATGGCGTCTTTCAGAGTCCTGCTGCCGGAATCAACAGGCGTTACCTCTGCGCCGAGCATTTTCATGCGAAATACGTTCGGGGCCTGGCGCGCCATATCCTCCGACCCCATATAGACCACACACTTCATGCCCAGCAGGGCCGCGGTGGTTGCGCTTGCCACCCCGTGTTGGCCCGCGCCTGTCTCGGCAACGATCCGCGTCTTACCCATCCGCCTGGCTAGCAACCCCTGTCCAATGCAGTTATTGATCTTGTGCGCGCCCGAGTGCAAAAGGTCTTCGCGCTTGAGGTATATCTTCGCCCCGCCCAGGTGCTTCGTCAGACGGCGCGCGCAAAAGAGCGGAGTGGGGCGCCCCGCGTAGTGCGTCAGCAGGCCGCTCAGCTCGGCCTGGAACCTCGGATCGTTCCGCGCATCTTCATAGGCGCGCTCTAATTCCTCGACCGGATGTGCTAACGTTTCAGGAACGTAACGCCCGCCAAACTCACCAAACCGGCCGCGCGCGTCGGGAGTGCTTTGCGTGGTTGCTTGAGTTGCCATATGTTTTCCTTCAAACCGGTTTTCAACGAGCCGGCGGCCCGGCGATGAAACTAAATGGGTCGCGGGGTTCTTCGTAGGGGCGCTGCTTGCTGCACCCGCCAATGTGGGGCGCGGCAAGCGGCGCCCCTACGCCGTATTTTCATGCTTTGCGCGTGTCGCAGAGCGAGATGAGAAGTCCTCAGAATGACGCGCTTTCGGAGTTTTTCGCCATCCTTCAATGGGTTCCGTCCGCCTCAGCCACAGCGGCGAAAAACGACCGAAGCCTGCGCGCGTCTTTGACCCCGGGAGCGGACTCCACGCCGGTCGCCACATCCACGCCGAACGGCCTTACCTTCCGGATGGCCTCGCCCACATTTTCCGGAGTGAGGCCGCCAGCCAGAACAATCGTCTTGCCCTGTTCGGTGGCGCGGCGGGCGAGATTCCAATCGATGTTCTTTCCGCTGCCTCCGATGCGGACGGGATCAAACGAGTCGAGCAAGAAGGCATCGAGCGGCAACGTCTGCAGCATAGCTGGATCAAAATCCGGCCCTACCGGAATTGCGCGAATCAGGCGGTAGCCTTTGAGCGAATCCACATCCTTGGGGAAACGCGGTCCGTGCAATTGGATGACAGAAATCTTGGCTTCGCGCGCAATCGCGGCGACCCGGCCTCCGTAGGTCTCGTCTGCGAAAATGCCGACCGACGCAATAAACGGTGGAACCCTGGTTACGATCTCGCCCGCTGTCTCCGGCTCAATATAGCGCGGTGAAGGCTCATAAAAATTGAACCCCAGAGCCGCCGCGCCCAGCTCCACGGCAAGTCGTGCGTCCTCAAAACGCGTTATCCCGCAGATTTTGATTCGAGTCATCGCGAAAAAGCAATCACCACGGCCGCACAAGGACGTAACGCGCAGGCTCGGGTTTTCTCCGTGCCTTTGTGATTCATATCGTTATTTCCTCGCGTCCGCCAGCAATTCGGCCAGCGCGCGGCCGGGGTCCGAAGACCGCATGAACCATTCTCCGACCAGCGCGGCGTGAAATCCGGCGGCGGCGAGGTTGCGCAAATCTTCGGCCGAGTGAATGCCGCTCTCGGCAACGGCGACGCACCCGGACGGGATTTTCTCCCGCAACCGGAGGGAAGTTTCAAGATTCACTTCGAGCGTCTTTAAGTTGCGGTTGTTCACGCCAATGAGTTCTGCTCCCGCATCCAGAGCCCCATCCAACTCCTCTTCGTTATGGGCTTCCACCAACGCCGCGACCTTCAGGCGAGCGCTCAGCGCAAGCAGGTTACGGAGCCGTTCGCGCGAAAGCGCCGCCACAATCAAGAGCAGCGCGTCCGCGCCTGCGGCGCAGGATTCGTAAACCTGGTATTCGTCCACAATAAAATCTTTGCGAAGCACAGGCAGGCGTACAACTCCTCGCGCTTCCTGGAGATGCGTGAGCGACCCTTGAAAGTAGTCCTCCTCCGTCAAGATCGAAAGGGCCGCCGCGCCACCCGCTTCATATCCTTGGGCAATGCTGCGGCAGTCGTACTGACCGCGAAGCAGGCCCGCGGACGGCGAGGCCCTCTTCATCTCAGCGATGACTTGCAGGCCGCCAGTGCTTAGCGAGCCGCTAAAGCTGCGGAAATCCGTGCGCGATGCGGCCGTGCGGGCCACAGCTTCGAGCGGAACGGAGCGGCGCGCCTGCCTCACTCGCTCCGCGCGGGCGGCGACGATTTCATCGAGGATGGTCCCGGCGGTCTTTTGCATGCAACGAAGAGAAGCAATCAGCGATCAGATTACACCATTTACCCGCGCCACGACGCGGCGCCGACGTTTCGCGGAGGGCTGAGGGCCGCCACCAAGCAACCGCTCGGTCCGTCAGACAGATTCTCATGAACTGAATTTTGCTGTAATTCTGAGCCCTTCGCTCGTCATTCTGAGCGTAGCGAAGAATCTCAGCATTTCCGCTCAGGATAAACTCCGCGAAGAATCCGCTTTTGCACTAAATCAGCGCCTTATGAGGTTCTTCGCCACCTTCGGCTGACCTGAAAATAGCCACGCCCGGTGTTGAAAATAAACGGGTCGCGCCGTTCTGCGTAGGGGCGCTGCGGGT
The DNA here is from genome assembly GCA_050745065.1 of Terriglobia bacterium. GTDB lineage: Bacteria > Acidobacteriota > Terriglobia > UBA7540 > UBA7540 > RH2-MAG17b. Next base: position 6,399 of record JBOGJT010000275.1, read on the forward strand.
GTCGCCAAGCGACATGACCCCCTCCTCAGAATGATGATCTCTCGGGGATTTCAACAACCCGTTAGACGGCGACAGCCGCTTCCAACCGCGCCTGCTTCCAGAGATTCACATACGGCTTCAAACGGTCCATCATTTCGACGAAGCCTTGAGAGGAAAGCGACTGCGCCCCGTCGCTGAGGGCGCGCTCCGGACAGGGATGAACCTCCACGATGATGCCATCCGCCCCGATGGCAACGGCCGCCTGGGAGAGCGGCGGCACCAGGCTTCTCCTGCCCGTAGCGTGACTGGGATCCACCACGACCGGCAGATGGGTAAGCTCGTTGAGCACCGGCACGGCGGAAATGTCGCACGTGTTGCGCGTTGCGGTTTCAAACGTGCGCAGGCCCCGCTCGCAGAGGATCACGTTGGGATTTCCGTGCGCGGTGATGTACTCTGCGGACATCAGCAGCTCCTTGATGGTGGAGCTCATGCCCCGCTTCAGGAGCACCGGGCGCCCGCACGATCCCAGCGTCTTGAGTAGCGCAAAATTCTGCATGTTGCGCGCGCCCACCTGCATGATATCCGCGTATTCCGCCACCAGGTCCACTTCGCGGTCGCTCATCACTTCCGTCACCACGGCAAGGCCGCTGGCCGTCCGCGCTTTGGCAAGAAGCTTGAGTCCTTCTTCGCCCAGGCCCTGAAAGTCGTAGGGGGACGTGCGCGGCTTAAACGCGCCGCCGCGAAGAATTTTTGCGCCGGCTCCGGCAACCGCTTCCGCGGTTTCCATGATTTGTTTTTCGCTCTCGACCGAGCACGGGCCGGCCATGACCACGAATTCATCCCCACCAAATTCGGCGCGGCCCACCGCGATGCGGGTCCGCTCGCGCTTAAACTCCCGGCTCACAAACTTGTAGGGCGCGGAAATCCGCACTGCGCTCTCAACACACGGCATGGCCTGGATCGACTCGAGACAATCGGTGACGTCACCCACTCCCACGACTCCAATCACGACCCGCTCCTCTCCGACGATCGAATGGACCTTATACCCAAACTCCTTGATGCGGTCGCAGACACGGTCCACCTCCGCCTGGCTGGCATGAAGGCGCATCGAAATAATCATTTGAATTCTCCCCGCAAAATAAAAAACCCACTCGCTTCGAGTGGGTTAGCCTTGAGATTCGTTCTACGTCCGCTCAGACCAACGCCACCCTATCCAGTTGGAGCAAAGCTCCAAAACCAGTAATAGGCGAACGAGATGGCTTGGTAAGCAGGCATCGAGGACCAACTATATACCAGCGCGAAGGCGAAATGCAAGCGCAATTTGGGGGAATTATATACTTGACTCCCTAGCTCCTGTTTCGCGTAGTATTTAGCTCAAGGGACAAAGCGATGAGCCGCAGCACTATCAGCACATTTGAGCTTTTTGAGAGGTTCCCCGATGAGGACTCAGCTCGGAGGTACCTCGAATCCCGCCTCTGGAAGGACGGGGTCAAATGCGCGAAATGCAAAGGGGGCAGGCGCGTTACGGCCCGAAAAGGTGGTTTTTATCGCTGCAACATCTGCCACCGGGACTTCACCGTGCGAACAGGGACGATCTTCGAGCGGTCGCACGTGCCGCTGCAGAAATGGCTATACGCGATGTATCTGCTCGTCACGGCGCGCAAGGGCATTTCGTCCATGC
>JBOGJT010000276.1:0-5849 GCA_050745065.1 Terriglobia bacterium
GCGCTGTTGGTCAGGCTCACCGTTCCGCCGTCTGCGGTGATGTTCCCTGTACTCGTGTTGTTCACGTTGTTGTCGATCGTCAGAGTGCCGCCGGTGGTTGCCTCCAGCAGACCCGCGTTCGTCACCGCGCCGCCGCCATTCAAGCTCAGGGTTCCGCCGGAAACGTTGGCATTGACGGTACCGCCGGCCTCATTATTTAGCGCCAAGCCATTCTGTCCGAGCTCGCCGGTTCCCTCGATGGTGTTGTTGACATTGTGGAGCGTCAGGCCGCCGGAGGCTTGATTGAAGAAGGCGCCGCCCGACATCATCACCGTGCCGCCGCCCTGCAGCGTGACCGCGCCTCCCTCTACCGTGAGGGAGTTGTTAGGCACGGTGATCGTGCCGTTGTTGGTGATCGTGCCCTCAAGGAACGTCTGGCCACCCACGTTATACGTGCTTCCGGTGGAAATCGTGACACCGTTTAACGTGGCCGTGCCGCTGGTCAGCACCCCGGTGCCCACGGAATTCAAAGTCCCATCGGTAATGGCGGCGTTCACACTCACCGTCCCGCCTGTGTTCGCAGTGATGTTGCCGCCGCTGTTGGCGACGCTATTGTCGATCGCCAGTGTGCCGCCGCCCGCCGCCTCGAGCAGGCCGGCATTCGTTACTGCGCCGCCTCCGTTCATGCTCAGAGTGCCTGCGCCGTTAGCATCGACAGTTCCGCCTGATTGGTTGGCGAAAGCCAAGCCGTTCTGCCCGAGTTGGCCGGTCCCCTCGATGACATTGTCCTGGTTGGTCAGGGTCCGTCCGCCGGAACCCTGGTTGATGAGGGTGTTGTTCGACGTCGTGATGGTGCCGCCGCCGGAAAGGGTCGCGCTGTTTTGCAGTGTGAGATTACCATTCTCGATTGTGATCAAGCCCGCGTTCTCAATGGAGCCGCCGTACACGTTCAGTACGTTTCCGCCCACGTCGAGAGTGTTCTTTGACCCCAGTTGCAGACCGGCAGCCGAAGCAGTCCCGTTCATCGTAGTCGTGGCGGGGTTAGCAGTTACACCGTTGGTGAGGCAAACGTTCGTGGTCGAGCTATTGGGGACCGTCGCAGGATTCCAATTGCCTGCCGTGAACCAAACCCCGGACGTGACATTCCACGATGTCGGTAACGACAACGTGCACTGGGCATAACTCGCCCTCGGAGCCAAGCCTCCTATCATCATTATTAGGAAGGCGGCAATCACCCCTCCCTTTAGAACGTCTTTGCGATTCACCTTCATCTTTGCCATTGGAATTCTCCCTCCTGAAATTTGACTTGCGATGCTGCTTCCACCCGCCATAGAACAACCAAATGTCCGCGCCGTGCCACGCACGGATTTCTCGCCACGGAGGGCCGCGGTAGCCTCAGGTGGGGATGTCAACCCCGCCGCAACCGGCGTTTCCCCGTTTCGCTCGTCCCAATGCCGCGATCTGTCATGCACAATAGGCCGTTGCGGTGAGAATCACCGCCGCCACATCGTTCGGTTGCTGCCCTGCCGAGCGATACCCTTGGCGTCGTAACATAGTTGTACTTTTGCAATGGGCGGTTAACTGATGGGGTGTGTACTAACTCGATGATTGACAGCCGCTTGCGGCCACACTACGATAGCCGTACGGCCTTACCCCTCCAGGTATAGGCCCCTCCAAACGCCAACGAGTTTAGCTGCGTGGGGGATGAAAAGTCCTTAATGGCGAACTGAAAACTTATGAAAGTTTCTGAGGAGACGGTCATCTCGCTTCGCGGCACCCACGAAGCATGAAAATATGGCGTGCTCCATGAAAGACGATGGCCCGTTTTTGTATACGTTTGGATCATTTCGCCTCGATCCGGTGAAGCGGATCTTGGCGCGTGGCGCAGAAACCATTGCGCTCACCTCCAGAGCCTTCGATACGCTTCTCGTGCTTCTTCAGAACAGCGGGCAGACGCTCGAGAAGGACGCGCTGCTGGAAAAGGTGTGGCCGGGCGCAGCCGTTGAAGATAACAACCTGACGCAATGCATCTCCTCCCTGCGCAAGTTACTGGGGGAAGGCCGCAACGATCACCGGTTTATCGTCACGATCCCGGGGCGAGGCTACCGTTTTGTGGCCGACGTTGAAAAGCGCCGCCTGGATGCCGCTGGCATCACTTTTGGGCGCAGAGCAGGCGACGCGGGCGTTGGTGGGCCTACGAATCCGGTTCCGGCCTCACCGCAGATCAGAAGCCAAAACCCCGAATCCGAAACCCAAATTTCTGCTGGCGCAGGGGCGCCGCATGAGCCGCCAGCCGGCCCGCCGGAAAGCCGGGCAGTCGCGATTGAGAGATCCGCATTTCCGACTCCGAATCCCACAGTTCAAACGCCAAGTTTCATCATTCAACATTCCGCGTCCAGAATTCGAAATTCAAAAGCTCTTTGGCTGGCTGCCGCTGTGTTTGCCGTTGCTGTCATCGCGCTCGTCTGGCTCGTCGAAAACGCCGCCGAACGCCGGGCGCCGCAGGCGAGCGGCGATGCCAAAGCCATGCCCGCCGGCTCCCGCGCGATGCTGGCGGTGCTGCCATTCGAGAACCTCACCGGCAGCCCCTCCCAGGACTATTTCAGCGAGGGTGTCACCGAGGAAGTGATCACCCAGCTCGGACGAACGGATCCTAAGCACCTGGGCGTGATTGCCCGGACGTCGGTGATGCGGTACGAGCATTCGGAGGAATCCGTCCGCCAAATCGCCGGCGAACTTGGCGTGACGTACGTCATTGAAGGAAGCGTGCGCCGCTCGGGGGAGCAGGTGCGGATTTCCGCGCAGTTGATTCGCGCCTCCGACCAGACTCACCTCTGGGCGCAGAGCTACCAGCGCCCGGCACGCAGCGCATTCGCTGTTCAAGAAGAAGTTGCCCGATCCATACAGACGGCAATCCTCCACCGGCTGGACTCGCGAGCCCCGGCGCCCGCTCTGAGGAAATATTCCCAACCCGCGAACCGTGAGGCTTATGAGGCTTATTTGAAGGGGCTCTACTTTTTCAACCGAAGGGACGCGCCTGATCTCCGGAAAGGTGTAGCGAACTTTCAGCAAGCCGTTCGCAATGATCCCGATTACGCCCTGGCTTATGCGGGCCTGGCGAATTGTTACACCTTGCTCGGCCTCGATGGAATGGACCCGCGCGCCGCCGGCTCTAAAGCTCATGAGGCGGCTCTCAAAGCGGTTGCGCTCGATAGCTCCCTCGCGGAGGGCCACACCGCCCTTGCGGCAATTATGGCGCTTTACCAATGGGATTGGCCGGGCGCCGCGCGAGAGTTTGACGCCGCGCTCAGCGCTAACCCGAATTATGCGCTGGCGCATCAGTGGCACGCCGTCCTCTACCTCGTTCCGCAAAAACGCTTCCCAGACGCAATCGCCGAGATGAAAACCGCGCGAGAGCTCGACCCGCTATCGCTCATCGTCAATACCGATCTTGGTTGGACCTACTTCATTGCCGGGAAGTACGATGACGCGCTCCGGGAATACAAAAAGGCGCTCGATATGGATCCGCATTTCGTGCCCGCTCATTTCCGGCTCGCTCAGTATTATTTGGATAGAAAGCAGTACGCAGAATCCGCCCGTGAGATGAAAGAGGATCTGATCGACGCGGGGCATCCCAGGGTGGCCGCAAGCATCGAGCGAAACTACCAGTTGGGCGGCTATTCCCGCGTGATCTCCTCCAGTATCCAAAAAAAACTCGAGACCATGAAGTCGGCCCACCCTGGCCCGGCGCTGGACCTGGCGCAGCTTTATAGTCTCGATGGCCGCAGCGGCGAGGCCATTCAAACCCTGGCCGCGGCTTATCGCCGCCGTGATCCCGGACTCATCTACCTTAGCGTGGATCCAGTCTTCACGAATCTCCGCTCCGACGCGCGCTTTCAGACTCTAGAGCGGCTTTGCGGCTTGAATCCATAGCCGGACGCGCACTCACGCGTTCAACGGATCACCGATCCCAAGTTTCGCTCTGCCGAAGTTGACGGAGTTCACACCGCCGTGCTCGGCGCAGCATCGGTCCGTCGACGCGATGCCGGCGCGCAAACCCAGTTCGTCTACCCACCCTTGATTCGCGCCTTGCCTCTTGCCTTGGCTCGATGCGAAAAGGTATGCTTCGCAGGATCGATGCGGCGCCGGAGCGCCCCGGCGCCAGCAAAGCAGGTCTTATGCCTGAGCAAAGATGGCTGCGGGTTCTTCCGGTTGCGTTCGTCATGTATACGATCGCATTCGTCGACCGGACGAACATCTCTCTCGCGCTCCACTCAATGAGCGTGGACCTGCATATGTCTCCCACCGAAGCCGGCAACGCGGCGGGGGTGTTCTTCTGGGGTTATCTGGTGCTGCAGATTCCGGGCGGATATCTCGCCGAGCATTGGAGCGCCAAGCGCGTGGTAAGCATCCTGCTCGTGGCCTGGGGATTGTGTTCGATGGCGACGGCCCTTGTGCACACGAGCCAGGCCTTCTGGTGGATGCGCCTTTTGCTCGGAGTTGCGGAGGGAGGCGTGTGGCCTGCCACGCTCGTTCTGCTCGCGCGCTGGTTCCCCAGCCGCGAGCGCGCGCGCGCAAACGCCTACTGGATGCTGTGCCTGCCCGTCGCCGTGGTGGTCTCGTCGCCGCTTTCGGGCTGGATTCTCGGCCGATGGAACTGGCGCGTGCTGCTCGTTGCCGAGGGATTGTTTCCGCTGATCTGGGTGCTGATCTGGTGGCGGTTGATTGATGACGAGCCGGCGCACGCGCGCTGGATCAGCGCCGAAGAGCGCGAGTTTCTTGATACGACGCTCCGGCGTGAGAAGGCGGAGCGCCCAAAGCACGCCAAAGGAACGGTCACGCGCGCGCTGATGCATCCGCAGGTGATGCTGATGGTTGCCATCTATTTTCTGGTGAACTTTGGCAACTACGGCTACCTCTTCTGGCTGCCGAGCGCCATGGAACACGCCCGGAAGATCAGCAGCGCACGGGTGGGATTTTTATTTGCTATTCCCTATGCGGTAACGGCCGTAGGCATGGTGCTGATTTCAAAACACTCAGACCGCGGGCGGGAACGCCGCGGCCACACGGCGTTCGGCTTGGCGTGGGGCGGGCTGTTTTTGATGGCGAGCGTGCTCACGAGCCACACCTCGCCGCTCGTTTCCTTTCTGCTGATTGCGGTGGTCGGCGCGGGCTCCTACGGGATGCTCGGCCCCTTCTGGGCGATTCCTACGGAAACGCTTCCGGAAGGAGTGGCCGGCCCGGCTATGGGTTTGGTGAACGCGCTGGGAAACCTGGGCGGATTTTTCGGCCCATTGGTCGTGGGATACCTTAGCCAGCGGACGGGCAGTTTTGTGGATGCGTTCGCGGTCCTCAGCCTTGGGTGGCTCGTCGGGGCGGCGCTATCTCTGGCGTTTCTGCCCCGGCTCACCCAGGGCATTGCTAAACCCGCTTGAACGAACGCCTCGATTAGTGCTATAGATATCCATTGCAAGATTCACCTAAGCGCTTTGGCGCGGGACGGCGTGAGTCTCTCCGGAATGATTCCGGAACTTTGGCCTGGCATGAGGAGGGCAGGGTTTTGACCCCGCCCTCCTGACCCAGGCCCACGGTTCGTAAGCAACCAGGATTAGCCCCAACACTGCTCACTTAGGCAGCGTCGTGCCATTGTGCGAAAGAGGTAAGTGCCTCTGATTCTGAGCGGAGCGAGGAACCTGCATCTAAATCAACCGGGAAAAGCAGATTCTTCGCTCCGCTCAGAATGACATGAAGTTGGGCTCGACAGTCAGGAGGGCACGGCCGCTTTTTCAAAATTGGTCTGTGCCGTTAAAAGACGCCTTAGATTTCTTTGTCTTGCCGGATGAGCGGCTCGTTAGAACGAGCCGCTCATC
>JBOGJT010000277.1:0-2912 GCA_050745065.1 Terriglobia bacterium
GCCTCTGGCCGCCGCTACAACCCGGGGCGTCGTGGGCTAATGTCCGCGTGTATAGCGATTCCGGAGTGTGCTTGAGCCTTACCATTGTCCCCCTGCCGTATACCGGCCGCCGGCTGTCTCACGCCAGATGCGCCAGGGTTTGCCTGACCAGCTCGCGCGTGCCCGCATAAGGATCGCCGAAGTCGGTGTCAAACTCCATCGAATACCATCCCCGGTAGCCGCTCGCCTTAGCGATGCCGAAAATGCGATCCATATCAACCTTGAACACTTTTTCGTGCTCGCCGCTCACCGCGTTCTTCACGTGAGTCATGTTATAAGCATGCGCGAACATCACCGTGAGTGCGCGTGCGTTGAAGTCCGCGCCCTTGACGGCGGAATTGCCGAAGTCGGGCAGCGCGCGGAGGTATGGGTTATCAACCTTCTTAATCACGGCGACGGTGAAAAACGGGTCTTGCGTGTAAGGGTCATCGTTTTCCATATCCACCACGATATTCCGTCGCGCGCCGTATTCGGCTAGCTCGCCAAAACTCCGGGCGCAATAGTCGACGTCAGGCTTGATGCGGTGCGGCGCGTCGATTGCGGGCCGCACGCTGGGAGAGCCAATCTCGACGGCGATGTCGATCCACTTTTTGGCCCGGGTCACCGACGTTTTCCGGATAGCCGGATCGGGGTTGTAGAAGTTGCCGCCCGCGAGGCCCAATCCAACGATGTGCGAACCTGCCGCCGACACCGATTTGCGGAAGTCGGCAAGATAGGTCGCGTCCGTGGACCGGAACATCCAGCTTAGCGGGTTGATATTGTGCACATCGAATTTTTCCGCCACCATCGCGGCAAAGTCCGTCAAGTCCATGCCGGGGAGCTTCGGATTGCGGTCGTGGTTGGTGGGACTTTCAATGTAAGCGCGAAAAGGCCACGGGGTCACGCTGAGGCGAGCGCGCGGCTCGGTTGGGAAATGGATATGGGGTTCAGGAGCCGCCTGGCCGCTCGATCCAAACCCGAGCATTGCAGCGCCGGCGCCTATCACCGCGGCGCCTTTGAGAAAACTCCTTCGAGAGTACTTGGGCATGTTGGAAACCTCGCTAAGCCGGATCTCCTACCGCGCAGGGCTGCCGCAGCAGGAGGTTAGGGTTGAAGCTCGGCCCGCCTGAATTCAGACGCCGCGTTGGCGAAAATCCCCGGCTAAATCCGGGTTATACGGAGCGTCATAAGTCGCGGACTTATGGCGCCGTGTATAGATACCGACAGGCATGGTACTACAGAAGACAAACGGCAGAAAGCAGAAAGCGTCCGGTGACGTCGCGTGGCAGCGCCCGCAAAGGAGGAAGTTCTGCCAGGGTGCAGCCCAGTAGCGCCAAGCACTGTCCGGCTTCAGGCGTGAATATGCAGTCGCCAGAGACTGAGGCTGATCATCTCGCGGAGGGAATACACGACGCGCAGGTACGGGTCCGCTTCGATGGAGCTGTTGGGAACGGGCGACCCGTACGCCGTGATTCCGTCAGACCGGAACAGCACCTTCACCCGATAAAGGTGAAAGCCATCGCTCACCGCGATGCACGTGCGCTTGTTTAGCCGGTCTAGGATGGCGGCTACGGCGCGAACGCTCTGAAACGTTGTTTCACCGTGAGTTTCGGCGACGATGCTATTCGCCGCCACGCCCTGCTGGATGAGGTAGTCGCGGCCCACGCCTCCCTCGGTGTAGCGGCGGTCTCCGCCGCTGCCTCCAGTCGTGATGACGATGGGAGCAAAGCCCGCTTCCTCGAGCGCCAGAGCGTGCTCGAGGCGCGCCCGATAGACGGGCGAGGGCACGCCGTCGTATTCGGCCGCGCCCATCACGACGATCGCGCCTGCCGGGCGTGCCTCGTCCACGATTGCCTGGGCGCGGATCGAGTGGTAGAGAGAACGCTCGGCCAGGATGACGACCACGACCACGCCGAGCGCCACCAATAAGATAATCCACCGGCGGATGTGCTTGCGGCTCAGCCGAAAAACTCCTTTAATTCTTCTTCAGTGATTGGGCCGTATCTGAGCACCCGAGGTCTCAGGCCGGCAAGGTCAACCACGGTGGAGGCCACGGCATGGCCCGCCGGTCCGCCATCGATGATTAAAGGCACGTTCTTGCCAATCTGCTTTTCAACTTCGGCCGCCGTGTTGCACGCCGGATGGTCGGTAAGATTGGCGCTGGTTCCGGTCAGAGGGCGGCCTGCCGCCGCAATCAACGCGACGGCGAGGTCGGCGCGCGGCCATCGTAATCCCACGTTGCCGGTATTGCCGGTCACCTTCAACGGGATGCGGCGCGAGCCGGGCACCACTAGGGTCAGCGGGCCAGGCCAGTACTTTGCCGCCAGATCGAAAAAAAGGCGAGGCGGATTGCTGGTCAGCTCGACGGCCTGGTCAAGCGAGCTCACCAGGAGCGGCAGCGGGCGGTTGAATGACCGCCCCTTCACCCGATATACCTCGCTCACTGCCGCGAGGTTGAATGGGTCCGCGCCCAGCCCGTAGACGGTGTCCGTCGGGAACGCTACCACCTTTCCCGTTGTAATCAACCGCGCGGCGCACTCAACTGTCTGGTTCAGGCTCGCGCCGTCCACCTTGAGAATTTCCGCCATCCAAGTCGTGTTTCCTCTTCAATTCCTGGTTGGCGCTGACCGTAACATAAGCGCCTGAGAAGGTCAAGGGAACCTATCGAGCCCCCGATCCGTCGATAACGCGGCAAAATTGCTGAGCGCAGGAGTTTCGCCCGAGTGAGCGGAGAAGCTGGGCCGAAGCAGCTCTGTGCTCCACTATTCTCGCAGGGTGTTTATGGCTTTTGCGAGCGGCGGGAGCCTGTTGGGGTTTTTACTACGCCCATAAGGAGACACTTCGCTCTGCGGTTCGAAAATATGCTTCGCAAATCCGTCGATAAGGGCTGCGCC
>JBOGJT010000278.1:0-9016 GCA_050745065.1 Terriglobia bacterium
CGGTAGCCTTCGAGGTCGAGCGTGACGTACGCGAAGCCGAGTGATTTGAAGATGTCAGTAAACTTTGCGGCCATCCCGGTGTTCAAGGCGAGCGGCAGCTCTTCCGGCGCAATCTCCAGGCGGGCGAGGTTGCCGTGGTGGCGCACGCGAAACTGGTGGAATCCAAGCGCGCGGACGGCGTCCTCGCCCTTTTCGATCACGGCCAGCCGCTCGGGCGTAACCTCAAGGCCGTAAGCAATGCGGGAGGAGAGGCAAGCGGACGCGGGGCGGTCCCAGACGGGCAGCCCAGCGCGGTGGGAAAGCTCACGGATGTCGGCCTTGGTCATCCCCGCGGCGAGAAGCGGCGCAAGGACAGCGTGCTCACGGGCGGCGCGGTGGCCAGGGCGCCAATCGCCTTGGTCGTCCACGTTCACACCGTAGGCGACGGCGGCAAACCCTCGCCGGGCTGCCAGATCGTCCAGCTTGGTAAACAACTCGCTCTTGCAGAAGAAGCAGCGGTCCGGATTGTTGGCGCGGTAGTGGGGGTCCTGGAGCTCATCGGTGGTGATGTACTCGTGCGGAAAGCGGAACTGCCGCACACAGGCTTCGGCCATCTCACGATCGCGCGCGGAGTAGCTTTCGCTGAGAGCCGTGACGGCCAACATGCGCTCGCCCAGCGCGCGATGCGCGGCGTAGGCAAGATACGCCGAATCCACACCACCAGAATAGGCCACGATCAGTGTGGAAGGCTTTCGAAGCTCCTCCTGTAAGCGCGCTTCTTTTCCGTGAATCTCATCCATAAGAATCCCTGAATAACCTGATGATACCCCCCGGCCCGCAAGCGGGGCAAGGCGCAGCGAGCTTGGGGGGTGAGCTTCAGTGCCATGTCACGGATGGCCGAGCCTCCACTCGATCTGGGCCAGCAGCCCGCCCAAAATTTTCGCGTCGCGGCTGGAGAGGCGGCGCTCGATCAGCGCGCGCCGCAGCTTGAGGAGTTGAGCCTCGCGGCTTTTTGGCTTCAGATATCCCGCCGCATCCAGGACGCGCGCGGCGCGCTCGAAAATGTGCTCGATAGAGTGAGTGCTCGCGGGCGGCGAGACTCGCGCGCGCGCCGAATTCCTGACGCTCCGCTCACGGGGATCCTTCAGACCGCCGGCCCTACTATTTTCTCCTTGCGGACCGGGCACTTTCCGATTCAGGCGGGAGAGTTCGTAGCAGCATACGGCCACCGCCTGTCCCAGGTTCATCGAGGGGCAGTGGGGCTCGGTGGGAATCCTGACCAGGGCGTGGCAGTAACTCAGGTTCTCGTTCGAAAGCCCGGTCTTTTCGGAGCCGAAAAGGATTGCGGCACGGGGCTTAAACCCCGTGAGCCGCTCACGCCTGCCGACCCATGATGGGAGATCACCCAGGCTCATCAATTCACGGTCAAGCGCCCTGCGCTGGCCGGAGGTCGTACCCACAACCAACGTTCGGTCGCTTATCGCCTCGGCCAGACTCGGGGTGGCGCGCGCGGCGCGAACGATCTCCTCTGCGCCCACCGCCGAGCGCGTCTCCCGCCACACCGGCCCATAGGGCTCGACCACGACGAGGTCTTTGAAACCAAAGTTCGCCATGGCACGTGCTGACGCGCCTATATTCAATGGATTGCGCGGGCGAACCAGAATCACCCGCCATTTAAGCCACGCTGCGCTCATGGCTCCCGATTGTATCAGACGGACGCCCGCGGCGAACGCCCAACCCTTGCATCACGCACGGGTTTTCCAGCATAATGGTCAAGTTAAAGAAGCAGGAGGATTTATGCCTCGTCATCATACGCGTCTTTTGGTCGTATTTCTCGGATTGCTCCTGGCTATTTTGTTCGCGGCGCCACCGCTCCCGGCCGCAGATCACGTGGTCTCGTCCAGCGCGATCCGCCAAGCTCTCGTGCGCTCCGCCGCAACCCGGCAAAATCAGATTGCTCAGGTGGAGAAGTTTTTCTCTTCACCGCCCGCGGAGAAAGCGCTGCAGAAGGGAAGGATCGATCTGCAGCAGGTTCAGAACGCGATCCCCTCGCTCAGTAATCAGGAGCTTGCCCAACTGGCCGCGCGGACGCAAAGAATTCAAAATGATTTTGCCGCCGGGTCGCTCTCGAATGAGCGCTTGACCTACATTGTGATCGCACTGGCCACCGCGGTTATTGTCATACTGATTTTCGAGGCCTAGCCCATGCGCCCGTCCGGCGGGCCGGCGCTTGCCGCCGGAATGCTGTTCGCGGGCATCGTGCGCCTGGCCGCGGCGCCTTCCGGAATCTGGGTTAACGTTCCCTACGTTCGCCAACCCAAGGAGGGCTGTGGCGCCGCGTGCGTCTCCATGATCCTGCGGTACTGGACGCTGAAGGATCCGGACTACAAATGCAGCTTGCCGGGCGTTCGTGCTATCCAGCGCGCTCTTTACTCCCCCAAAGCGCACGGAATCTTTGCCCGTGACATGGAAGGTTACCTGCGCCGGAAAGGTCTGCGCGTGTATGCGTTCCGAGGCAGTTGGAGCGCGCTTCGAGATCATCTTTCGAAAGGACGGCCGCTCATCGTCTGCCTGCGCGAGGGGCGTTGGCTGCATTACGTTGTGGTCGTCGGTCTCGACCCAGCCCGGAACGTCGTGCTGGTGAACGACCCGGCCGGGAAGAAACTTGAAGCGCTTCGCCGCCCCCGTTTCGAAAAAAAATGGAGCGTGGAGGATAGGTGGACCCTGCTCGCGCTTCCAGGGCCGGCGCGCTGATCCTCTACCCAGATCGACCCCGAAATTCCCGTCCCAAGATTAAGAGCGGGGATCGCGGAAATCCCGTTCATGTCTTTTGGGTATCGCCAGGCGGCATGACCACTTGATGAGGTTCTTTGTTCCCCTCCTAACGCTCGCGGCAGTCTCTCTCTTGATCGCGCCGAAAACAGCCCATACGACAACCGCAACGCAGCAACTCGCGCCCCACGGAAGCGCCGCCCCGCGCGATACCCGCACAAGACCCAACCAGCGCCAGGAAGCGCGCTCCCGCCTCGCACAAATCAAGCGGCTTTACTCGTCGGGCCAGTGGAAGGAAGTTGTCCGCTTGACGTCTCCGGAAGCCGCCCGCGATTTGGGCTTGCAGCCGGGCGCCGCATCAGATTTTGACTACTATCGCGGAATGGCTTGCGCAAAGCTCAAGCGATGGACCGAGGCGGAGGCGGCCTTCGAGCGTGGCGCCGCGGCGGCCCCGCACGACAAGCGCTTTCCCACTGAACTCGCTGGCATTGCTTTCCTCGAAAAGCGTTACGGCGCAGCCCGGCGAAGGTTACGGCAGGCTTTGCGGATCGATTCCGGCGACGCTTACGCGAACAATTTTCTCGCTACGCTCTTTGCGCTGGACGATAATCTGCCCGCGGCGCTTAAATATTGGAACCGGGTTGGAAAGCCGCGCATCCAGGCCATCCACGTCGTGCCGCAGCCGGAACTCGATCCACTGATTCTCCACCGCGCCTTTGCCTTTTCGCCCGGAAGCGTCCTCGAAGCGCGGGATCTTTCCACAACGCAGCAGATCCTCAATTCACTAGGGGTTTTTGTTCATCCGCGAATCGAGCTGGACGCACTCCCTACAGGCGGATTCAATGCGAACTTCACTCCGGATCCGAAGGCCGGCTTGGGAGGCACGAAGCTCGATGACGCTCTTACTCTGTTGCGCGGCGTGCCCTACCAGACGATGTATCCGGACTGGTTCAACCTTCGAAACGCGGCGATCAATTTTTCCTCGCTATTGCGCTGGGATCCGAACAAGGAGCGCATGGAGGCGTCGCTTTCCGCCCCCTGGGACGGAAACCCCCGATGGCGGTTCCAGCTTCATCTCGACGGCCGCCGCGAAAACTGGAATCTCTCGCACACTTTCTTCGCTGCCCCATCGCCCGTGAATGACATGCAGCTTGAAAAAATCGACGGCGGCGCGGGGATAGAATCCATCGTGAATGGCCGTCTGCGATGGACCATGGGCCTGGACCTCTCGGGCCGGACATTCCGCAACGTCCATTGGAACGACCCGGCGGCGGCCGCATTCTTCACGAACGGGTTTGCGTTGGAGTACCGAGCGGGAAGCTATGCCAGGCTGGCGGCAATTCCAGAAAGGCGCTTCAGCCTCGATGGGAGCGTTTCCACACGACTGGGCAAGCTGTTTGCCCGTGATTCAAGCCCATTCGCCCAGGGCGAAGCGGGCCTCCTGGCCCAGTGGTTTCCGCGCGCGAAAGGAGATGATTATCAGATGACCACCCGTGTCCGCGCGGGAGATACGTGGGGCGTGGCTCCCTTTGACGATTTGTTTATCCTGGGCCTCGAGCGCGACAACGATTTATGGCTGCGCGCGCACATCGGAACGTCGAACGGGAAGAAAGGCAGCGCGCCGCTCGGCCGCGAGTACGAGCTGGTGAATTGGGATGACTTCAAAACCGTTTACCAGAATGGGTTCATGAAGGCGAGACTGGGACCGTTCTTCGACACTGGCAAAATCACCGATCCCACCGGTGACTTTGGCTCGCGCGAGTGGCTGGTGGATACCGGACTCGAACTGAGGGTCGAGGTTCTCGGCGGCGCGACGGTTGAAATCTTCTTTGGCAAGGATCTGCGCACCGGCCATAACGCGTTTTACGGTACTACGGCGGGATACTGAGGAAGCAGCATGGCGGCGGGATAGCGTGCTTCGACGACATGACGCCGTATCTGGCTGCGCGGGTTGCAAGTTCCACCAGTCGCCGGTAAACTTAAAAAAGAAGGATTTGCTCCCTTCCGTCTAACAGGATGTTGAAAGGCTCAATTTTGCCTGCATTCTGAGAGAGGCGAAGAATCTGTGGTTATTCATTGTCACATGTAGATGCTTCGCTTCGCTCAGCATGACAATCCCGGCTTTTTAAGCAACCTGCACCAGGCGATATCCACGGCAAACTTATCCGAGGAGCGTTCAGGCTGATGAAGAAAGATATTCACCCCAATTACCGCGAAGTGACGGTGGTCTGCGCCTGCGGGGCCACATTCAAGACACGCTCGGCCTATAAGGGCGATGTTATGCACGTCGAAATTTGCTCAAGCTGCCACCCATTTTTCACCGGTAAGCAGAAGCTGGTGGACAGCGCAGGCCGGGTCGAGCGTTTCCAGAAGAAGTATGGAGCCATGCGCAAGGCCGCCGAGGATGCGCGCAACGCCAAGACAGCCGAAACACCCCAATCCTGATCGAAAGCTATTGGGATTCAATCTAGCCTGGCCGTCACCAGAGCGCCGGTGTGTTGCCGGCTGGGCGCCGGGGCAGAGGCGCTACGATTTTCATCGCCATGGGTAAAGCCGTGTCCAACCCGCTGCTGGAAACGAGATCAAACGTGGAAACCCCTCGTAGCTCTTATGTGACCCAAGCACAGGTCTATCTGGTGGGCCGTCAAACCGTCGCCGCAGATGAGTTGGCGCGCTTTCTCAGCGACGAGGAAATGGTATTTGCCACCGACACGCCCGTGGCCGCAGAGATTTTGAATGAAGTGGCGGGGCGCACCTGCTACATGTCTTTTGGCAAAGGCCGCAAGAGCAACCGGGAATATCTGGAGAACATCCTCAGTTCGAAGCACGGCAGCGTGCTTGAACACGCCACCTGGAGTTTCCTCATCACAGGCGTAAGCCGCTCACTCACTCACGAGATGGTGCGCCATCGCGCCGGCTTCAGCTTTTCACAGCTTTCCCAGCGCTACGTGGACGAGGGCGAGGCGCGCTACGTGGTGCCTCCGTTATATCAGCAGAGCGAGGCGCTGCGGCAGAAGTGGGGCGAGACCATCGAGGCGCTGCGCAAAGCTTACGTGGAGTTGGCGGACGCAACCACAGCGTTCGTGCAGAAACAGCATCCCGAGATGGCGCCGCGCGACCGGCGAAAGTGGGCGCGCCAGGCGGCCCGCTCCGTTCTGCCGAACGCCTGCGAGACAAAGATTTTCGTGACCGCCAATTCCCGCGCGTGGCGACACTTCATCGAGCTTCGCGGCAGCCCTCACGCCGACGCGGAGATCCGCCTGCTGGCGGTCGAAATCTGCCGGATCCTTCAGCACGAGAGCCCCAACCTCTTTCAGGATGTCGCGATTGTGGACGAGCCCGACGGCATGCCCGCCGTCCGCGTGCAATACTCCAAAGTGTGACGGGTTGGGCCAACGAGCTTTTTTTGCTGTCATTCCGAGTGAAGCGAAGAATCTATCCGTTTCATTTCCAACCCGACAAGCAGATGCTTCCCTACACTCAGTCTGTGA
The DNA here is from genome assembly GCA_050745065.1 of Terriglobia bacterium. GTDB lineage: Bacteria > Acidobacteriota > Terriglobia > UBA7540 > UBA7540 > RH2-MAG17b. The sequence goes on from JBOGJT010000278.1 coordinate 6,243, forward strand.
TGCCCTGAACTCTGCCGGGAGACGCCGAAGCATGAACAGCTCAGATCCCCATCATTCCCGCGAAGGCGGGAATCCATATGACCCCCGCCTTCACAAGGGCGGCATCGGCAACGTTTCAGGGCGGCATGACACACGGTTTTTTTCCGAGCTGCATAACAAGCCGGGTTTTCGGCATCCTGCGGGTGAAATCGCCTATAAATTTGCCGCGGGAGAGAACGCTCCACAACGCGAAATGCGAGCTTGACTGACTTGACCACCTCCGGCCATTTTTCCTGTGGTGCGCTCGAATTCCCCGCCATCGTCGAGATGTTGGGCCACTTTCTCTCCGGGCCTCTCGGCAAGCCCGCGCTGGAAGCAATCCAGCCGTGCCCCGGCCTTGCGGCTGCCCAGCGGGAGATCGCCGCGGCAAAAGAGGCTGGCGATTATCTGCTCACTGCTTCGCGGCCCAGCTTGGGCGGGCTTCACGATCCGCGCTCGGTTCTCGAAAGGCTCCGGGTGGATTCATGCTCGGCGCTCGAAATTCTCGCCGTGGTCGAGGTGGCGCGCGCGGCGTGCGATTGGCGCGAACTTTTTTCCAACACATCCTTCGCTCACCTGGATGCTCTCGCGCGCCGCCTTCCGCATCTGCGCGATCTGGTGAAAGACCTGAGCGGGAAAATCCTGCCAGACGGATCCATCGACTCTTCCGCGAGCCCGGCGCTTGCGCGCATTCGCAGGTCGATCGAACAGACGCGGCTCGAACTGCACTCGAAGCTGGAACGCATTCAGCGGCGTCTGGGCCAAGACGAGGTTCTGCAGGACGATCTGGTGACGCTCCGCAACGGGCGATTCGTGCTACCCGTCAAGGTGGAGAAGAAGCGGCAGGTGGAAGGTGTTGTCCACGGCGCGAGCTCGTCAGGGCAATCCGTCTTTGTGGAACCGCTCGAGACCCTTCCCCTCAACAACGAGCTGGTCGAGCTCGAGGACCGGGAAGCCGAAGAAATACGCCGGATCCTCGACGAATACAGCGGCCGGCTGCGCGAGTGTAGGCAAGAGCTTCTCGAGGCCGCCGATTTGCTCAGCGCGCTGGACCTCGCCTTTGCCAAAGCGGAATTCGCCCGGCATTACGACGCCTGCTTTCCCGAGTTCTCGCAAGGGCGCGATCTGGTACTTCGCGAAGCCCGGCACCCTTTGCTCGTTCGGGCTCTGCGTGCGGCGGGGCGGGACGCCGTTCCGTTAACGCTCGAACTCAGGGCGCCGCAAACGATGGTGATTATCAGCGGCCCCAATACGGGCGGAAAAACGGTGGCCCTGAAAACGGTGGGCGCCGCCGTTTTGATGGCCCAGGCGGGGCTGCCGGTGACGGCGCGAGAGGCACGCTTGCCTGTGTTCGAGCGAGTCTTCGCCGATATTGGAGATCAGCAATCGATTGAACAGAACCTGAGCACGTTTTCCGCCCACATTCGCAACATTCAAGCGATGGCCGATGCGGCGGACGGCAACACTCTGGTCCTGCTCGACGAGATGGGCGGCAGCACCGACCCCGAAGAGGGCGCCGCGCTCGCCATCGCCATTCTCGAGCATTTCCGCCGGCGCGGAGCGATGGCGTTGATTTCCACCCACCACTCGCGGCTGAAGGCTTTCGCGGCCGCAACTCCGCAGGCGCTCAACGCCGCCATGGATTTCGACGAAGCCACGCTCCAGCCCACGTACAAATTTCTCTGCGGGCTGCCGGGAAAATCCAGCGGGATCGATACCGCGCAACGGCTGGGCCTTGATGCCGGAATCGTGCGGCAAGCCCGCGAGCTGGTGGGACGGACCGAGACCGAAGTGGGAGACCTTATCGCATCCCTGCACGCGAAGAGGGATGAGCTCGAAGCCGGGATGGCGGAGGCGCGCCGCCAGGCCCGCGACCTTGATCTCCGCGAGGCGCGCCTGAAGCACGAAATGCAGGCTGAACGGCAGGCCAAGCTCAAAGAGCTGGACAAGCGCCTGGAACACACCTTGCGCGAATACGGCGCAAAATGGCAAGCCGCGCTCGAAGAGATTCGCCGTGCCGCGCCGGCCGGGACGAAACCGGCGAAGGCGGTGGCGAGGTCGTTCGCCAGCGCGGCGCGGCGAGGGGAACGCCTGGCGCGCGACACACAGGATGAGTGGAACGTGCAAGTGCTCGAGACGCGGGACGCACCTGCCTCCCCGGCGGAGACTATACCCGATCTTCCCGCGGAAGTGGGCGACCGGGTGCGCCTGCCCGGCCTTTCGACGCCCGGAGTCGTCACCGCCGTGTTTGAGAATAACCAGATTGAAGTTGAGGTTGGCCGCGTTCGCATACGTGTGCCGCGCGGCGGCGCCCGCGTAGTCGCCCGCGCCGGAGTTACACGGAGCACTGAAACAAACAGCGCCGTCTCGCCTTTTACGTTTCCCGCTTCGGCTATGGATGCAGCGGAAGGTGAGGATGAAGAAAATAAAATGCGACAGCCCGGTGCGGAGATCAACGTGATTGGCCGCACCGCCGAGGAAGCTTGCGATCGGGTCGATCGGTTTCTGGATAGCGCATTCCTCGCCGGCCGCCGGACGATCCGCATTATCCACGGGCACGGGAAAGGAATTCTGCGAAAGGCCTTGCACGAAATGTTGGCGACGCACCCTCACGTTGAGCGGTTCTATCCTGCCGCAAGGCAGGAAGGCGGCGAAGGCGCCACCATCGTCGAAATCAAGCGATAAACACGCGACACTCTGCAGCGGCGGCGTCCCTGCCGCCGAATGGAATTATGAATAAAAACCGGCGGCAGGGA
>JBOGJT010000279.1:0-6344 GCA_050745065.1 Terriglobia bacterium
AATAGGGTGTAGGGGTGCTGCTTGCCGCGCCTACCGTCTAAAGGGCGCAGCAAGCAGCGCCCCTACGAAGAACCCCACAACCCATTTATTTTCAACACCGGGTCTGGCTATTTTCAGAACAGAATGACAGGCACTTACTTCCTTCGCACAATGGAGAGACGCTGCCTAAGTGAACAGCGTTGGGGTTAGAGGCTTAATTGCCCTTCAGTCGCGCCAGGGACTGGCGAGCCAGGGGGATGCTCGGGTCGAGTTGCAAGGCGGCCTGGTATTCGAGTATGGCAAGGTGGGACTCGCCCCACCGCTCGTAAAGCTGGCCGAGCCAGCTCAGTGCGGAGGCTCGTGAAGGATCGTCACGGCGTGGCGCGTGCGCCGCGTAGGATTTCAGGTCGCGCTCCGCCTGCAGGAGCCGCTGCCCTTCGAGGACGCGGGCGACACCGCGATAATACTGAAGTCGCACATCCGCCGCGTTGACCGCTTCGGCGCCTTCGACGGCCAGGTTGAGTCCGGAATCATCCCTGCAGGCAACGTAGAAATCGGCCACCTCAAGGTACGGGCCAACGCGATTGGGTTTCGAATTGAGGACGGCGCGGTATTCTTCTGCCGCGGCAGCCTGCTTGCCTGTGCTCCGGTCGAAGCGGGCGCGCGCCAGCTCGCCCTCGACGGGGTCGAGCGACGCAATGGCTTCCATCTGCTTTCGCGCTTTCTCCTTGCTACCGCCCACAATCCAAGGCGCCTCCAGGTAGAACTGCATCAAGTTGCGTCGTGCGTCGATGTTGGTGGGGGCGAGCTCGACGGCCTTCTCAAATTCGCGGCGTGTCTTGAGGGCAAGTGAGAGACTGCGGTCGCGCTCCGCCTGGCGTCCATAGGCCTGCCCAAGCCACAGGTGATTCTCAGCCCTTGAAGGATCCAAACGCACAGCCGATTCTGCCGCCGCCGCGGCCCGGTCCCAGTTTCCCATCTCGTAATAGCAGCGCGCCAGCAGGAGCTCGGCGCCGGCGTTTGTGGGCTCGTGCCGCAACGCGGCCTCCAACGTCTCCGACGCCGCGCGGAAATTGCCCGCCTGGAACTCGGCGAGCGCAGCCGGACTCGGGACACCGGGTCCCGGCGCGGCCGTCACCATGGGCGCCAACGCGAGCGCAACCAGCAGCACGCATCCCATCGCCGTTCGCCGAAAGGGCGTCATGCGCTGACTTTCTTTTTGGTGGGGATTGCCGTCAACCTGGAAGAACCTGAAATATGAGAGCTTCCTGAAGATCAAACACTTCCTCCCTAGGGTAATTAACTATTATACCGGCTAATCCTCAAAAAGGGAAACGCCCGGTCGCGCGGATCCCATACTACGTATCGGCATCCACAGGGAATTGGATGAATCCGAACGGCGGACGGTTTCGCCGCGGATTAAGCAAGGCGGGAGTGGGCCATGGTTTGATCCCTCAACCGCACCGCCTGAAGCGCCGTAAGCGCCACCACGTGAACGATGTCGGGCGCTTCGCAGCCGCGTGAAAGATCGCTTGCGGCGTGCGCTAATCCTTGGTAGATGGGCCCGACGGCAACGCATCCACCTAGCCGCTCGGCCATTTTGTAACCAATGTTTCCGGCATCAAGATCGGGGAAAATAAGAACATTGGCTTGGCCGGCGAGGGGTGAAAACGGCGTTTTCCGGTCCGCAACCTCGGGCGCCAGGGCGGCGTCCAATTGAATCTCCCCTTCCATCATGAGGCGCGGGTCACGCTCGTGGACGATCGCGGCCGCCGCGCGTACCATTTCCACCCGGCGGTGCCTGGCGCTTCCCCGGCTTGAAAAGGAAAGCAAGGCCACACGCGGGCTCGCCCCCAAAATCACCCGCGCGTGCGCTGCCGTAGCCAATGCAATCTCTGCAAGCTGTTTGAAGGAGGGACTGGGAACAACCGCGCAATCGGCGAAAAGAAAGCCGCCGTTGGACCCAAGGTGCTCGTGGGGTGAAACCATGAGATGGAAGCTTGAGACCACTGGAGCATCAGGATGTTTGCCGATCGTCTGCAAGGCGGCTCGGGTGGTGGCAGCGGTGGTCGTCGTGGCGCCACCCACCGAGGCGGTCGCGGCGCCGGCGTCGACCATCAGGCCCGCGAAGTATGCCGGCTGGCGTGCCATTTCCAGCGCCCCAGCCTCGGTCAAGCCTCGTCCTCTGCGGCGTTCGTACAAGCGTTCCGCATACTTTTCCAGGCGCGGCGAGGTTCGCGGATCGGTGATTTCAGCTTCACGCAGGCGGAGGCCCATCCTGCGAAGCCGCGAATAGATTTTGGCGGAATCGCCAAGCAGGGTAAGGCGCGCCAGCCGGCCCCTTTCGATGGCTTCGGCGGCGACGAGGACGCGGTCGTCCTCGCCCTCGAAGAGCACGATGTGCTGCGGGTCTTGCCGGGCTTCGGCGTGTAATCTTTGCAAAATATCCATGTGTATTACCCGTCTGCGCTCCTTTGCTTTTTCGGCCGCGCCGCCTGCTGTGCGCGTCTCGGCACAGGTGGCAATGCCCGCACAACTCCTATATCATGATGCCGACAAAGCCCCGCGGGTTGGAGGCCAAGTTCAAAACTTAACCGGGCGGTCCGGAACCTAACGTTGTAGAGGCGGCCTCTGGCCGCCGGTGTTTCGGCGCTTTGAGAGCGTCGAAACAGGGAACCCTGTCACCATAAAATGTAATCCGCATTAGGCAAAACACCCCGAAGGCGCCCAAGTTGCGGTGAATCCCAAATGGCGAGCGACGGTCGTCCGCCTGATATAATGCGGTGTCGGGCGATCACAAGGCATCCGGCTTCGGGACTCGGTCTCGACAGTGTACGGTTCCGGATTCCCATCTCGAACAGCTACCCAAAGTCGTTTGCACCTTATTGCCCGCCGCCGTTCCACCGCAGCATCAATGATTCACGAGCGCTGAGAGGCCATGTTCAAAACCATTGAATGGACGCGCGAAGGCGTCAGGATGATCGACCAAACGCGGCTGCCCGCAGAGGAAGTCTACGTTAACTGCGGCGATTATCACGAAGTGGCCGAAGCCATACGCGGGATGGTGATTCGCGGCGCCCCGGCAATTGGCGTGGCCGCCGCCATGGGCGTAGCGCTGGGGATTCAAAATTCACCTGCGCGGACGGTTGCCGCCCTGCGAGCCGATTTCGATACAATCACCAAAACCATCTCCTCGACGCGCCCGACGGCGGTAAATCTCTTCTGGGCGGTAAAGCGGATGAAGGAAGTTTTCGAGCGGTCGCTCGCGGGAGAAGGCGCGGAGGCGGAAAAAATCGGCCGGGTGAGATCGCGCATGGTGGAGGAAGCCCGGCGCGTGCTCGCCGAAGATATCGCCATTAACCAAGCCATGGGGCGGCACGGCGCGGAGTTGTTCACGCCCTCGATGACCGTCCTCACGCATTGCAACGCGGGCGCGCTGGCAACGGGGGGCTACGGCACGGCCCTGGGCGTGATCCGCTCGGCGGTGGCGGCGGGCAAGCAAATCCGCGTGTTTGCGGATGAAACAAGACCTTTTTTGCAAGGGGCGCGCCTGACGGCCTGGGAGCTGGCGCAGGACGGCATACCGGTGACGCTGATTACCGACAACATGGCCGGCCACTTTATGAATAAAGGGACCATCCAGGCGGCGATCGTGGGCGCCGACCGGATCGCCGCCAACGGAGACGTAGCCAATAAGATCGGGACTTATTCCGTGGCCGTGCTGGCACGCGAAAATGGCATTCCGTTCTACGTGGCGGCGCCGCTCTCAACCATAGACTTGACTCTCTCGAGCGGCGACCAGATTCCGATCGAAGAGCGCTCACCGGGCGAAGTAACGCACCTCGCGGGAATCGCCATCGCGCCGGACCACGTCGAGGCGCGCCATCCCGCGTTTGACGTTACGCCCAGCCGTTACGTGAGCGCAATTATTACAGAGCGCGGCGTCGCGCGCTCCCCATACACGGAAAGCTTGAAGGCGCTCTTTGCGGCGCTGTAGCGGCGGCGTCTGGCCACGGGTTTCTGATACTAAAGGCCGTCGGGCAGAGGCCGCCGCTACAGCCACTACCAAACGAACATTTTGGTGGGGGTGGTTTGGGTTGCGAGGTGAAGTTCGGGAGCGCCGCTGGCGCTTCGGCGCTCGAGCGCTTCAAGAGCGCTCAAGCGGGCGAGCTCGGGATGATTGTTGGTCTCACTCAGGTGGGCCAGGACGAGCACTTGGGAGGTTGCGTCGTAGTCGCCGCAGAGAAATTCCGCCGTGGTGGAATTGGAAAGATGGCCCTGGCGCCCCATGACGCGCTGCTTCACGTGCCATGGGTAAGGCCCCACCTTCAGCATTTCAACGTCGTGGTTCGACTCGAAGACGAGGCAGTTGCAAGCGCGTACGTGCTGTTTGACGTGCTCAGGAATGTAGCCCAGGTCGGTGACCACGGCGATCTTAATCCCCTGCGCTTCTACCGTAAAGGCGACAGGCTCCGCGGCGTCATGCGGAATGGAGAAGGGGGAGACCTTGATATCGCCAATCATAAAGGCGCGGCCCGCTTCGATCAGCTCGCAGGCCTCGATCTTCCGGTCCCACTCCATCGCGTCGCGCGTGCCGCCGGTGATGTAAACCGGGCACCCGATATCGCGCGCCAGCTTAGCGAGGCCTCCCACATGGTCGGAATGCTCGTGTGAGATGAGAATCGCGTTGCACGTCTCCGCGCGCTCGCCTCGCGCCGTCAGGCGCGCAAAGGTTTCCCGCCTGCTGAAGCCCGCGTCAACGAGAAGCCGGGTGCTTTCCGTGGCCACCCACGTGGAGTTTCCCTTGCTCCCACTTCCCAGCACGCAAACGCGAACGCTCAATCGATTCCCTTTCTGGCGCAGCGCAATCGCCAAACGGCTAGAGCGATTATAACCTCTTTCCGTTACATTCCGGCACGACTTTGCCATGCTATTGCCGTCTCCTCGCTGACAGGCCGCGGTCCGGTAAATACACCGCGTCATGAGTCAGCGACGTTCGGCTCTGTAGCGGCGGCCTCTGGCCGCCGGTTTTTGATGGAAACGACCGGCGGCCAGACGCCGCCGCTACAGCAAATGCCACAGCGCATGCCCGTCTCCAACTTATGACGCTCCGTGTAGAATGAGGGTTCGTAACTTCGAGGCGATGGAGTTCGCCTGAACCGCCCCTCGCATGGGCTGATGACTCCTGACCGCGACGCCGCGCCTGGAGTCGTTTGTTATGGGCCAACGCGCGCCAGCGGGGAAAGGTGAAACGGATTGCGGATATTGCTGCTTTGTGTTTTTGGCGTAGCGGGCACGCTCGCGCGCTACGGGATGCAAGGGTTCGTGCAGGAGAAGACAGGCGCGGGCTTTCCCTACGGCACGCTTCTCGTGAATCTTTGCGGATGCTTCTTCCTCGGCCTGGTGGGAGAATACGCGTTGAACCACATTTCCATTTCGCCCGATTGGCGGATTGGAATCACGACCGGATTTTTCGGCGCCTACACCACGTTCTCAACTTTCGCGTGGGAGACGGGCCACATGATTCAGGACGGAGAATGGACCAAGGCGGGGATTTATATTCTCCTGAGTGTTTTGGTGGGTGTCGTGCTGATGTTGACGGGAATGCGCCTTGGGGACGCGATCTCATAACGGGATTGCTGAAAACGCCTTTTGAATGAAGCCGAGGGGATCAGCATTGGACGCGGGCCGGGCTTGTCCGGCGGAGAAATCCCATGGATCACGAACGGTTCCTTGGCCAGCGCACCTTAATGCGCGTCTATATCGGCGAAGGGGACAAGTGGCGCGGAAAGCCTCTTTACCAGGCGATCGTTGAGTTATTCCGCAGGGAAAACTTTTCCGGCGTCACGGTGCTACGCGGCATTGGCGGCTACGGATCCACGAGCCGATATCATACGGAGAAGATCCTGCGGCTTTCGCAAGACCTGCCCATCGTCATTGAAGCCGTCGAGTCTCCGGAGCGCGTGGAAAGCATTCTTCCGAAGCTGGATGAAATGGTCGGGGGTGGTCTGATCACGCTGGAAAATGTGCGCGTGATTCTTTATCGGGCCCAGAAGAAAACCTGACCCACACCCTCGCGATCAGAACGACCCGTGGGCCTCAAAGGGCTTTCGCACGCGCCAGGCCGCTCCATTCCTCGCAAGCGATGATGGAATTCATGGGCTTTTGGGGGTCGTATTTAACGCTTGAGGATAATCCCGCGAGGCTCTCTCCGGAAAAGCCCGCTTCGGAGAACGCAAACACGTCCTGGGCGGCTTCGTAGGTCACGCCCGCCACTTCGTAACGGTAAACCACAACTCGCCGGGGCTTTTCGGTGTCTTCGATCAGGTCGACGACCTGCGCGGAGGCGATGCGGCCGGCCCGGT
>JBOGJT010000280.1:0-3028 GCA_050745065.1 Terriglobia bacterium
TAGCGTCCTCGTTGGCCCGCGGCTTAGTCCAATTGATTTTTAGCTGAGTGGGCGCGGACGACATCGTGGGTGACCTCCCAAATGCCGTCTCCCGCGCCCGCTCAGCTAAAAATCCTCCGCATTGGTGCGCCATCGCCTCTGAAGGCACGCCGTCCTCTGGCCAAGGCGGTACCGACCGTATAACTGGAACCCGCGTGAGCTGCGATGTTGCCTGTGGCGCGGCAGTCTGCGCGTTCCCGACCAATGAAATCGCCGCTATAAGAATTAACCCAGCCGTCCATTTTCTCATGCTCCACTTCCTTCCCAGACCGAGGCAAGAGTGGTTACTATTCCAGGTCCAACGTAATGGCCGAATAGAGCTGCTTCTCCATTTCGCCGTTCGGCTGCGTCTTGAACTTGACCGGTCGCTGTGAAGCCGCCGAAAGGGATTCTGCATTGGTCGCACCGAACTGATCAAGGATCGTCATCGACTCGCGAACAAAGGGAGAAGCTGCATCGAGCTCACGCATTTTGATCATTTCCCGCACCGAGTCAAGCAAACGCGACGAGATGACGTTCTTTGGCGTATCGAGCGGAAACGCCGGCCCAAGCAACAATCGTTCTTGGCTCGAGCCCACGAGCGTCATGTAGGGTCTGGCCTCGACGGCGACCTCGTTGGGCATGTCACGGGTGGGATCATTCAGATCAACCCAGAAAAAGAAGTTTCGAAGGAACCCCGGCCTGGCGGGGCCTGATATGGCGAACCCGGCGAGGGTCGCCCGTGGCCCTATTGCTGCCGTCCACGGTGGATCACTCACCGAACACCAAAACAGGGTGAACCCCGGGGGATTCACGTACCATGCGGCTCTTGGATCAGGCGGCGTCTCAGTCAATGGAAGTCCTTTCGACCAGCCTTCCGGCTGCGCAGCCTCCCTTACAAACTCGCGGTGCGGAACAATCATGACCCAATCAGAGATGCGCTGCCTAGCCGCAGGACCGTTTTCGAGGGAGTACTGGTAGTGATACTCGTCGTAGGGCAAGTCACGGGTGACGTGAGCGGAGACCAATGGGTCGACGTGGTTCGGTAATACCACCCGAACAGCCCGCTGCGGGCCCGGGTTCTCTGCAAAATCGGGGAGCCCGAGATTCGTGGGATACCGGATAACAAGGTCGCCGGTCTTCGGGTCGACAAAAACATAGCGCTTCCCTGAGCCTCGCTTTGGAGACACGGTCTCCGCCGCTTGGGACGGTAGCGCCGTGGCGAGAAAGCGAGAGGTCCCCACCGCGCTGATGATCAGCGCTCCAACGGCAGACACTACCAGCCATGCCCGGCGCATCGCTCAGTACCCATACGGCGGCGGCGCGCCCGGCGCTGCCGTCGGGCAAAACGACGACTCCGTGAAACGCGCGATACTGTCCTGCCACTCGCAGTGCACGTTGCTGCCCTCCGCGTACCCCGTCATTGCGCCGTTGTTTTTGCAAAACTGAACGAAGGTAGACTGCGAGCTTGCGGGTACGCCGTTCACGTCCACCGCCGTTCCCCGGCCGTGATACTGATGCGGGCATAGCCACCACTGGCCGCCATAGCTCGGCCCCAGATCAAACCATCCGCCGTAAATTAGTCCCGCATCATTCAGCCCCAGAAGCGGCGAGTTCCCATAACTCTGATACCACGCCCGCAACGTCGCCGTGATGCCATTAATAGTCGTCTGCGTGGCGTAATGGTTCTTGGGATGAGCCGAAGTGGCGCCGGTGAAGCTGTATAAGTTGGAATTTGAAGGGATGGGATACAGGTCCGTATACTGGACCATGTAGGAGGTTCCATTCCAGCTACTGCCGAAGCCAACGAGCGTGGCGAACGCACCCTCCTCCTGGCTGACGTAGGTTGCGGTCAGGGTCACGTTGCACTGGTTGCCGTCGTAACCTGTGTCGCAAGTCGTAGCGCTCAGGGTGCTGGAAGGATGCGTGAGATCATTGTGCTCGTGTCCGCCCGTAAGGACAACAGCGGCTGTCGTAAGGTCAAGGCCAACCCGCCTCAGCGGCTGAGCGGAGCCCGCGTCGATGACTTGGACGTTCACGGACATGCTCTGTCCTGGCGGCAAGGAATACAGTTCAGGAGAGACTACGGGAACCGGGTCCGCATCTGGCGGCGGCGAGGTGCCGGTCCCATACCCGTAGTAGCAGTAGTACGAGCCTCCTCCGGTGTGTTCGAAATAACCATAGTAGGGGGAACACGCTTGGGAATACGCTCTCCCGGGGCTGCCAATCGCCAGAGCTATCGCCACCGCGGCGAACAGAACGGCAGCACGCATCACACCCACCTGCAGATTCGGGGTCCAGAGGGAAATCAGACGAAGCCATTATCCCCCCCCCCCGGCGGCATGTCAAGCACAATCTTTGGGAATTTTCTCAAGGTCGCGAAGGTGCTAACCCGGATGCCGGTACACCCCTTCGGCGATCCATTGCGCCGGGCCGGTGAGAAGGACTTGGCCGCCTTCGGGCCATTCAACCTCAAGCGTACCGGCCACGGTTCGCACCCGGACGCGCCGGCCCGTAAATGCGTTCAGAATCGAAGCCACCGCGGCGCCGCATGACCCTGTTCCTGAAGACGCCGTAATTCCTACGCCTCGCTCCCAATAACGCACCTCAATCTCGCGGCGCGAGATCAGACGCACGAACTCCACGTTGGTACGATTGGGAAACCGCCGATGAATCTCAATTTCCCGGCCTACTTCGGGCCAGTCAATAGCTTCAAAGTTTTTGACAAATACCGAGCAGTGCGGATTGCCCATCGAAGTGACCGTCACCCGCTGCGTGCCCGCTTTCAAGGCCAGTGGATATCCCAAAACCGGCGTGGATGCGCGCTTGGCAAGGAACGGAATTCTCTCCGGCTCCAAAATAGGATGACCCATGGATACCCGAAAGACCCACTTCCCTTTTCCGCCCTCTGCCGCAGCGAGTACTTTCACCCCGGCCAGCGTTTCGATTCTGAGCGGGCTCGCAAAGTCTCCAGACTCCATCAGGAATGCGCCGGCGCACCGAATGCCAT
>JBOGJT010000281.1:0-9602 GCA_050745065.1 Terriglobia bacterium
CGTCACGGGTGCCAGCTTCTCTCCATCGCAGACATGCCAAACAACGGCATGTCTGCGCCACCCCACGTTGAGCGATGAATCACTTGACGCGGCATTCAGGCTCTGGCCCCGCTCCGAGGCAGGGTGAAATTGGCGTAGGGCATGACGGCGATTCGCCGCTTTCCATTTGCGATGGCGCTGCGTAGATTCGCCTCCGGGTCGGTTGTGGAGATAAGGTGGCAGCTCCGAACAAGCGATTCGGGCAAACTCGAAACCAGAAAAATGCGTGATTGCTCGCCCAGCCGCACCACCCAATACGCTTTGTGGCCGCCCACGACAAAATTTGCGTGAAGCGCCGCCGCCATCTCAGCCGAGGAAGAATATCTTGCGACCCACTCCTCGAAGGCTCGAATGCCCGCTCCATCCGGGCACTCCGCGAAGTAAATCAGCGTTCCTCCGCGACGCAAAGCGCGAGCGGAGTTTTCCAGGCCTTTGTGCGCCTGGCGCAAGTCAATGTCAACGGGAAACCCGCCCGCCGCGGCGATCACGACGTCGTACGGCTCCTCAACGGTAACTCCATAGACGCGATCCACCGTCTCGCATCCCGCGCGGTGCGCTAAATCGTAATGGCCGCAAACCACGCGCACGAGTTCGCCGCGCGGATTGAGGACTACGTTCAGCAGAAAATCCGGATTGCACAGCTTGCAGGCTTCGAGCAAATCTTCGTGCGCCGGGTTGCCGTCAAGCGATCCCGCGCGGGTTCGCGGGTCAAGAATCAGACGGTGATTGAACGTGACCGTTTCCGCGCCCGCCGCGCCGGGCACGATCCCCTTGCGGCCACCGCTATATCCCGCGATGAGATGGTAGATGATCTCGCCGGTGAGGATGACTTTGTCGGCCTCGTGGACGCGCCGGTTAATCCAAACTTCGTTTCCGCGGCTGGTTTGCCCAACGCGCACAAGCTGCTGCTGGTCGTAGCAATCGTGGTCATACATCCTGATGCGCCGCGCAATTCCATCGCCCACAATCGCGCGCTGCTCATCGGACGTCTGCTTGCGGTGAATGCCGAGAGCGAAGACGATGAAAATGTCCTTGTCGGGAATCCCCGACTCGTTTAATTCGCCGATCAAGACCGGCAGGAAGACGTCACTGTGCACCAGCCGCGTTACGTCGTTGACCAGTATGGCCACCCGGTCCCCAGGCCGGACGACGGCGCGCAGCGGCGGCGTGCCCACAGGATTCCGCAAAGCCGCCAGGATTGCGTCCTGCGGGCGGGCGACGGGCAGAACGTTGTGGGGCTCCAGCGTGTCGAAAAGTACATCGTCGGGAATCGTCAAGGAGCGGGAAGACCGGCCATATCGCAATTCTAAAAGACTCATGGCAATTCAACGCTCCATAATGACGTAGCGGCGTAGCGCAGACTTCGTGCCGTTCGAAGTCTGCGGCCTTTTCCGTTGGTAGCCGCGCCGCAGAGTTTCCAAAAGCAGGAAACTCTGCGCCACCTTCCTACCTCCCGTCATAAAATCACAGGAGCCTCTGGCATCCCTCCGGCTAATGGCCGGGCATACCGGGCGTAGCGCCCATCGACTCCTTCCGAGACGCCGGCCTTCAAATACCGCGGATCAAGTTTTCTTTCCCGGTTCGCAACGGAGCTCAGCGGAACGAACCTGTAACTGCAATGGTAGGGTCCGGATCGCGGCCGCTCGAGCGCGACCATGACGCTCGATTGCCCTGAGAGTGCCGCGTGCGCGGCGGCTTGCCCGGCCTCGTAGGCCTCTCTCATGTCCGTTTCAGAACGGCAAGCCACAAAGGCGCGGCAGAGCAGGCCGGGCTTCTCGCTGCGCGCCCGCACCTTCAGGCTTCTGGTGACGAGCGCCGCCAGGGATTGTGAACAATTTCCCGCCAGCACCCGCCCTTGGGCATCGCGCGCGCTTCCGCCCGACGCTCCGATGATGCGGCCCGACCCGTCCCGCAGGCCTTCGGCGACCACACCCACGGCCCAGCCCCGCGCCGCCAGGAGCCCGTCAATACGCGCCAGGAATTCTTGAGGGTCGAAGATTCGCTCCGGGATGTAGATAAAATGCGGAGGAGCGTCTTTCCTATGCCGCGCCAGAATCGAAGCGGCCGCCAGCCAGCCGGTGTTCCGGCCCATCACCTCGATGATCGAAACGGGAGAAGGCAAGGATCGCTGATCCAAGCCGATGTCGCGCACCGCGTTCATCACAAAGCGCGCGGCGCTGCCAAATCCCGGGCAGTGGTCCGTTTCGCAAATGTCATTATCCATCGTCTTGGGAACGCCCACGGTGAGGAGATCGTAGCGCCTCTTGCGTGCCGCGTCTGCAATCCGCAGAGCTGTGCCCATCGATCCGTTGCCCCCGGTGCAAAAGCAGTAGCGGACGTCGCGCCTGCGGCAAAACCCGATAAACCGGTCGAGATCCTCCTCGGTAATGATTCCGCGGAAACTCCCGATGTAAGACCCGGGCTGCCGCGCGGCGCTGACGACGGTGGCTCGCGGAAGTTTGAGCAGGTCAACGCACGAGACTTGAGTCATGCCGGCCAAGCCCCCGGCAGCCGCCCACAAGCGCTTCACTCCGGCCCCGTTGACGCCATCAAATACTCCGAGAAGGCTTGAGTTCAGGACGGCGGTCGGCCCACCGCCATGACTCACCACTGCATTTCCCACCGCCATTGATCGAGCTCCAAGCGCTATTTGCCTGCATCTACCTTGACATTAATCTGACATCTGATATATTACACTTCTTTTGCGTTGAACCCTTCGCGCGGTTTTGCCGGAAGGACGCGCGAACGCGCCAGCCGGAGCGAAGCGCTGGCATTGCCGGCCTTTCATTTTCACCAAGGAGCGGATGCTTCGCTTTTACTCAGCGTGCACGATTCAAATATTCACAGTTTCTCATTAGAATGACATGGTTCCATAGTTTTTTCGGCGGCCTGTTACGATCAATGCTTATTTATCACAAGCCGGAGGAGCGATGAGGCATTTTCTGATGCACGACAGCCGGGATAACGTCGGCGTCGCAGTGGTGGATATCAAGGCGAGCGAAACCGCAACCGGCGTTTCGCTCGACGGCGCGACCCAGCGGGAGATCACGGCGCTCGAAGACGTGCCGCTCGGCCACAAGATTGCTCTCAAAAGTTTCAGCGCGGGCGATACCATCATCAAATACGGCGAAGATATTGGGCGCGTGGTCGCGGCCATCCGCGCCGGTGAGCACGTTCACGTGCATAATCTGAAAACGAAAAGGTGGTGAGCATGGCGATTCCGCGGTTTCACGGATACCGCCGGGAAAACGGCCGCGTGGGCATCAGGAACCACGTCGTTATTCTCCCGGTGGACGACATCTCGAACGCCGCCTGCGAGTCGGTGGGCAAGCTCATTCAGGGCACGCTCGCGCTTCCGCATGCTTACGGAAGGTTGCAGTTTGGCGAAGACCTCGAGCTTTTCTTTCGCACGCTGATTGGCACAGGATCGAATCCCAACGTTGCGGCGGCGGTGGTGATTGGCATCGAGCCCGGCTGGACGGAGCGCGTGGTCCAGGGTATCGCCAAAACGGGCAAGCCCGTAACCGGATTTTCCATCGAGCGCAACGGCGACCTCAAGACCATTGCCGAGGCGTCGCGCAAAGCGATGGAATACGCTCAATGGGCTTCGGAGCTCCACCGCGCGGAATGCTCCCTGAATGAGATCTACGTTTCGGTGAAGTGCGGAGAATCCGACACGACCACGGGCCTCGCTTCCTGTCCCACGGTGGGCGCGGTGATCGACCGCCTCATGGATTTGAACGGCACGGCTTCCTTTGGCGAAACCTCAGAACTGACGGGCGCCGAGCACATCGTCAAGAAGCGCGCCGCTACGCCCGAAGTGGGCGACGCGTTTATGCGGGTCTGGAGCGACTACTCGGAGATGATCAACGCCCACAAGACCAGCGACCTTTCCGAATCTCAACCCACGAAGGGCAACATCCGGGGCGGCTTGACCACCATCGAAGAAAAAGCCCTGGGGAATATTGAGAAACTAGGCAAACGCGCGAAGTTTGTCGGCGTGCTGAAGCCGGCGGAAGCTCCGTCAGGAAAGGGTTTGTGGTTTATGGATACGTCGTCGGCGGCAGCCGAAGCTCTTACGCTTTGGGCCGCTTCGGGCGCGGTAGTGCACCTATTCCCGACAGGGCAAGGTAACATTATCGGGAACCCTATCCTGCCGGTGATCAAGCTGTCCGGCAATCCCCTCACCTGTGCCACCATGCGCGAGCACATCGACCTTGACGTGTCCCAAATCCTTTCGGGAGAGATGAACCTGGAGCAGGCCGGCGGCAAACTGGATGAGATGATGATCCGAACGTGCAACGGCAGGCTCACCGCCTCCGAGGCCTTGGGCCACCGCGAATTCGTGATGACCAAACTCTACCGCAGTGCGTAACCCGGTGCCGGGCGGCACAGAGATAAAAAATCGCCTCTTTTGTATCATGGCCTCAAAAATCTGATAACGGGATGGTATTCTTTGCGACGGCCTTGAGCCGCCGATTTTGGGAAGCATAGACCGACGGCGAGAGGCCACCGCTACACCGCACGGCTCCTTCGCGGCGCATCTCAGTGATCTAAGCAGAACCACTACAGAAATCAATGATGGAAGCTTCTCCCAAAACGGTTTATGACGCGATTGTGGTAGGCTCCGGCGCTTCCGGTGGCTGGGCGTCGAAGCTCCTGAGCGAGGCAGGGCTAAAAGTGGCCGTAGTTGACCGGGGGCGGCCGCTTCCTGACAGTGAGTTCGTGGAGCACAAGCCGCGGTTTGAGCTGAAGTATCGGGACATGGCGCCGGAGATCATCGCCAAAACGCGCTTCGTGCAGCGCAACTCTGGCGCGTGCGACGAATATAATTACGAGTGGTTCTGCAACGATATCGAGGAGCCGTACACAACCCCTCCCGATATGCCGTTCCTCTGGAAAGGACGCCTGCGTGTCATCGGTGGACGCACGGTGGTGTGGGGCCGGCAGAGCTACCGCCTCAGCGACCTCGATTTCAAGGCGGCTTCCTTCGACGGATACGGCGTGGACTGGCCGCTGAGTTACAAGGATCTCGCGCCTTACTACGATCAAGTTGAGGAATACGTCGGCATCACGGGGATGAGCGAGGGGCTTTCCCAACTTCCCGACGGGCGCTTCCAGCCGCCCATGGGTCTTACCTGCGCGGAAACTCACCTGCGCGAGCGCGTGAAGAAGAACCTAGGCTGGAACATTACGCTGGGACGGTCGGCGAACATCACGCGCGGGATCAACGGCCGCGCTCCTTGCCACTACTGCGGGCCGTGCCAGCGGGGATGCGTCACACATTCCTACTTTAATTCGGGCTTCACCACCCTCGCCGACGCCCTCAAAACGGGCCGCTCGACGCTTATCCCCAACGCCTACGTGTGCAAAGTGCTGATGGACCCGGCGACGAACCGCGCGCGCGGCGTGCTTTACGTGGACCGGCAGACGCGAGCCTTGCACGAGGTGCGCGGCAAGGTGGTCATTCTTTGCGCTCAAGCTCTGGAATCCGTCCGCGTCCTCCTGAACTCGGCAACACGCGAATATCCGGACGGCCTCGCGAATAGCAGCGGCGTGCTAGGCCATTACCTGATGGACCATCTCTTCGGCGTTTCGGTGCACGGCGAGCTTCCGGATTTTCCCGGAAAGGCAAACGTCAACGGACCACACCGGCCGGATGGGATCTACGTTGTCCGCTTCCGCAACACGCTTACCGGCGGCCGCTCGAAGAATTTTTTGCGCGGCTACGGTTACCAGGGCGGCGGCGCGGCGCACTTCAACTATAACGCCTACGGATTTGGCAGCGCTTATACGAAAGCCGTGATGGACCCGGTCACTTCGATTGGCATCTCGGGCTTCGGCGAATGTCTCGCGCGTCGGGATAATTACGTGGAGATCGACCCCAACGTGTCGGATATTTTCGGCATCCCGGTGCTTCGCATTCACATGAAGCTCAGCCCGAACGAGACGGCGATGGCAAAGGACATTGTGGAGTCGGGCGTCGAAATGCTCGAAGCCGCCGGCGCCAGGAACATCCGGACCCAACCGCATCCTAAGCCGCCGGGTTCGGCTATCCACGAGTTGGGCGTCGCGCGCATGGGAAACGATCCAAAGGCGTCCGTATTAACGCCATTTCAACAAACGCACGATGTTCGGAACCTGTTCGTCATGGATGGCTCCGCGTTTCCATCGAGCGCCTGCCAGAATCCGACGTTAACCATCATGGCGCTGTGCGTGCGCTCGTGCGACCGCCTGATCCGGGAAATGAAGCGCGGCAACGTCTGATTTCCCCTCCGGCGCCTCATGAATTCTGCTGCTTTGTCTCTCCGACGCCGATGGTGGATCGTTGCGCTGCTCTCGGCATCGATTGGAATCAACCTGGTGGACCGGCAGGTGCTCTCCCTCGTCGCACCGGTCCTGAGACAACAGCTTTCCCTCACCAACACGCAGTATTCCTACATTATTTTCGCCTTCCAGCTTGGCCTGCTGCTCACGCAGGTGCCGGCGGGCGTTTTTCTCGACGTGATTGGCTCGCGCCTGGGATTCGTTTGCATCTTTATCGGCTGGTCCGTCACCAGCGGCCTGCACGCGCTGAGCCGCGGCGTGGCAAGCCTCGCCGGACTGCGGTTTCTTCTGGGGGTTTTCGAATGCGGCGATTACAGCGGCGGAATCAAGGTGATCGCGGAAATGTTTCCCGCCGAGAACCGCGCCATGGCCGGGGGCATTTTCAACGGCGGCGCCCAGCTTGGCGCCGTCCTCGCGCCGCCCCTCGTTGTGCTCATCACGGTTCACTGGGGCTGGCGCGCCGCGTTTCTTCTTCCCAGCGCGCTCGGATTGCTCTGGCTCATTCCGTGGACGGCGCTGTATCCGCGCGCCCGTTCGACGACTCCAACTCAGGTCGCGGCCCGCGGCGCGGCTGACCTGCACGCAAGCCTCGCTCGCGTAAAAAGTTTACTGCGAAACCGGCAGGTGGTTGGCGTGATGATTTTCCGTGCTTCCACCGGACCTCTCACCAGCTTTTATTGGTACTGGCTTCCCGAATATCTGCGCTACGGGCGCGGAATGCCTTATCTCGAGATTGGCCTGGTAGCGTGGATGCCCTACGTTGCCGGCGCGCTCGGGAACGTAGCCGGCGGTTACTTTTCTGACTTCATGATCAGAAGGGGCGCAAGCGTCGACGCCGCTCGCAAGGCCAGCTTTATTTTCGGGGCCGTGCTTTCGTCGCTAAGTCTCGCGCTGCCCTTCATCGGAAGCATGACGGTGGCCATCGCGGCCATTTGCGTGATCGTCTTGGGAAATCAATGGATGGTTGCGTCCTATATCGGGATGATGGGAGATCTTTTTCCTTCAAAGACTGTTGCTACGGTAAACGGGATTGGCGGGGTCGCGGACAGCGGTGTTGGAATGGTAGCCATGCTTTTCACCGGAATCATCGTCGACCATTTTTCTTACATGCCGGTGCTCATCGCCGCGGGTATCCTGCCGGCGGTTGCGGTGCTTTCGGTTGTGCTGGTCATCCGGCGGGTTACGCGGGTGGAGGTGAGCTTTTGATGTTGTTGTAGCGGCGGCCTCTGGCCGCCGGCCTTTGCTTATAACAACCGGCGGCCGGAGGCCGACGCCACAAAATCAGCCGCCGGCAGTTTATGACGCCGCGTTTTAGTCCAACAGCAGCCGGTCAATCCTCCGGCTTAAGTCGCGTAGGTACGCCGGGTCACCGCCGCGGAGCTCTGCCGTGAACGTTCCCGCGTAACCCACGTCGATGAACGCCTGCTTCACAGCGGGCCAATCCACCACGCCGTCGCCCAGGTCAACAAATTGGCGCGCCTTGGGGTTCCAGTCTTTCAGATGTACTTTAACGATGCGTTTGCCGAGCGCGTGAATCCAGTCTTGCGGATAGCCCACGGGCATCACGTTGCCCACGTCGAAATAAGCCCGGACGTACGGGCTTTTGAAATCGTCGAGGTAGCGGGCATACTCGCGCGGGCTGAGCAGAAATTTGCTTTGGTCGCACGTCTCTTCCAGCGCCATCACAACCTGCAGTCTCTCGGCCACGGGAACGAGCCGCTCGATTTGTTGGCGCGAACGCACCCACGCGTCGTGATAGCTCACCTCCGGTGTGACCACGCCGGGAATCATCAGAATGGCGTCCGCGCCCCAATCGTGCGCGTTCTCGAGCGCCGCCGTCTGCGCCTCAATTCCCTTCTTCGCCACGGCGGGATCAGCGCTGGTTAAAGGATATTTCCAGTTCCTCTGATCGGCGACCGAGCCGATCCTGATTCCCGCGGCGTGGGCGGAATTCTTGATCGCGAGCGCCCGGCTGTCATCAAGCGTCGCAAAAGGCTCCAATTGGCTGAACCCGGCGCCAACTGCCGCCTTCAGGCCGTCGATGGCGCTCAGATTTTTCGGAAGCATATTTATCCGGATGCCTTTGTTATTGTGCAGGCGCTGCTTCGCGCCATCCCGCACATCTTGGCGCCCACCCCCCAACAGCGCCGAGCCCGAAAGCGCCGCTGCCAGAAAGTCCCGGCGCGCAATTCCATCGCTCATTTGTTTCCTCATCCCTGCGGGTCGAACGTGTCTCCGAAAGGCTTCACCGCACCCGCGTCCGACGATTAACCCCGCCTTCCGCCGTCAGAAGCAGGGTGGATTGCGTGGCCGGTTGAGCCATGAACTTACGAGATCAAGCCGAATATGTCAACCCGGACTGCGCAACCAGTGACTTCGCGGTAGCGCCAATTCGGCCCTTCGTAGTATGTTGAGAGGTAGTGCTTGCAAAACGCGCCTGTAGCTCAGCTGGATAGAGCGGCAGACTTCGAATCTGTAGGTCGGGGGTTCGAATCCCTCCAGGCGCGCCATAACCCTTTCAGCGAGTGACGGTTACAGGCAGGTTTTTCTCGGCCCCGTTTTCCGCATTTTGACTGTAACCACCATCTGTAACCACTTTTTGGCTGGCGGCCATCTGTGCGAAGGCCCGCTCGATTGCCTCCGTATCCGGGTGAACGTACCGCTGAGTGATCCTGATATCCGAGTGACCGGCAATGTACGCCAGTTTGAAGGCATCGCATCCGGCCTCAGCCAAGCGCGTCAAGGCCGTGTGTCTCAGGCAATATGGCTCAAATGGTTTGACTTCGGGATTCTCTTCAGGCTTTTCCTTGTGGGCCGTCGCCAGAGTCTCCAAAGCCCTCGCGTGATACTTTTTGTCCGTGCTTTCTTCCAAGTGGCCGGACGCGGAGCCTGAAGGAAACAGCCAACCCTCTGATGGCTGGCCTTGAGCTTCCTGCCGGGTCTTGAGGGCCTGATAGACCGCTGGCACTATCGGCAGGATGCGCCGGGCGGCCTTGCTCTTGCCTTCAGCGATTCGAATCAACCCGCCGTGGCCGTTTAATAGAACATGCTCCCATCTTAGGCGGCGCACTTCAGCCGGGCGCATACCCGTACCGAGCATGATTGTCGCCACGTCGCGCCACGGCTGAGGGCAGGCGGCAAGATACCTTTCCGCTTCGCTGTCCGTCAACACACGCTCGCGCTGGCGCTCCCCCTTAACCAAGCCTATCTTGGGCATCTTGTCGAGCTTACCCCAC
>JBOGJT010000282.1:0-4351 GCA_050745065.1 Terriglobia bacterium
CGATCCACGAGGCGCGACTCCTTGCCGTCAAACAGCACGGTGGCGCAGATCGGCGCAGCCACTTCGAAGTTCCGGCCCACATTCATGCCGTAAAAGCCTGGCGGGGCAACACCGATCACCTCAAAAGGATGGCTGCTAAGCGAGATGGTGCTGCCGATAGCGCTCCCGGCTCCGCCAAAATGATCCTGCCAGAACCCGTAGCTCAGGACGGCGACGGCAGGGCAGCCGCGTCGGTCATCGGAGGGTGCGATCAGGCGCCCAGCAGCAGGATGCAGTCCGAGCGTCCTGAAGAAGCCGCCGCTCACCCACATTCCATTCACCAGGTGGGCTGCCCCGCCCTGAGAGAGATTAAACTTATCTTCACCCCACGATTCACCCCATGCGAAGACGCCTGAGAAAACATCTTGCCGGTCGCGCAGTTGCTCCCATAACGGGGTGGTGAAGAGCGGTGAGGCTTGGCCGGGGAAGCGTGGATCCCTTGTCTTCACCTGCATCAACTCCCCAGGCTTTTCGACGGGCAGCATCTGCAGCATGACAGCATCGATGACACTGAAGATCGCGGTGTTCGCGCCCATGCCGAGGGCAAGAGTAATGACAGCGACAGTTGTGAAACCCGGATTGCGGCGCAACTGCCGCAGCCCGTAGCGAACATCCTGAATCAGTGTTTCAATGAACCGCGCAGCGCCCACGTCCCGGCATTTTTCTTTCACTTGGTCAAGCCCTCCGAATTCCAGCCGGGCACGCCGGCGCGCTTCCTCGGGCGTGATCCCCGTCGCGACGTAATCGGCGATCTGCTGCTCCACGTGAAACCGCAACTCAGCATCGAGTTGCTTTTCGGTTCGTGCTCTCCGAAATAGTCGTTGATACCAGCGCATCAACCGCTCCCAGTCGGTTCCCACTCTGGTCTTCGCCCTACTCTGCCGTCCGAAGGATCAGCGCGACCGCTCCGGTCAGCTTCTCCCAGTTCTCAACTTCGCTCTGCAATTGCTTACGCCCTTTACGGGTGAGCGAGTAGAACTTTCCCTCGCGTCCCGTCTCGGTCATTTTCCACTCCGCTTTCAGTAACCCGCGGTCTTCCAGGCGGTGAAGCGCAGGATAGAGGGATCCCTGCTGGACCTCGAAGAAATCGCGGGAGATCTGCTGAATGCGTTGGGCAATTGCATAGCCGTGATTCGGGCCGAGCACCACGATCTTCAGGATCAGTATGTCCAGCGTTCCTTTCAGGAACTCCGCTCTCTCTTCGCCCATAAATATACCTCGAATATCTACCCATACTCTTCAATCCGGGAAATGTCAATGGGTCCGGCAGTTCCCCGATCCTTCGATAACGATGTTGGCGGTACCGAACACGGGCACGACCGAGGGTTGAAAGACGACTTTCAGCCTCCGGCGGGACTGCGACTATTAGAAACCGGCTGTCCGCTCCAGCCACGGCGCCGGGGTGAGGCAGCAGAGCAGTCTGATCAGGCGCCGAAGGGCTTTCCGGGCAAGACTCGGCCCCGAAAAGGGTCTGCAAATCCTTTGATAAGCAAAGGGCCCTCAGGCGCGCGGCGGCAAGAATTGGCCGATCTCGATCCACACGGGGAGGCGTTCGCGGGTCGCCGCCAGCCGCAGCAGGGTTTTACGCGCATGACAAATCACCCGCCCCGCCGTATGCAGGTACAAAAAGCGCAGTCGCTTGGGCCGCGCCGACAGCACCTCGGCGGGCAATGCCAACCGCTTCAGGGCCACCAGCACATTGTGAGCGAGGGCCGCTAGCCGCAGCCAGGCCGCATTCGCCCCAAAATACTTCGAGGGCACAACCCCGGCCGCCAATTCATTCTTCAACACATCATGCACCATCTCCACCGTTCCGGCTTTCTCGCGATGCCAAGCGATCAACTTCTCGGGTTTCCATTCCCACAGATTGCTGAGCACCGCAAAGTGACGCACCGCGCTGCCATCGGCAAACAGTTCTCCTTGTCGCTTGCGGACACGCACGGCCACGTAACGCAGCGGCTGGCTGTCCTTATGCTCCGACTTCTCGCCCGGCACAAACGGTATCTCGGCGCATTCGCGAATCTCCTCCCCGCTCCCTTGCGGGTAAAGCTTCCATTCCACCTCGGGGATCGACACGATGGCCCGGTGCAAGGCCTCGCTCATCCGCGCGCTGATGGCAAAACCGATCTTGCCTTGCGGCCCGCCTTCGCGTTGCTCATCGCGCAGCCAATTCACCAACCCCCTTTCGTGGCAGGCCGAATCGCCCCGATAGTAGCACTCGGTTACCGTGCCCGGCAGGGCGGCGAAGGCTCGCTGCGCGACTTCCAGCGGCTCCATCTGTGCCGGCACATTGCCGTCGCGAAACTGGTCCGCCAGCACCAGGCCCGTCTCCGCCCACACCGCCAGCATCGGCTGATAACCTCGCACCCCTTCATAGGTCGGCAACGCCTGCTGCTTGTGGCTCTCGATGATCGTGGCGTCCTGATCCACCGTGGCGATCCGTTGGTGAGGGCAACGCGCCCCGAAGCGCTCGACCAAATCCCGGTTCACTCGCCCCAGCCCTTCCAGGGGCTGCGCCTCTTCGGGGATATAAGCGATCTGGCCGGGCAAGCGTTGCTGCTTGGCTTCCTCGATCTTTTCCTCCTGGTGAAAGGCATTCAGAAACTGCCGCGCCGCCTCGGCCGAAGGCAACTCGTGCCCGATCATCTCCTTCAAGCCCGGGTCTTCTCGCAGGCGCTTGAAGTCGTCCACGCATTCCCCCCCGGCGGCGTTGAGAATGACGAAGCTCTCGACGAACGTGGCCTCGTCGTAGCCTCGGTCCCGCTCTTTGATTTGAACGTGTCCCCTCACGCTCCCGGGCAACCCCAGAGAGCGGAAGGTCTGGACCACCAGCGGCATCCCACCCAGGGCGGTGAGCACCTCGGGCAACGGCTCGGGATCAATCTCGAACATCAACGGCAATTCGGTCGGCGAAGGTCTACGTTCTTTGCGCATGCCGCGATGATAACGGAATTGCGCACCCAGCGGGTGATGACAATGCCCAGCGCCCCACTCCCTTGCCCTCCTCCGGCGGCCTGTGTTTGCGGGTCACCCCAACGCTCCCCTGGGGTCCATCGGCGCTCAGCCGCGCCCTATCGACGGATCGGGGGATTACAAGTAATCTTGCAAGGGTGTTATCAAGATGACTAGATGGACACATTGCGGCGAGGCCTTCATCGCCGGTGACGTGCTGCGGTGGACGGAGCCGGTATGGGCGGAAGGGAAGTGGAAGCGGAGAGGCAAAAAGAAACTCGTGAAGGTGGGTTCGCGGCGGGTAACGGCCGAAGTCCTGAACTAGGACGGCAAGGGCTTCGTGTATCTTTCCGTCATGAAATGCGAGATTCTCTCCAACCTGGTCGTGCGGCGGCTGGACCCCTTCAAGAAAGGCGAGCTGCTGAGGCGCAAGCGCAAAACGAAAGGGAAGGGAAGCGGCGAGCGGCTGAAATGGAGCGAGGAAAGCACCCGGAGCCTGGCGGTGAGCAAGTTTGTGAGCTGATCGCGAGATTACATGATTACGTGCCATCTTGATGACAAGATAAAGGCTGGAACGGAAGGGTCTTGACGGTCGTTGTCAAATATGACAACATAGCTATATGGGTGCTATGGGATAGCGAATGGCGGAAGCGCGCAAAACACGGCCCGTTTCGTGGATCAGGGCGGCATTAAAGGAATTCGAGACGTTCCCGGAAGGGGCCAGGGCGATTTGCCTGACGGCGCTGACGGTGGCGGCGGAAGGGGGCAAGGCGGACATTGCGAAGCCGATGCACGGCCTGGGCTCCGGCGTGTTTGAGATTGCGCTGCCGTTCAAGGGCGATGCCTTCCGCGTCGTCTACGCGGTGCAGTTCGCCGACGAAATCTGGGTGGTGCATGCTTTCCAGAAAAAATCGACGCAGGGCATCAAGACGCCGAAGCGTGAGATTGACCTGATAAAGGATCGTTTGAAAAGACTGAAGGAGATGTTGCGATGAAAGGTAAAAAGTTGGAACTGGTGAGGGGAAGTGGCAACGTGTTCCGGGACCTCGGGCGCGAGAACGCCGATGCGGAGCAGTTCAAGGCTATCCTGGCGGCGGAAATCATCAAGGCGCTCGATCGGGAGCACCTGACGGTGCGCGCGGCGCATGACCGGACGGGCATTGCTGCTGCAGATTTCTCGCGCATCCGCAACGCGGATCTCGGGCGGTTCACCGTTGATCGTCTTATGTCGATCATCAACCGCCTCGGGTCGCGCGTGGAGGTGAAAGTCCGGGTGCGGCCGACTGTCAGCGCGGCGCATGATGCGAGGACCTAAGGGCAGGGAAGAGCAATGAGCAAGAAACACATGGGTTCGAGCATC
>JBOGJT010000283.1:0-19005 GCA_050745065.1 Terriglobia bacterium
TGCTACGCCGGGTGTTCGGAACGTACGAGGAATCCGGATGCCGGTAGGGCCAGTGTTGTGTCCACAAAATATACGGAGCGTCATAAGTCGGCGATTGAAAGTTGCTGCAGCGGCGCTCGGTAAGCGCCGGAATGACGGCAGCCAGAGGCCGCCGCTACATGGCCGCTTTTTGCCCTGTGCAGTTCTCAAGAGCCGCACACAACGCAAGATGCGTGACGGTTGTGCCGCCCTCTTGAAACAGATCGCCCCCGCTGATGCGCGAATCTGCCACAGGGATTTAACGCCATGAGCCGGAGTTTCACGCGTGCCTGACAAACGCATTCGCGTGCTGGTGGCCAAGCCAGGTCTCGACGGCCACGACCGCGGCGCCAAGATCATCGCCCGGGCGTTGCGAGATGCGGGCATGGAGGTGATTTATACCGGCCTACGTCAGACGCCCGAACAGATTGTTCGCGCGGCGCTCGACGAAGACGTCGATGCCATCGGCGTCTCGATCCTTTCCGGCGCCCACAACACCATCCTCCCGCGCATCTGCCGGCTTCTGCGCGAGCAGGGCATGGAGGACGTGCTCCTCATCGCCGGCGGTATTATTCCTGACGAGAATATTCCGGCGCTGAAAGAGGCTGGAGTCGCCGCCGTGTTTCAACCCGGCGCATCCACCACGGAGATTATCGAGTTCATCCAGACGCACATTCGCGGCGCGGACGTCTAGCGTGTCACCGTAGGGGCGCTGCTGGCGGGAAGCACTGCTTCCCCTGCGCCCTTTGGACGATGGGCGCGGCAAGTAGCGCCCCTACACCTTATTTTCATCCTACCGGGCGTAGCGAAGCGGCATGACAGACTGAGCGAAGCCGTGGACCTCACGATGGCGTGGCTCTGGTTGCGGCAGTGCCGCGCCACACTATGCAGTGTTGGAGAAACGATGGCGAGATCCGCAAAAATGGTAGCTGGCTGCGCGGCAATTTGCGTGGCCGCAATACTGGCGCTGAGCTTTCCGCCTCACTCGAAGGCAGCGCCGGGAAGTCCGGGGTTCTCCGTGAGCCATGCGATGATTCCGGCGCGCGATGGCGTACATTTGCACACCACGATCTTTACTCCAAAGGACCATGCGGCCCCGCTGCCCATCCTTCTCATCCGTTCTCCATATGGCCTGGACGACGACGCCGGTTTGCAACACCAGTTGGCAACGGACTATAGCGATCTCGCACGCGACGGCTACATTTTCGTCTTTCAGGATATTCGCGGCCGTTATAAGTCCGAGGGGCACTTCGTGATGCAGCGCGAGCCCTGTGCGGCGGGCGAGCCCAAGTGCATCGATGAGGGCACAGACACCTACGACACCATCTCATGGCTGGTCAAGCATGTGCCCGGAAATAGCGCCCGCGTGGGCATGTTCGGCGTGTCTTACGGCGGATGGCTGGTGGCGATGGCTATGATCCATCCCAACCCCGCGCTTAAGGCCGTGTCAGAGCAAGCATCGCCCGACGACATGTTTCTGGGCGACGACTTTCATCACAACGGCGCCTTCCGCCTCAGCTACGCGTTCGAATACGCCGCGGAGATGGAGCGCGGCAAAACCAACAACCTGTTCCACTTCACGCGCTACGATACATACGAGTGGTACCTGTTCAAGCTGGGGCCGCTTTCGAACGCCAATAGACAGTATTTTCACGGCCGGGTTCCCTCCTGGAACGATTTCGTAAACCACCCTAATTATGACGCCTTCTGGCAAAAGCAGGAGGTATCGCACTACTTGACGCGCGTGACGGTGCCCGATTTGAATGTGGCCGGGTGGTGGGACCAGGAGGATTTTTACGGACCGGTCAAAATATTCGAAGCGCTCGAAAAGCACGATCCGCACCACTGGAATTTCCTCGTGGCGGGGCCGTGGAACCACGGAGGCTGGTCGCACGGCACGGGGCGCACGCTTGGGCGCATCGATTTCGGAAGCGACACGAGCGCGTATTTCCGCCGGAACGTTGAGGCGAAATGGTTCGCGTACTGGCTCAAGGGAGCGGGGGAACTGCCGTTCGCGAAAGCGCTGACGTTCCAGACCGGCACAAACCGCTGGAGGGCCTATGACGAGTGGCCGCCCCGCGAGAGCGTGACCGGGCGCAAGCTCTATTTGCGGGAAAACCGCGCCCTTTCGTTCGACCCGCCCGCGGGAGGCGCGCGCGATTTCGACTCCTACGTGTCAGACCCGGCGAAGCCCGTTCCCTACCGCCACCGGCCCGTTGAGGAAACCTATGGCCCGGGCAGCCGCTGGTACACGTGGCTGGTTGAAGATCAGCGCTTCACCGACAACCGCCCAGATACAATGAGCTGGGAGACGCCGCCGCTCGACCAAGATGTGACGGTGGCCGGCGACGTCGCTGCTCACCTCTTCGCTTCAACCACGGGCACGGACTGTGATTGGGTTGTTAAGTTGATCGACGTCTATCCCGAAACATACGCGCAAGCTCCCCGGATGGCAGGTTATGAGCTCATGATCGCGGACGAAGTGTTCCGTGCGCGGTTCCGTCATAGCTTCGAGCATCCGGCGCCTGTTGTTCCAGGTAAGGTCACGCCTTACGTCATCGACCTTCACACCAACAACCACTGTTTCCTGAAGGGCCATCGAATCATGGTACAGGTGCAAAGCACGTGGTTCCCGCTCATCGACCGTAATCCGCAAAAATACGTTCCCAATATCTTCCTCGCCACGCAATCCGATTACCAGAAAGCGGTCCAGCGCGTCTACCGCTCGCCGCAGTATCCCTCCTACGTCGAGCTACCCGTGGCGGCTCATTGAGACTGGCGACTTTCACGCGCACAGCGGTGCGACGACGCCACCGCCTGCGCCGGCGAAAAAAACTGCAAGGAATCCGGACTGGCGGCTGCGCTCGTGCGGGCGCGCCCGTGCTGCGCGATGTCTGAGGCCCATGGCATGTCGCAACGCGGCACGCATGACTGCTAGAATGACAAGAGATGGGAACTGACCTCGTACAAATCTCGACCGTGACGCTGCGTCCGAGGCGGCCGGACTGGCTTAAGGTGCGCTTGCCCGGCGGCGAGAACTACAGCGAGCTGAAGAGCATCATGCGCGGGCTTGGCCTGCACACCGTGTGCGAGAGCGCGCGCTGCCCCAACGTCGCCGAGTGCTGGGGACACCGCACGGCGACGTTTATGATCCTGGGGGAGGAATGCACCCGGCGTTGCGCGTTCTGCGCGGTTCCGAAAGGGCTGCCTCGCGGCGTGGTGGACTTGAAGGAGCCCGAGCGCGTCGCGCAAGCGGCGCGAGCCATGGGTCTGAAGTATGCGGTTGTAACCTCGGTTGATCGCGACGATCTCGGGGACGGGGGGGCTGCGCTTTTTGCACGCACGATTGAGGCGCTTCGCGGCGCCGTTCCGGAGATTCAGGTGGAAGTTCTCATCCCTGATTTTCGTGGATCGGACGAAGCGCTCGAGACGGTTCTCGCCGCCCGCCCGGACGTCCTCAACCACAATTGCGAAACCGTGCCTCGTCTCTACCGTGTGGCCCGGCGCGGCTCGCGGTATGAGCGGTCGCTCCGGCTGCTCGCCCGGGCGGGAGAAACACATCCGGGGATTCCGACAAAATCCGGCTTGATGGTAGGCTTGGGCGAAACGTTCGGCGAACTTTGTGGAGTGCTGAAAGACTTGAGCGCAGCCGGCGTGAGCGTGGTGACCATCGGCCAATACCTACGGCCAAGCGGCGAGCAATTGCCTGTGGCGCGATTTTATTCGCCAGCGGAATTCCGGAGCCTTAAAGAAGCGGGTGAGAAGCTGGGTATTCGCCACGTGGAGTCCGGCCCGCTGGTGCGCAGTTCGTACCACGCGCACGAGCAAAAGGAAGCGTTGAACGCCTGCGGAGTCTGCCCGGACTGACGCAGCGATTCATTGCGTAAACGAATCAACGAGCAACGAACCGAATGGCAATCACTCAGCCTTTCTTCCGGGGTGGAGCCGCGCGAGTGCCTCGGCGACCTGCGCGTGGACGGCTCCGGCGGCGACGGTCTTTTCCCTGGCAGATTCGACAAGCACCGCACGGTAGAGCGCTTCTCCTTGCCGGTCCTGTCCGAGGCGCATCTGGCAGCTCGCCACCATCATTTTCCAGAACGGATTCATGGGATGTTCGGCCGCAAGCTGCTGAAATAGATCGAGCGCCTTTCCAAACTGCATTTCATTGCGCCGCGTGTAATCCTTGGCAAGGTAGAATTTTGCTTCTGCCCTCGTGAATTCGCCCGACTCGGCCGCCTTGGCCATCTGCTGTAAGCCGAGTACTCTATTACCGGGTGGCAGACCGATCAGGAAGCGAAGCATCTTGACGATGGTGGGCAAGGTGTCCACAAAATAGTTGTAAAGGCCCAATCCGGCGTAAGCGTCAGTCAGGCTGGGGTCAAGCTGTAAGGCGGTCAGCAACAAGGTGCGCATTTTTTTCCCCGCTCGCGCGGTCGCGAGATCATGCGCCCGCAGGCCGGCGAGGCGCGCCTCAAGAGCGTAGGCCATGCCTTCATAAAGATTGTTGCGGGCCACGTTCCGGCGGGCATGAATATTCGCGCGGGCTTTCTGGATTGCGGTTGCCACGACGCTCTCAAAGCGGGCGTCATCGGGCGTGCGGTAGGACGTCACCACGTCGAAAACGTCAGGGTCGACCAGGTTCGCGGTGGAGTAGTAGATTTTCCACCAGAGCGCGTCCGCTTCGAGCACGTAGCCGAGCGGCGAGGCATTATCGTCTTTCTGCACCTTCTGGAACGTGCCGATCGCCGCGTCCAAGTCACCGTTCATGAGCTCGTTCATGCCCTGGCGAGCGACGCTGCGGGCCTGCGGCGGGCCGGAAGGCGGAGGCGTCGTCCGCGTCGATGCCGGGATCGCTGCGAAAAGCAGAACGGCCGCGCAACCCGAAAGAATAATTTTGTGCGTGTGAGGTCTCATACTGAGTTGATGCGCTGCCCTCCGAGCGGTCGCACCCCGCCGCGGATACCGGCGCTGCAGCGGATATTTTTAGAATAGCTGGATGCGCGGAACGAAGGCAAACGGGAGCGTTAAACCGTCGAGCGGCTGGCCGGGAGTCCCGTTCCCGAGTGCATTTTGAGAACTACCGAGGATCTTCAAAGCATTCCCAGTGGCGCCGTTTCTCGTCCGCCCTCGCTGGCGTTGCAACCGGCGGCGGTCCACCTACGTATACAAAATGACGCCGAGGTCGCTTCTCCTGAGCGTGCTTCATCACGCGGTCGAGGTATTATGCAATCCACTCCCAAGCAAGTTTCCGGCTTGCTCTATCGCGGCGGAAAACTGATCCGCGGCGGCCAGCGCGGCGCCTCCGAACTGCGGCAGGTGGAAATTACACCGCAGTTTATTTCGAGCGCCGAGGGTTCCGCGCTGATTCGCGTGGGCGAGACCCGCGTCATCTGCACCGCCTCGATCGACGACGGCGTGCCGATGTTTCTCAAAGGAAGCGGCCGCGGGTGGATCACCAGCGAGTACGCCATGATCCCGCGCTCCACTGAATCGCGCACGCCGCGCGAGGTGGCCAAGGGGCGGCAGAGCGGGCGCACGATGGAAATCCAACGGCTCATCGGGCGCTCGTTGCGCGCCGTGACCGACCTCGGAGCGCTGGGGGAGCGAACTGTGTGGATTGACTGCGACGTGATCCGCGCCGACGGCGGCACACGGACCGCCTCCGTTACGGGATCGCTCGTGGCGCTCGGGCTGGCCTTTCTGAAGCTCTATGAAATGAAGGTTCTCGCGCGGCTGCCTCTCCGGGATTACGTTGCGGCCATCAGCGCGGGTGTGGTGGGCGGCGACCTCCTGCTGGATCTCGACTACGCGGAGGATTCGCACGCGGATGTTGACCTGAATGTTGCCATGACCGGATCAGGGCAGCTTGTGGAAGTGCAAGCCACAGCCGAGGGTAATCCCTATAGCCTTGAGGATCTGAACAGTCTGATCGAGACGGCGCGGCCCGGCATTCAGAAATTGCTTGAGGTGCAGCGCTCGGTGCTGAAACTGGATCTGCCGGGCCAGGGTTCGCAGGCGAAGTGATCTTATGGAACCCGGTCGCCGCATCTCCATGCCGTATCGCCCCGCGCTGCAGTTGGCCTCAACCAATGGTGCCAAGCTGCGCGAGTTCAGCGCCGCGGCAGCCGAAATGGGAATACGAATCGAGCCGGTTCCAGGGCTGCGCGATCTCCCTGCCTGCGTCGAGGACGGCGAAACTTTTGAAGCCAACGCCCGCAAAAAGGCCCTACATTATGCGGCGCTCACGCCGCGACTCGTTTTTGCCGACGATTCGGGCCTCTTGGTTGACGGGCTCGGCGGCGCGCCTGGCGTCTACTCCGCGCGCTTCTCGGGCTCCGGCGCGACGGACGAGGCGAATAATCAGAAGTTATCGGACGAGCTCGCCAAAATGCCGGAGACGTGGCGCGTACCCATTGCGGCGCCACCTTTCAGCGGTTTTCCCGCCCATTACATCTGCGTGATCGCGCTTGCACAAGGTGACAGGATTCTGGCCGTGGCGGACGGCCGCGTCGACGGTGTGATCATTCAGACTCCGCAGGGGAATGGCGGCTTCGGCTACGATCCGTATTTCTTCTATCCACCGTGGGGAAAAACGTTCGCGCAGGTGACCGCCCGGCGGAAGTTTACCGTCTCGCATCGCGGTGTTGCGTTCCGGAAGTTTCTGGACGAGCTCGGAGCGATCGGCAAGAAACTTCCGGTCGCGGCGCCGTAGCGGCGTCTCGCCGCGGGGTAAAGGGAGGCCGGCGCCATCGTCACGCGCCGTTTGGCAGGGGCGTGGCTCGCTGGGTTAACCGCGCACTCTTTAAACCCTGTCGCGCATCTATTATGAGAGTATGACACTCGGCCGACATCCCTGGAAACCCGTGCTCTGCTGCGCGGGGGTATGGCTGGGGCTTTCCTGCGTGGGCCGGGCGTCGCCGCAATCGGAAACCCTG
Organism: Terriglobia bacterium; assembly: GCA_050745065.1. GTDB lineage: Bacteria > Acidobacteriota > Terriglobia > UBA7540 > UBA7540 > RH2-MAG17b. Next base: position 6,954 of record JBOGJT010000283.1, read on the forward strand.
AAGGGCCAAGTCGTCAACAGCGAGAGCGCACCCGTGCCCAACGCCGTCTGCTCACTGAGCGGTCACAGCCTTCCACCTCAGGGACTGCAAACGACAACCGACGAGACTGGCAACTTCCAGTTCCCGGGCCTGTTGCCGGGAACTTATTCGCTCACCTGCGCGGCGGTTGATCTCCAACCTAAATCGGAACCAAATATTGAAGTCGTCGCCGGCAAGGCGCTCGCGCTGCTGCGCGTCGTGTTGCCGCACGAAATTTTCCGGCAGGAGGTGACGGTGCGCGCGCACACCAACGCCGCGGGGGTGAAGGAAGCTGCTCCGCCCGCCTCATTTTCCTCGCACGAGCTCATGACGCTCCCTCTCGCTCAGCTTAAGTTCAAAGCGGCGCTGCCATTGGTGCCTGGTGTGGTGCGCACGCCGGACGGCAAGCTGAGCATCAAGGGTGCACGGGAAGAGCAAGGCCTGCTTTTGGTGGACGGAGCCGACCTGGTCGATCCCGTCACGGGCGCATTCTCTGTTGAGGTGCCCATTGACACCATCGAGGAGCTGCAGGTTTACAAAAGCCCTTACCTGGCTCAATACGGCCGTTTCTCGGGCGGGCTGACGGTCATTCAAACCAAGCCGCCGCTGCCCCAGTGGCACTGGGAAATTAACGATGTGATCCCGGACATCTTTATCGAACAAGGCCACATTCAAGGCATCGCCGGCGACGCTCCGCGTTTTTATCTCACCGGGCCGCTCATCAAGGATAAGCTGAGTTTTTCCGAGTCGTTCATATACGATCTCAACCGGGTGTTCACGGAGGGTCTACCGTGGCCCCACAACATCCAAAGGCGCGAGGGCGTGTCTTCGTTTACATCACTGCAGTTCATCGTCTCACCGCAAAATCTGCTCACCGCAAATTTCCGGCTATTTCCAGCGCGGCGCGAGTTTGACAACATTAGCGCCCTGATACCCGAGTCCGCGTCCTCCAACTACGGCCAGCGGGGCTATTCTACCGGAGGCGTCGACCGCTACATGCGCAAGTCGGGCGGCATTCTGACCACCCTTTTTCAAGCGACCGAGTTTGACACCTACGGCCACGGACAAGGCCCGCAGCCCATGCTGATCACGCCCAACGGGTATGACGGGAATTATTTCAACGCCTACCGGCGGTTCGCCAACCAGCAAGAGTTGCAAGAAACCTACAACTATCCGCGGAAGAAATGGCTTGGCGCGCACGACCTGCAAATCGGCGGCGACTATTTCCATCGATCGTATTACGGCGCGAGCGATTCACAACCCGAATTGATCACGGGGACTGGCGGCAACGTCCTCGAGCGCATCGACTTTTCCGGACCGGCAAGTCTGAGCGACGAGGATACGGAGTTCGAGGGCTATGCGCAGGATAACTGGACTCCGCATCAATCGGTCAGCGTGGACGCGGGTCTGCGGTTCTCCACGGAAAACATCGGCAGCGCCGCGGCGTTTGCGCCTCGGTTCGGGTTTGTTTACTCGCCCAGCCACACCGGCCGGACCGTGATCCACGGGGGCGCCGGAGTCTTTTACAATCGCGTGGCAATGCTGGCCGCCGACTATCCTGAGAACCCCGTCCGCACGATTACGCTTTATGGGCCGGATGGGCTGCCCCTTGGCCCGCCCGTAACCTATCCCAATGACTTCAGCCTGGTGAGATCAAACGGTCAAGATTTTGTACCCATTCATAACCAGCTTGGCACAACGCCTTACGATCAAACGTGGAGTTTTGAGGTGGACCAGGAACTTCGGCCCGGCTGGTTGGTTCGCGCCAGCTATTTGTCAAACCGCGCCTACGATGAGTTCATCGTGAACCCACGTTCCGCGGCGGACGAGCAAGCATACCTCCTCACCAACACTGGAAGCGCCCGTTATAACGAATTTGAAGCCACCACGCGCTGGCGCGCCGGAGAGCGGGCCGACGTAAATCTTTCCTACGTTCACAGCCTGACGCGCGGTGATCTGAACACGCTGAGCGCGCTCTACGTTCCTTTTGAGCAACCCGTCATCCGGCCTAACTTTTTTGGAGACTTGCCGGCGGACATTCCGAATCGCATCATCACCTGGGGTGAGTTTTCACTGCCCTGGGGCTTGACCTTGAGCCCGGTCTTCGACATCCACTCAGGGTTCCCCTATTCTTCCGTGGACGCCTTGCAGAATTACGTCGGAACGCCGGAGGGCCGCCGCTTTCCCCGCTTTTACTCGCTCGACGTGAAACTCAGCAAGGATTTTCACGTACCGTTTCTTCACTTCAGCATTTTCAGGAACCACAAGTTCCGGGGAGCGATTGAAGTTTACGACATCACCAACCACAAGAACCCCGTCGACGTGTACAACAACGTCGCCTCGCCGTACTACGGCCAGTATACCGGCTTCCAGCACATGACCTTCAACACGTTCTTTGACCTGATTTACTGATCCTCAATCACTGCCTTCTCGCGCGAGAGAAACCGCGCGGGCCGCCCGGCGGGTGGAAATGAGGTAGACGCCGAGCGTGCCCAGTAAACCGCCGGCGGTGATGATTTTCCAGGCGAGGTGATAGCTGCGTGTTGTATCGAAGATATGGGCGGCCACGACGGAGCCGCCTGCCTGGGCTAGCGAATCCGCCATAATGATCAGCGCCAACAGCTTTCCCAGCGCTGTAAGTCCGAAGCAATCGGCCGCAACGAGTGGAATCAGCATGTAGTCCGCTCCCATAGCGAAGCCAAAAATCAAGGCAAACACGATCACCGAAGCGGCGCTGCGTTGGATCAGCAACAGCGGAACCGCCGCGGCCAGCATGAGGTAGAAAAGCGCCATTACGTTTTTGCGGGCAAACCGGTCCGCAACGTATCCCACCGTAACTCTGCCCGCAAGGCTTGAGACCAGCAGGACCGTCAACACGCGGGAAGCCCAGCCCACGGTGTGCCCCGCGTCGGTCAAAAACAGGATGAAGTTCGAGATTACTGCGCCGATCGTCCCGATCACCAGTGAGGTGCCCACCAGAAGCAGCCAGAAATCCGGCGTGCGAACCACCTGGCCAACCCGCACCGGAATTGTCTCGATGCCGGGAGGCGCAGCCTCCTCCGCCGGCGCACCATCGGGTTCGAGCCCCATCTCTCGCGGATACGAACGCGTAATCCAGATGCCCACCGGAAACAGCACCAGCAGTATGGCCGCGCCAATCGCCTCAAACGCCCGCCGCCAGCCGAACGTTTCGACGAGCGCGTGGATCAGTATGGGCGATGCTACGCCTCCCAGACCGAGTCCCAAATAGGCGTAGCCCATGGACCGCCCGCGCAATTTTCGGAACCAGTTTGCAATGAGGACCTGGTTGGGAATAGGTCCGGCCAAAACGTAGCCTACGACTTCCGTGAAGCATAACAGATAGTATTCCCGGACCGATGAGATCATCCCCATGAAAACGAGCGAGAGCCCCGCGAAGCCAATCCCGCATAGAATGACGGCACGAGCGCCGGCGCGATCAATGAGCGCTCCCGCCAGCAACCCAAACAACGGCGCCATGACGATAAAGCCATAAAAAATCCCGCTCATTGCCTGCTGCCGGCTGAATCCCAAAGAGTGTGTGAGAGAAACGTAGAAGACGGGGAAACCGTAATAAACGATTCCCGTGGTCAGGAAAAGATTCAGAAAGGCGGCGACCACAATCCACCGGCCGTAAAACACTCCGCTTCGCGCTGCTACGCTCATAGCAAATTTCCCGTTGGGGTAATATAGCAGCACAAAGCCTCGGCGCCATATTTTTCGGCGAACGGAGTATTCTCAACCATTGTCAGGCACGATGCGGCGTAATAACGGGCCAATTGAATGCTAGAATCACGATTCACACTGTCGAGGCGTCAAAACATCTCCCCCCGGAGAGGAGTGACGTAGTGAGACCGGCGTGCTTACCCGCTTTTTCTGAACCGGGGCTCGAGTCGCGAATGAATAGGGTCAATGCGAAGTGTGCTCCATGAAACTTATTGAATCCGTACCAGAGCTCGAACGGCGTTTGACGACTCCGAGCGCGCGCGACGTGGAATCGATCCGGCGCATGGACGGTGGAATCGTTATCCTGGGCGCGGGCGGAAAGATGGGTCCATCGCTCGCGCGGCGCGTTCAACAGGCCGTTCAGGAGTCGCGGGCGCAAAAGCGCGTCCTTGCAGTATCACGATTCTCTTCGGCCGGAATCGCAGAGGATCTCCAACGTGATGGCGTCGAAACGCTCCGGTGCGATCTTTTGAACCGGAACGAAGTTGCAAAGCTTCCCCTTTGTCCTAACGTGTTGTTTCTTTCGGGGAGAAAATTCGGCTCGGCCGGCCGGCCCGATCTCACCTGGGCGGCGAACACGATGGTCCCCGCGCACATCGCCTACCATTACCGCGCCTCGCGGATTGTGGTGTTTTCGACGGGTAACGTGTATCCCCTGATGAAGCTGAACACGGGAGGCTCGTGCGAAACCGACACGCCGGAGCCCATCGGCGAATACGCTCAATCCTGCGTTGGCCGCGAGAGGGTGTTCGAATATCACTCGCGCGAGTACGGCACGCCTTGCGTGCTCTTCCGGCTGAATTACGCCGTGGATTTGCGTTACGGTATACTGGCCGATATCGCCCGCCAGGTGCACGCTGGTGAGGCCGTTGATTTGACCGTTCCGGCGTTCAACGCCCTATGGCAGGGTGACGCGAATTCCTATGCGCTGCGCTGCATCGAGCATTGTGCCACACCGCCGCGCGTCATGAACGTTACAGGTCCCGAAGTTGTCTCTGTGCGGCGCGCCGCCGAATACTTTGCCCGCGAGCTTCAGCGCGAGCCTCTTTTCACAGGGGAAGAATCGGATCGAGCTTTTTTCGGCAACGCCTCTTTTTGCCACGCTCTGCTGGGTTATCCGGAAGTTTCGCTGGGCGAGTTAATGCAGTGGGTTGCACATTGGGTCAAGCTCGGCGGCGCAAGCCTGAACAAGCCCACGCATTTTGCCGTGGCGGACGGAAGGTATTAATCGCCATGCCGTCATCGGTTCAAATTGCTCCCGAAGCACAAAAGATTCTGCGGTGCGGCGTAGTTATTCCTGCTCATCCGCTTGCGCTGACTGCGCAGCGCAAGCTCGACGAACGCCGCCAGCGCGCACTCACACGCTATTACTGCCATGCGGGCGCAGGCGGTGTCGCCGTAGGAGTTCACACCACACAGTTTGCAATTCACGATCAGCGGACTGGCCTGCTTGAACCCGTCCTGACGCTCGCGGCCGAAACCGTACGCGAATGCGAGCAAAAGCTCGACAGGCGGATCGTGAAGATCGCGGGTATTTGCGGCACAACCGACCAATCCGTTCGAGAGGCGGAATGGGCCCGGCGGCTGGGCTACGACGCCGGACTGCTGAGCCTGAGCGCGCTCCGCGACGCCGCGGTTTCCGGCCTGATCGGGCACTGCCGGGCCGTCAGCGCCGTCATTCCCATTTTCGGATTTTATCTCCAGCCAGCGGCCGGCGGACGGATTCTCGACATTGAATTCTGGCGGCGTTTTGTTGAGATTGAAAATGTGGTGGCCGTTAAAGTTGCGCCCTTTAATCGTTACCAGACCCTGGACGTCGTTCGGGCCGTGGCGGAAAGCGGCCGCGAAGCTGAGGTCGCCCTTTACACGGGAAACGATGACAACATCGTGGCAGACTTGCTTACGGAATTCCGCCTTCGCCTGCAGGACCGGACGGCGAGTGTGAGGTTTTCCGGCGGCCTTCTCGGACATTGGGCGGTCTGGACTCAGCGCGCGGTCGAGTTGCTAAAGGGCGTACAGGAATGCCACGCCGGCTCTCAGTCTACGGCCGGCTGGCTCGCACGATCGGCGGAAGTTACCGATTCCAATGCGGTGCTATTCGACGCGAGAAACGGCTTTGCCGGTTGCATTCCCGGCCTGCACGAGATTCTGCGCCGGCAGGGATTTCTGGAGGGTCGATGGTGTCTCGATCCTGGCGAGGATCTTTCTCCCGGTCAAATGGAAGAGATCAACCGCGTGTGCGCGAGCTACCCTCACCTGAACGATGATACCTTTGTAGCGCAGCATCTTGATGAATGGCTGCGCTGACCCGGCTATTCGTGAAGCGCTAGCTGACCAAGCCCCATTCTGCCGTATGTAGATACCGTCTGCCAGAAAGCGGCGAGGATGAATGAGTCCATGGCACGCGCACCTGCGCCCGATGACCCGCAACGATATCGCGGCTGGAATGGAATTGGTATGTGCGGCGGGGTGGAACCAGACGGAGGCGGATTGGAAACGATTTCTCGAGGCTGAGCGCCCGGGCTGTTTCGTCGCGGAAGCAGAAGGCAGGGTGTGCGGCACCGTAGCGACGATCGTTTACGGAGAGGAGCTTGCGTGGATTGGAATGGTCCTGGTAGGTCCCCGCCATCGCGGTCAAGGCATCGCAGCCGATCTTGTGAAATTAGCGCTAGAGCACCTGGATGCCCGCGGGCCGCTCACGATCAAGCTCGATGCTACGCCACAGGGGAAGTCAATTTACGCTCGCTGCGGGTTCGAGCCGGAATGCGAAATAGAACGGTGGATGCGAACCTCGAGTTCGCCCCCGCCCGCTAGACCGCTAGCAGCGGACGCCGCCCGATTAGAAGACATCGTGGCCATGGACCCGGATATCTTCGGTGCTTACCGCGGCAGCCTCCTGCGTTCACTCGATAGCGATGCTCCCGAGTTCACGATGGCGGCTTGGAAGGAAGGTCGTGCCACGGGCTACGCGCTTGGACGGCACGGTTTGCGCGCGGACCAGATCGGCCCGTGGACCGCGTCAGAACAGAATATAGCCCGTGAACTTCTGCAAAATTTTCTAAACCGTTCAACGCGCGGCCGCGTCGTGGCTGATTGCTTGACGTCCCATCCGCATTCGCGCGACCTTCTGCGCTCCGCCGGGTTTGAATTTTCGCGATCCTTCACGCGGATGGTACGCGGACCGCGCCTTCAAAATGAGCGCATGGACATGATTTACGCGGTTGCCGGTCCGGAATTTGGCTGATCGATACGGTGCGTCATGAGTCAGCGATGCGCATTTGCCGTTGCGGCGTTCTCGGAGAGCCGAAGTGACGGCGGCCAGAGGCCGCCGCTACAGAGTCGAACGCCGCTGACGTATGGCGTTACGTCTTGCCAGCCGTAGCGTGACGAAATTCGTGCAGTGGGTACGGACGGCGGATCTGACACGTGCGAGCCCGCGCCGGTTAAATGCCTTCCGTAACAAACCGCTTTGCGTGTTCTTTCAGGATGCAGCGGTCCTCAACCACTTCCAACCCGGCATCGTGGGCGCGGTGCGCGGCGGCTTCATTCGTAATCCCCTCCTGCATCCAAACCACCTTTGCTCCTTTGCGGATGGCACTCTCGACGACGGGCGGAGTGAATTCCGGCCGGCGGAAAATGACCACCACCTCCACCGGCTCGGGAATTTCTTCGAGCGAGGCGTAGCAGTGCTCTCCAAAGACGGACTCCACCGCCGGGTTTACCGGAATCACCCGGTAGCCGTGGGACCGCATGTAGGCGGCGACGCCGTGGCTGGGTCTAGAGAGCTTCGGCGAAAGGCCGACGATGGCAAGCGTCTTGTAACGCAAGAGAATAGAGCGGATAGGATCGGAGTACGAGGCTGGGGCAGCGCCGCCTGACGTTGCTGCGCTGGAATTGTTCATCACTCCGTGGGAAGCCATTGAGCACCTCCGCTGTCGCCGCGGCCACCGTTACTAGCGTGCCGCACACACGCAACGCATCGCATCGAGAAAGCGCTCGTTGTCCGGATGCGTTCCAATCGTAACGCGAAGCGAAGTGGGCAGGCCGTAAATCTTCATCGGACGCACGATAACGCCTTCCTGCAGCAGCCTAAGGAAATCTTGCTCGCAATCTCGCGCCGTGTCAATGAGCAGAAAATTTCCTGACGAGGGAGTAAAGCGGACGCCGAGGAGCGTGAGCTCCGCCGTGACGAAACGCATTTCCTGGGTGTTGGACTCGACCGACCGTGCCACATGGTCGCGGTCTCGCAGCGCGGCAAGAGCGGCGGCCTGAGCCGGGCGCGATGTGTTGAAGGGCATGCGGACGCGGTTCAGGCTCTCGATGAGCGTCGTGTGTCCAAAACCATAGCCCAAGCGGAGGCCCGCCAGGCCGTACACCTTGGAGAACGTGCGCAACACCAGCACGTTCATCCCCTCGACCGCGTAATCGCGCGAATGAGAGTAATCCTCGCGTTGAACGTAGTCAAAATAGGCTTCATCCAGAACCACGAGCACGTGCGCGGGAAGCGCGCCGAGAAAATCGTCGAATTCGCTGCCCGTAAAAAGCGTTCCGGTGGGGTTGTTGGGATTGCCGAGAAAGATGACCTTTGTCCGCGGCGTCACCGACCTGCGAATGGCCGCAAGATCCACCGCCATCTCGCGCGTAGGAACAAGCGTTAGCGTGGCGCCGGTCTCCTGGATCGCGATCTGGTAAATGTGAAACGCCGATTCTGAGCTGATGCCCTCGTCTCCCACCGACAGAAACGTTTTGGCGGCGAGCTCGATTAACTCGGTTGATCCCGCGCCGAGGATAATCTGGCCTAAGTCCAGGCCGTGCATCTCCGCCAAAGCGAGCGATAGCTCGTGCCCACTTGAATCCGGATAAAGGTGAACGCGGTCAAGGCCCTGCCGGATCGCTTCAATCGCCTTGGGCGACGGGCCGAACGGGTTTTCGTTCGAGGCCAGTTTTACGGCCTTGATCCCAAGCTCGCGCTCGACTTCTTCAATGGGCTTGCCGGTGGGATATGGGCGGATGCGGTTCGCCCACGCCGGAAGCATTCGATGAATGGAGGACTTCTGCTGCATGGCCCTGGGTTCTTCGCCGCCCAATAGCGCTAGCGGTGCTCTCGGAGCGCTGAATTGTAGCGGCGGTCTCTGGCCGCCGGCTTTTAATAGTAAAGACCGGCGGCCAGAGGCCGCCGCTACAGAATCGAACGCCGCTGACTTATGGCGTCATGTATAAATTCAACGCTGAGGAGCAGGTGCACGCTACTTTTGCCATTTCACCGTGTGTGACGTTTTGATGCTTTGGCGTCTTTGCGGTTTCGCCGGGAAGATTTCGCCGCCAACCCGCCAGTTCTTTAAGCGCTGCACTTCTTCAGCCGTCAATCGCCGGGCGTGGCCCGCCGGGAGGCCCGCAAGTGAGAGGAACGCGATCCGCACGCGTTTCAGTTTTACCACCGGCTGGCCGATGCGCTCAAACATGCGCCGCACCTGGTGGTAGCGCCCTTCGACCAGCGTAATTTCATACCACGGCTTCTCCCGTTCACTCCGTTCTGCGAGCGGGCGAATCACCGCGGGAGCGGTCTTTTGGCCGTCGAGCGCAATGCCGGTCTCGAGCTTCCTCAGATCGGGCGGCGCCGGCGCTCCTTCCAGTTTGACGTGATAGGTCCTGGGCGCGGCGGTCGCGCGGGACATCAGATGGTTCGCCAGCTCGCCGTCGTTCGTCATCAGGATGATCCCGGTGGAATGGTAGTCAAGCCGGCCGACGGGGTAGAGGCGGTCCTTGATCCCCAGCTTTTGCACGAGCGAAAACACCGTCGGACGACCCTCCGGATCGCGTACGGTTGAAACCACGCCGTCCGGCTTGTTGAGCAATAGGGTCATCCGCTCCTTATCTCGCTGCAGCAACCGCCCGGAAACGCGAATGTGATCGCGCTCCGCGTCGGCCTTTGCGCCCAGCTCCGTCACCATGTGCCCATTGACCGAGACGAGCCCATGGAGGATCATCTGTTCCGCTTTGCGGCGCGAGGTGATTCCCGCCGCCGCAATAATTTTTTGTAAGCGTTCTTGCATTAGCGAATCTCGACGCTGCCTTTGCCCTGTATTCAAACTAACCAACGGACCACTATGAGGCGGCGCATGCTTGATTAAACCGACGCCAACAGGGCTGCCCAGGCCCGGCGATGAACTACCTCTGAGTGGTAGTTCTCCAATTGATTTGCGGTTTCGGTGAGGAACTGCCGTCGTCCGCCTTCACCAAGTAGGGAGAGCGCTGCCTTGCTCAGCGAAATCAAATCGGTAACGTAAATGTTGTAGCCGCTGATAAATTCCCGGTCAACAATGTGTTTCAACTCTTCCTGCTCAGCATCGTCGGCGCCTTGGGCCACAATAAAAATTTCTGATACCTGCCGCTCACGGATATTTTTCATCTTTGCGCGCAACTGGCTCACCCGGATCTTGCGGTCTTTCACTTCGACCACCACAATGACCTTGCCTGCCTTTGACACGCACTCGAGATCCGCCAGCATACCGCTTGATTGGTCCGCTGTAGTGATCTTAGTCCGGCGGACCTCTGAGTACAGCCCGAATCGGGAGCCGATGACTAAAAATAATGCGGAAGCAAGCGCCAATAAACGATCACCGCCAGAATGTTCAGCGGAAAAGATGCCGATGAGTTCAAGAGTCTTACTCAGGCTCACTCTTCGGGGCGTTGGATAGACAACCCGCACCAGGGAGAGGCGCGTGTAAATTTCTGTCAAAACCTGCTTGAAGACCGCAAGGGTAAAGCTACCACTCCCGCGGTCCTCCACCACGTCAAGGACCTTACACAGTTCATCCCAGGTTTCAGGGTATTTCTGAGCGCCACGAAACTTCTCGGAAACTTCCTGAACGCGGAGCGGATTGTTCACATAGGGTTCCTGGGAGCCACCCAAGACGCTTTCATTGGCCTGGTCAAACGGGACAACGACTGAGTGGGCAATAGTCCTTGCGTCGAAGGCGCCCGGTCCGCCGCGGGACGCCTGCAAGCAGTGGCAATCCAAAGAGGGGTCGGCGAGCTTCGCCAAAATTTGAGTGGGCAAAACGTAGCGGTAGCTTTTGATCCTGGAATTAACGCAAGAACGGATCACTGCAAGAAGGCTTACGTCAGTAATCCAGTCCTCCAGCTTGTGCGCTTCCGCTAAGTGGGAAATTTCTTTCCATGTTTTCAGCAGGATTTTTTCTGATTTGTCAGTGAGCGTCATGGGCTCGCGACCGCGTGGCGTAAGCCAGGTCAGTAATTCATCCACACCACTTCATGGCGCTCCTTCTTGATGGAGTGGCAGACCTTCGGCGGCGCAGCGACACACCGCCAATCTTTGTATAACTCTTCCATTAAGTCACAACGATAACCTGAGACGGCGGCCAAGCCCTTGCAGCGCCGCAGCGACCTGGCCAACCGGCGATGCCCCTCGTCGCTTAGCTCGAATCCGTACGCTTTGGCATCACCGCGGGTTGAATGGACGTAGGGGGGATCACAGTAGAACAAAGTCCTGGGGCCGTCGTAAAGCTCTATGACCTCTGTAGCGGGGCGATTTTCAATCTGAACTCGAAGCAAGCGCAGAACGATATGAGGCAACATTTCGATGCTTCCGAGCCATCTGGAAACCACACCGGACATCCCCGCCCGGCTGGTATTCATGCAATTTGCCCAGCGCCCTAAGGATGCTGTTTGTGCCAGCCCGGTACGTGCCTGGCGTGCCCGAACAAAAAACCTGCGCGCGCGCTCCAAGTTTGAAATGCTTCCACCATTTTTCGAAACTGCATTGAAGAACTCTTCCCTTGAAAAGGGAGTCAGACCAATGGCCTCCACCAATTCTTCCTTTTGATCCCGCAGCACCCGAAAAAAATTAACGACTTCGCCGTCCAGATCATTGTATGTTTCAACCGGCGATGGAGCGCGGTTGAGGAGCACCGCCGCTGATCCGCCAAACGGCTCGCAATAGTGGTGGCACTCAGGCAGCAAGGGCAATAACCAGTCCAGATGGCTGAATTTGCCGCCGTACCAACCGAACGCAATCAACTTCCCCCTTCGGGGCCGAAATAAGCCGCCGTCGCGTTCAAAGGTCGGGAAAATCGGAGATAGAGTTCTTGGCACTGCCGGCCTCTCTGCACCCTTTGGATTCGGAACGCAACCGGAATCAGGAGGTATCCAGCCCGGTCTGATTGTAGCAGACGAGTGTGTACGGCGGAAGCCATCGTATCGCGCAAGCTAAAATGTTACCTGTGGGGTATCCTCGCGCAATCTTAAAATGTTACCCGCTATGGACACG
>JBOGJT010000284.1:0-3840 GCA_050745065.1 Terriglobia bacterium
GGAAAAGCAGATCCTTCGCTGCGCTCAGAATGACCAAGGCCAAAAGTTTGCTAACAAACCCGGGATTCAAGCCACAACTCCGCGCTACGTCTCCCCGATCAGAAATAGAATTTCAGGGCGAACTGAACCACTCGTGGGCTGTTGCCGGTGCTCGTGATCACGCCGAAATTTGGATCTCCGATGCTCGTATTCGGCTGCCCCCACACCACCCAGTTCCCGGTGTTGAAGGTTTCCATGCGGAATTCAAGCTTTTTCGACTCGGTAATTGGGAAGTCCCGGAAGAGGGAAAGGTCTACGTTTCTGTACCAATCCTGCCGCAGGACGTTCCGGCCTTCGTTGCCGAAGGTGAAGGGCGCCGGATTGGCAAATGCCGCCGGATTGATCCACTCCGCAATCGATTGACTCGACGGCGTTACGGGGGCACCCGTGAAATCGGCGCGCTCGGAGACGTTGCCCGTGTTAGGGATGCCGCTGTTCGAGCCGACAAAATAAGGCGCTCCTGATTGCATGCTCAGGATTCCGTTGATCTGCCATGGCCCGATGATATCGTCGATCACGTGGCTGCCGCTGGTGAATCTCTCTCCCTTACCGAACGGCAGCTCGTAGGTCCAGCTTGTCGAGAGAATGTGGGTTAGATCGAAGCCCGCTACGCTCTTGTCCATCTTAAGATTGTACGGGTCCTGAATCGACGTTCCTTCGACACCGAACCAACCGTCCGAGCCAAAGTCGATCATCTTCGAATAGGTATAGGACACTAGGAATGCAAGTCCCTTGCTGGTCTTGCGATTCAGGGAAAACTGAAACGCGTCATAGTAACCCTTGCCAACGCTGCGATCATAGTAGGTGGGCGTGATAGACGGGTACGGCTGCCGGGAGGCAACCACCGCCGCGTCGCCGGGCCCCGGCGTTACCGCAACGTTCGAATAGATCCCCTCGTCCAGCCGGAGGTCCGTGGCGCCCGCATAATTTGCGGTCAGGATCGTGTTTTGGCCCAGCGCATGCTGGACGCCAAAATTCCACTGCCAGGCATAGGGATTCTGAATCAGAGGATCCATGTACCACTGAACCTGATTGAACGGTGTCGGCGCCGGCAGTGCGGCGCCGCCGAGGAAAGGATTTCCCGCCGGCGTCACCGGAAGCTGCTGATTCAGGTTGTTGGCAAGAAGCTGGCCCGTGCTCGGCCAGGTGCCCTCATAATTCTGCGCCATCTGCTCGACCGCGGCCCAGTTGTCGAAAAATCTTCCATAGGACCCGCGGATTACATTGTTCTTCGTAAGGCGGTAAGCAAACCCGAGGCGCGGCTGAATATTGTCGAGCGTCGAATGGATGATTCGACCGTTGGGAGGAGCGATAGTTACGTTGGTCGGCAGCCCGACCCCCGGGATGCAAGGAGGCGCATTTGTGACGATGCAGGAAGGCGCGTTGTAGGCTAGAATATAGGTACCGTTATTCAGATCGAGATCGCCCACCAAACTGTTCGGATCCGATGGGCCTTGGCCGTAAATCGGGAACAACGTGTAGTCGTACCGCAGTCCGATGTTCAACGTCAGGCGATTCGTAGGCCTCCATTGATCTTGCCCGTAGAATCCGTTCACCCAGCCGCCGTGCTCGCGCTCAAGCACGTTGCGCTCGCCGGCGCTGTCAGGATCGCCCAGAAGAAATGAAACCATTGCGTTGCCGCCCACGGAGGTCTCAAGATTCGAGGTCTGGAAGGTGCTGTAGCTTGCGCTGGCGCCATTCAGAGGCGAAATGAAGGATGACTTGTTTATGTCGGCTCCGAAGCTCAGATTGTGCTTACCGTAAATCTTGGTGAAGTCAGCCTTCCACTCCCACATGTTGGAAAGGCTCGTTGCGCTATAACTCTCACCCCAACCCTGATATCCGGCGAAGCCCACTCCAGGCACAAGGCAGTTGCGCGAGGCGTGAAACCCGCAAGAGAACGTTGAGGAATAGGCACCGTCCTGGATCAGTTGCGCGGCGGTGCCGTTTGAGAACAGATCGCTCGAAACCTCATAACCATAATTCCTGCCGAACTTCACGTCCAAAACGGCCGTTGGGCCGAACGTGTGTGTCCAGTTCGCCCCAAGCTGATAGGCGTGATAATCTCCCAGCCCGGTGTCGCTCCAATCGCCGGGCGTGGTCACCGGGACGTGAATGTGGCTGAAGCGGAACCAGAATGAATTCTTATCGCCCAGCGTCTCATCGCCACGGAGATTGTACTCATCGCTGTCCGTGCTTACGCTCCTTAGGTTCTCCGCGTTGGTCCCGGCAATCCCAGTGTTGATGGGCGCGGGGTATATCGCCTCCGCTAGTTTCAGCGTGTCGGGGTCCATCAGCGTCACCGGAATCTGGTTATTGGGGAATGCGGTACGCAGATAGCTTCCGGGCTTGTTCGGGTCCTGTGTCGTACTGAACGGATTGTAAATCGGAATCAGATTGCCGCTCGAATCCACCCAATCACTGAAGTCGCCCAGTAGATTGGCCGGTGTTGCAATGCGATAGGCGCTCTGCTGCCCGGTGCGGATACGCACGCCTTCGTAGCTCGCGAAGAAGAAGGTTCGGTCACGACCGTTATAGAGATGCGGGATCAGCACGGGCCCGCCCACGTTCGCGCCGAACTGGTTCTGACGCAGCTCGCTGGTTGACGGGAAGAAGAAGTTGCGCGCGTCGAACGCGTTGTTCCGCAAGTATTCCCACCCCGTGCCGTGGAGCTGGTTGGTGCCTGATTTGGTGACCACGTTCACGATGCCGCCCAGCACGCCTCCGAACGCCGCCTGGTCATTGTGGGAATCCACTTTGAATTCCTGAATGTCATCGAGAATGGGCGCTACCGTGTACGTGCTGTTGAACGATTCTTCGTCGTTCAAGCCGTCGAGCAGGAAAAGATTGCTGCGGTTGGTCTGGCCGTTGACCGAGGGAAAGGAGTACGAGCCGATGGGGTTCGTGTCAAAGCCGCCGCTGTTTTGCGACACGTTAACGGTGCTCACCCCAGGCGTCAGCGCCAGCATCTGCGTGAAGTTCCGGCCATTCAGCGGCAGGTCGTTTACTTCCTTGCGATCCACCACCGTCCCCAGCTCCGCGGAGGCGGTCTGAAGCTTTGCCGCCGTCGCCTGAACGGTGACGGTCTGTGTGGCTTCGCCCACGGGCATCGCAAAGTTGTAAGTCGTGGTCTGGTTGACGCTGAGGGTAAATGCAGCCTCCCGCTGCGTCTCAAAGCCGGTCTTGCTGGCCTGGAGCGTATACTGGCCCGGAAGAATCTGGACGAAGGAGTAGTTGCCCACATTGTTCGAAACCGTTGTCCGTCTCACACCCGTGTCGGCATTAGCCAGGATGACCGTGACGCCCGGGATCACCGCGCCTGACGCGTCCGTCACGGTGCCGTTGATGGCCGCAGTGGCGATCTGGGCCAGCGCGGGGCGAGGCGCGACGAGCCAAAACCCCAGGGCCAACATGATTAGACCCGCTGGAATCGAACTGCGAAAAAAGCCCCATGTCCTTTGACGCATATCAATCCTCCCGTCTGCGATAACGTAGTTGTTTCAGATTAAAACCTTGGGCGAAGTTATATCATTTGCTATTGAGTGTCAAGAATAATTTGAGGTAAGAAATGACTATTTCACATGCTAAAATATTAGCGAGATCCATCTGAAGTGCTCCCCAAAATTCGGACAGGAGGTTAAGGTATAAAATCGCTGCCTGGGGAAGGGAGAGCGATGATGCGGCAGCGAAGGCACTACAGCGCAGAGTGGAAGGCGAAGGTGGCGTTGGAAGCGGTGAAGGGACAGCGGACGGTGCAACAGATCGCCTCGCATTACGAAGTTCATCCGAGCCTGGTGATGC
>JBOGJT010000285.1:0-5051 GCA_050745065.1 Terriglobia bacterium
GACGTAGCGCTGTCGCCTCCGCTCCCACCGAGGTAAGTGGAATAAACAAGCGATGGATCGATGATCAACGGCTTGCTGCGGTCAGAATCTCCCACCCAGATGCCCACCCGGCCGCTCCGCTCGAGAACATAGCGGCTGGCAACGGCGCGGCGATTGCCAGCGCGATCTCGCTGAAAGGCCGCGGGCTTGGAGAAATACAGCAAGCCTCCGGGAATGGCCGCTTCCAATCGCCCTCGCGCGCTCAAGCGCAGTGGGAGCGCGCCGCCCGGGTGGCTCAGCTCAAGCTGAATGAGCGCAGGGTTCGCGTGCGGCCGCACCACAAAGTCATATTCCAGTTGCTGCGGATTGCCGTAATAGATCAGCTCGATGCCTGGGTAAATGCGCGGATAGGCAACGCGGCCATACTGCGGGATTCCCACACGCCAGTCTCGCGGGTTCCTTCCCACGAAGTAATTGCTGCGCCCGGGGAGCTCGTCGAGTGGGCGGGCGCGGGATGCAGGATTCGCTCCCGCCAACTTCATCCTCACCCAGCAGGCCGCTTGAGAGGCGCACCCCGCAGGTGCCAGCACGGCAGAGTCGCGGGCCAAATAAACGGCGCCTCCGGGCGCATGCGCGAGGAAGCTCACCTCGGGAGCCGTCTGCCCGCGGTTCGGCTCAAAGCTGAGTGGAAGCCGGGCATAGGCGAGGCGTAGGCGCGCCGCCACGACCTTTTGCGCACCTTTTCGCGCTGGAAAAGCGCCGGAGATGCGGCGTGTTACGCTTGGAAATCCCGGCGCCGAGGCACATATGCCGCGCGATGAAGGGATGAGCGCTGACACAAGCAGAAACGCAAAAACCCAGCCTGACCGCCGTCTGAACCGCGCGTTTACAAGTTCACTGAAAAATCCAGCGTGCGGTTTCCCGCGGCTGGCCCGCCTGCGATCAGCTTTGTTTTCCATATTGGGTTGATTCTTTACAACGGATAAAACGCCGTAGACATGCCCGCGAAGC
The DNA here is from genome assembly GCA_050745065.1 of Terriglobia bacterium. Lineage (GTDB taxonomy): Bacteria > Acidobacteriota > Terriglobia > UBA7540 > UBA7540 > RH2-MAG17b. Next base: position 991 of record JBOGJT010000285.1, read on the forward strand.
CTGAGAATGATTATCCTGGCTTGCCTCCTGGTTCCGAAAGGGAATTGCCGCAGGCTCATTATAAAAACACGATGGACTGAATGCCGGAAATGTCAAAACGCTTCCGGCATCGTGGATTTTTGCACTGCACCATATCGTCCCGGCGGAGCATGTAGGGCCTCGCTTTGGCGAATCGGAGGCGATCGTCCTCGTTCGCCCCGCCGCGCAGTGCCTTACGCTTGGTGCGCACCAACCAGCGAATCTCGTAAGTTTCCGTTTGACGGCAGTGGAGGCACGACAGCGTCGCAGGCTTCGTGGTCTCCTTTTCGTCAAAGAAGTCGCGTTCTTCCATAAACCATCCATTCTAAACGCAAGCGGGCCAAACCGCCAAGATGTGTTTGAGGCGCTCGAGCCGATAGCGGCGCAGCGGTCCGGCAGCCGCCGCTCAATCGTGCGTAAATGGCGTAGAAGATTGTTGTTGATCATCCGTGGCAAGAATTGTATCTATATACCCCGCCAGCGCGGCTCGCACTTCTCCAAAAACGCGCTGACCCCCTCATGGAAATCGAATGTAGACCGGATGGCGGCACTCGCCTGCACGGCCCTGGCCGTTGCCAGGTCGAGCTCGTCTTCAAAGAGTCCGGCCAGCAGGCGCTTGGTATGCCGAATGCTCGTGGGACTTAAGGCGATGAGCTCGGCGGCGATCTCCCGCGCCCTACTAAGCAATCGCTCCGCCGGCAGAATCTCGTTGACAAGACCCATTTCCCGGGCCTCTTCCGCCTCCAGAATTCGACCGGTGAGCAGTAGGTCGCGCGCGCGCTTCTCCCCAATCTGGCGAATGAGGAAGATGGCTACGAACGCTGGCATGAACCCGATGCGTACCTCGGGATAACCAAAGCGGGCTTCAGAGGCCGCCAAGGTGAAATCGCAGAGCGTGGCGATACCGCATCCGCCCGCCACAGCGTGACCGTTGATCGCGCCGATCAAAGGTTTGGAAAAAGTGTAGAAATGGCGAAACAGGGCGGCGATCCGTTTAGAGTCTTCCAGCCCGCCGGCTGACGGCGCGGCGCCGGTATCGGCTCGGTTGGGGGAAATCGCTTTCGGAACGGCCATGTCTTTCAAAACGGAGAAATCCATTCCCGAACAAAAAGATTTCCCCGCACCCGTCAGAATGACGGCGCGCGCCGCGCCCGCCTCCAATTCATCCAGGGCCGAATGAAGCTCAAGCATCATCTCCCACGAGAGCGAGTTGCGCTTCCCGGGCCGATTGAGCGTGAGTACGGCCAACTCGCCGCCGCGTCCTTCGTGATCGAGGATCAGTGTTTTATATGGCATAGGGCTGTAGATTTGAAGTCAGTGCTTCGAAGGCCGAGTTCGGAAGGATCGCAGAGGCGCCAGTAGTTCCTCACAGGCGGGCCAACGGCGAAAGGTTAGCGAAGCGGTGATCGGCGCGGCCGCGAATCCACGCAAAGAGTGCCGGGCGCCCTGTCAACGACGCGGCGGTGCATCCATCTTGCGCAGAAAATACCGATGAATCACTTCGCTTCCGGTTAATTCGGGGTGGAATGTTGCCGCCATCAACGCGCCTTGCTCGACGAGGACCGGCAAGCCGCCGGCGGTGCCGAGCACGCTCACGCCTTCTCCCACCCGCCGGATGATGGGCGCGCGGATAAATACCATTTCCACCGGATCGCCGGAAAGAGACGGGCATTCTCCGGGCCGGATCGCGCTATCCACCTGGCGTCCGTAAGCGTTCCTTTCGATCGAGATATCGATCAGGCCCAGGCCCGGCTGTGGCGGATTCAGAACTTCCGCGGCGAGCAAAATCGCGCCCGCGCAAGTGCCAAAGATGGGTTTGCCCTGCGCGGCAAACTCCGCGATGGCGGCGCCCATTCCCTCCGCGTCGAAGAATTTGAGCAGGGTGGTGCTCTCGCCGCCTGGCATAATCAAGGCTGCAACGTCGCGCAACTCCCGCGCGTGCTTCACCAGCCGGTACGGCGCGCCGATCTGGTCGAGCTTCCTGGCGTGCATGGCAAAATCGCCCTGGATGGCCAGGATGCCCGTAGTATTTCTGCCGTGAGTCCCCACGTCTGCTTACGCGCTCGCCGCCGAGAGTAGACGCGCCTTGAGCGTAATCTTCGTTCCGGCCAACGCTTTGGATACGGGGCAGCCCTTCTTGGCTGCTTCGGCAAGCTCCTGGAATTTCGCCTCGGTGATCCCGGGCACTTCGCCTTCGGACTCGAGCGCGATGGACGAGATGGCAAATCCCGCGTCGGTTTTCTCAAACGTGACCGCAGCCTTGGTGTGCACGCGCTTGGGCGCGTGTCCGGCGCTCGCAAGCTGGTGCGAGAACGCCATGGAGAAGCAGCCGGCGTGCGCCGCGCCGATCAGCTCTTCCGGGTTTGTGCCCGCGCCATTTTCCATGCGCGATTTGAAGCTGAACGGGCCTTCATAGGCGCCAGACCCCAGCTTCATTTTTCCCCCGCCTTCGGTTAGATTTCCCTTCCATTCGGCTTCTGCTGTTCTTACCGGCATATGATTCGCCTCCTATCTGATTTCGGTGAAATGCTCGACTGCCGGGAATGGATTGTAGAAATGGTGCAGCATCCGCTTCCAGTCCTGATAGACTCCCGACTGCCGAAACCCAAGAATGTGATCTTCTAGACTTCTCCAGCGCACCAGAAGTAGATACTTACTCGTATCCTCAACACATCTGTGCAATTCGTGCGACAAATAGCCAACCGCTGACGCGATGATCGGCGATGCGTTTCTAAACGCTTTCTCGAATTGCTCCTCCTGGCCGGGTATGACGTTTAGCATGGCGACTTCGAGAATCATGAACGCCTCCTTCCCGGCATCTTGCGCGCTTACACTTGGACGAATTCTGTGGTAGAAATCGGTTCCGGGACGGAAGCACCGTCCTCTCGCAAACTCCCGACGTGGAGCGCGATGGCTTCTCGAATGAGTGTCAACGCTTCCTCCCGCGTTTCCGCGACTACGGCACAACCGGGCAAATCCGGGACGTAAGCGCCGAAGCTGCTCTCACCCTTCTCCAGAATCACTAGATATCTCATTGTTTTTCTCGCCCTTTCAGTCCAGCTTGCTTAAGGATGCTGTTAAGCGTTCCCGGAGGCACGTCCAGATTGGGTTTTCCAGCCACCGTCACCGCGCCTGGTTTGATAGCATGTTTAAACTGCTGGTGACTTCCTTTTGTCCTAACGAGTTCCCATCCATCCTGCTCAAGGATGCGCACTACTTCTCGGAATTTCAATTATGCTCTGCCGGCCGTTAGCGACGACTCGCCCCTCCGCATTCAGATGTTTACCACCCGCGCGTCTGCAATAGCTCTTTCGGGTCGAGCTTGGCAATATCGATGCCGCGCATGGCTTCGCCCACTTCTTCGCTGCATTCCGCCACCACCTGCGGCTCATTGTAGTGGGTGGTCGAGCGCACGATGGCCTTGGCTCGCTGCGCCGGATCCGATGACTTGAAAATTCCCGATCCTACGAAGACGGCTTCCGCGCCGAGCTGCATCACCAGCGCCGCGTCGGCTGGGGTTGCGATGCCCCCGGCGGAAAAGTTCGGCACGGGAAGCTTCCCATTCTGCGCCACCCACTTGACGATCTCGAGTGGAGCGCCAAGCTCTTTTGCTCGCGCCATCAACTCCTCTTCGCGCAGCGTAGTAAGCAGCCGCATTTCGCCGGTGATGGCCCTTAAGTGGCGCACCGCCTCCACGATGTTGCCCGAGCCTGCTTCGCCCTTGGTGCGGATCATCGCCGCGCCCTCGCCACTCCGCCGCAGAGCTTCTCCCAGATTGCGCGCGCCGCACACAAAGGGGGCTTTATAGGGCCACTTGTGGATGTGGTGCTGCTCGTCGGCGGGCGTTAACACTTCGCTCTCATCGATGTAATCCACGCCGATCGACTCAAGCACTTGAGCCTCAGCAAAGTGCCCTATGCGGGCTTTCGCCATCACCGGGATGGTCACGGCGCCCATGATTTCCTTGATGATGCGTACCGACGCCATGCGCGCCACGCCGCCCTCCTTGCGGATGTCCGCCGGCACGCGCTCGAGAGCCATCA
>JBOGJT010000286.1:0-3466 GCA_050745065.1 Terriglobia bacterium
ACAATGCTCGTACCGGCGTCAGCCGCGCTTGCCGCTACGAACCCGACCTCAACCCGGCTTATCAGGAAATGGCGATGCATTACGGCGTCGGCGTCCTGCCCACACGCCCTTACAAACCCCGCGACAAGGCCAAGGCGGAGAATGCGGTGCTGCTGGTGGAACGTTGGGTGGTGGCCGCCCTCCGCCATCGCCGCTTCTTCAGCCTCTCCGAACTCAACCCGGCGATCCGCGAATTACTGGAGAAACTCAACCACCGCCCTTTCCGCAAGCGCCCCGGCTGCCGGGCCAGCTTGTTCGCCGAGTTGGATCGGCCCGCCCTCGGACCGCTCGCCGCCCAACGCTTCGAACTTCACCACTGGACGCAAGCCCGCGTCAACATCGATTACCACATCCAGTTCGACCGCCACTTCTACAGCGTCCCCTACACGCTCACCGGCCAGCTCGTGGAAATCCGCTCCACCGCGACCACGGTGGAGATCTTTCACCGCGGCCAGCGCGTCACTTCCCACGTCCGCAGTTCTCAACCGCACCAGGCCACGACCAACCCCCAGCATCGCCCCAAGTCCCACCAGCAACACCTGGCCTGGCCGCCCTCGCGCTTGATCGGCTGGGCGAAATCCGCCGGACCTTCCACCGCCCAACTGTTCGCCGAGATTCTTAACCGCAAGCCTCACCCGGAGATGGGCTATCGGTCCTGTTTGGGCATCCTGCGCCTGGGCCAACGCTATTCAACCGAGCGCCTAGAGGCGGCCGCACGGCGAGCCGTTGCGACCGGCGCCTGTTCCTACCACAGCGTCAAGTCGATTCTGGAACGCTCGCTCGACCGCCAGCCCCTGGAGACGCCGCCTCCCACCCCGCCGCTCGAGCACGAGAATCTGCGCGGCGCTTCCTATTTCGATTCCCTGTCCCGCTCGACGGGACCGCAACTCCCACTCGATTCCGCCAAGGAGAACGAATGCTAAACCAACCGACTCTGGAGAAATTGCAGAATTTACGTCTACACGGCATGGCCGAGGCCTTTCGTGCCCAAGCCGATCCGGCTCAACGGGACGGCCTCGCGGGCCTCACCTTTGAGGAACGCTTTGCCCTGCTGGTCGATCAGGAGTGGACCTGGCGGCAGAACCGTGCCTTGGCGCGCCGCCTCACCCACGCCAAATTCCGTTATCGGGCCTCGGTCGAGGACATCGACTTCCGCACCCCGCGCGGCCTCGACCGCTCCCTCCTCCGTTCCTTGACGCAAAACTCTGCCTGGGTCGCGCAGCATCAAAACGTCTTCCTGTTGGGCCCCACCGGCGTCGGGAAAAGTTGGCTCGCCTGCGCCCTGGCCGAGAAAGCCTGCCGAGACGGTTTCACCGCTTTCTTCATCCGGGCTCCCCAACTATTTCGCGACTTGGCCCTGGCCCGCGCCGACGGCAGCCTGGGAACGCGGCTGGCGCGCCTGGCCCGGGTCGACCTGCTCGTCGTCGATGACTGGGCTCATGCCCCGTTGGCGGAAAGCGAGCGGCGTGACTTCTTGGAGGTCTGCGAGGATCGTTATCAACTCCGCTCCACGGTCCTCACCAGCCAAATCCCGGTCGCCCGCTGGCACGAACAGATTGGTGACCCGACGCTGGCCGATAGCATCCTCGACCGGCTGGTGCATAACGCTCACCGCATCGAGATGTGCGGAGAGTCGATGCGCAAGAAACGCGGCGGTAAGGATGCCTGAGCGAAAAAGGGGGGTACCTCCGGTCGGGGGAACTGTGAGATCGTCGTTCCTACGCCATCCTGGCGCCAAATTTTTCTGAGGAGACCTGGAATTTTGGCCAAAGGCGAAAAAAAGGAGCCACCAGGACCAGAGAAGCCAGGCCGCGAGGAGAGACCCTTCGGCGTCGCGGCGCTCCGAAGACGAAGCAATACAAAGCGCCGTGGAGATGACGCCCCGTGGAAAGCGTGGAAAACTCAAACGGCGAGTTTCCTACTCTTTCCACCGGGCTTGGAAATCCGGCGAACAGCACGCCGGATTCCCACATTTCCACCGCGCCGGCGGCGGGTTTATATCAACACAAAAGGACAAAGCATGAAGCCCAAACTAAATTCCAGTTGACCGATGACGCCTCTTTCACGCACCATAGTCGTGCCAGCGTCGCTTCGCTCCGATCGTGATGATTATTACGCGTCGGAAACACCCATCACGATCAAATCGGAATCACCCATAACCATCATCGGAATCCGCACTATGGGATTCCGACAATCGTTCCGGTATGCCTTTCTCATCAGAATTCACAAGTCGTGCTGACAACCAGCGAGGGCAAAAAGATCGCAACTTGCAAAACGCCAAACGGTCAGTCACACGTCCTGAACATTTGTACTGTACAGGATTTCGATGCGGAGAAAGCCAAGGCGACGGAGATTTTAGAATCTCTCGGAGGTACCATCAGTGTTGGAAGGCGATGATCGTGTCACACCGCCCCTGGAAAAATGGCAAAGAAAAAGGAAAAGCTGGCTCTCGGCTCTCCTGTTGCTGCTGGTTGAGCACGCAGCGTCTGACGGCACCGTATTGGCAGCGCTTGAAAGCGCTTTGTCTCGGTCACTTTCGCACATTCAAAACGAGGGCGATATATATGCGGACTCGGAGACAATTGCCGAACTGGAGTGGCCGAGGGTTGAGCAATTACTCGGCGTAGCGTTTGTTACGTGCCAGGTCGACATCACGAGCGTGGTCTCGCAGTGTGGTGTTCTACTTGGTGTTGGCGCACTCGGCACCAAGCCTAGACGCGCTCGCCTTCGACGAGAGCTGATGAATAAGGTGAATCCGACCGTGGCCAAAACGATGTACACGCAGATGGTCGCAATCGGTGCCTTTGCCAACTATTTCAAACATGTCGATGACTGGGATGGCCGGTGGAGCGAATTGAAGAATCCGATAGCACATGAAACCGCCGTCGTCGTCACAGCACTTGGCGCTAGGCAGGGTCCTTCGCGAATATGAGGACGGGATTTGAGGTGATTCTTGGGCACCGCCGTTTTGGCGAAGTTTCTGTTCTAGGGTCGCTAGTCCGCAACTGGGCCAGGTGCCTCCGTGAAGATTACGCACGGCGTCTGGAGCGACGTAAGCCCTCTACTGCGTCGTTAAACGCGCAAACTGTGGCGAAAACCCCCAAAAATTCAGCATCGTAAGTACCGCGTTTTAATCTCTTTTGTTCTAGCGCGATCGGGGCGGAAAGAGTAGTTTTTTGCCACGGTTGCCTTTCAGAGCTTGCCCCTTAAAGTTCTAGCTCCTCCGCTATCAGCTCGCGCACGCGTTGCCTGAGCTCTTTGTCTGATTCATCCCCGGAGAGGTCCTCGCGTAGCGCGCTTAGGCGGCGTAAATAAATAAAGGTAGCATTCTGTGATGATGGCTGTTATGCTGCATGAGCGTGGACAGTCTTGCCGAGTTGACTGCGAAGTTCCATTCTGTGTGGCCCTTGTTGGACGAACGTACGCG
>JBOGJT010000287.1:0-10473 GCA_050745065.1 Terriglobia bacterium
GAGCGGCTCGATGTAAGTGCGGTCGGCCAGCTCCGGGTCCGTCATGATGGTGGCCGGGTTTGAATTGGCCAGGACCACTTCATAGCCATCCGCGCGCAGCGCCTTGCATGCCTGGCTGCCCGAGTAATCAAACTCGCACGCCTGGCCGATCACGATGGGCCCGGAGCCAATAATCAGGATTTTGTGGATGTCAGTACGTTTGGGCATAAAACTTACGAATGACGAATTATGAATTCCAGATGGCGCCGATTCGGCTCAGCACAACTTGCCGTTGGAGTTCCCGGCTGCTTTCCCGAGGAGGTCGAGCGGTGGACCTACCGTCAGGGCACGGCTTTAGCCGTGCCATAATGCCGCTCAACATTTATTCGGCTTTAGCCGCTGAGGCGTTCACAATTCAAAAATCACTGTTCTATCACCGCGTGACGCTCCCGCCGTCCGGTGCCCTTCCACTCCTCCATCATCCGCACGAACTGGTCAAATAAATAGCTCGAATCGTGCGGGCCGGGCGACGCTTCAGGATGATATTGCACGCTGAAGAGCGGCGTCGATTTGTGCCGCAAACCCTCGAGCGTCTGGTCGTTCAGGTTTACATGGGTCAGAACCACTTCGCTTAATTTCAACGAGTCCGGATCCACCGAAAAACCGTGGTTCTGCGCCGTGATTTCCACCTTTTGGGTTTCGAGATTGAGCACAGGATGGTTTCCGCCGTGATGGCCGAAGGGAAGCTTGTAGGTTCTGCCGCCGAGCGCCAGTCCGATGATCTGGTGCCCCAGACAGATGCCGAAGATCGGAACTCGCCCCATCAACTCGCGGACGCACTTGGCAGCGTAGCGCAGGGGCTCCGGGTCGCCGGGTCCGTTTGAAAGAAACACACCGTCGGGCTTCAAATCGAGCACGGCCTGGGCTTGCGTTTCGGCGGGAACCACCGTCACACGGCAGCCCTCGTCCACCAGGCGGCGGAGGATATTGTGCTTGATGCCGTAATCAAAAGCGGCCACGTGAAAGCGCGGCGGGTCAAGCTTTTTTGCAGCGGTCACGAGATCCTTGGAGGGTTCATTCCATGGATATCGAAACGCTGTCGTGACGCGGCTCGCGAGGTCCAGGCCTACCATGCCGGGAGAAGCCTTTGCCTTGGCGACCAGGCGCGCTGGATCGAGATCAACTGAAGAAATCACTCCGCGCATGGCGCCGCGCTGGCGCAGCCGCCGCACCAGAGAGCGCGTGTCAATCCCGGAAATGGCCGGCACGCCAAACTTCGCCAGAAATTCGGACGCATCCTCCGCGGAGCGCCAGTTGCTCGCCACCTCGCTCAATTCACGCACCACCAGCCCCTCGGCGAAGGGGCGCACCGATTCACTATCCAGCGGGTTCGTGCCGTAGTTTCCGATGTGCGGATACGTCAGGATCACTATCTGGCCGGCGTAGGAAGGGTCCGTGAGGATTTCCTGGTAGCCCGAAAGGGAGGTATTGAAAACGACTTCGCCAAAGCGTTCTTGACGCGCGCCGTGTCCGCGCCCGTGGTAGATCGCGCCGTCTTCTAAGGCGAGGATCGCCTCCATAGTTTTCTCTGTTTCCAGTTGGAAGGGTTGCCCGCTTCACCCGCAACGCACGAACATAAACATCGCGATTCCGCGCCCTGATCAGTAAGGTTTCGGGGTGGTCGAAGTGCCTTTCCCCCTCTGCAGGGGCGGTCTCTGGCCGCCGGTCTTTACTCGGAACCGGCGGCCAGAGGCCGCCGTTACAACGGCCGCTAGAGCTAATGCCCGCCGCTGACTTATACGGCTCCGTATAGGAAAGGAATCACAGGAGCAACTTTTCGGACAAAGGTTTCAAACTGTATCGCCGGCGCGCTAGTTCAGCGTCCCGATCTGGCTGAAGGGCCAATAGACAAACACCGCCTTGCCGTAAATAAACCTCCGATCGACGGAGCCCCACTCGCGGCTGTCGTTCGAGTCGTCCCGATGATCGCCCAGTACAAAATAGTGGTCCGGCGGAATATACGTGCGGGGATAATTATCATGGTCAAGATAACTGGAAGGAAGGAACGATTCTCTGAGCTTCCTGCCGTCGATGTAAACCCGTCCGTTGCGGATGCTCACCCACTCGCCGGGCAGTCCCACCACCCGCTTGATGTAGGACTTGGATGGGTCAAGGGGATAATGAAACACAATGATATCAAACCGGTGGATGGGCTCGAGCCGGTATAAAAATTTATTGATGAAAATTCGCTCGTGATTGTAAATCTCCGGCATCATGCTCGTGCCCTCCACCTGCACCGGCTGGTAGAAGAACACAATCACGATAAACGCCAGAAGGAGCGAGAGGATCAAGTCCCGCAGCCAATAGCGGCCGTCAAAAAAGTGAGCTCGTCTTCCGGTCGCAGCTTCTCCGTTCGCCATCATTACTATTAGATGCAGAACACCGGCCACCAAACTTCAACGTAGTATTTCATTTTATACCATGTACTCGACGCGTAGCGCCAGAAGAGGTTAAGTCCGGAAGCGGAATGAAGGGTTGTGCGGTGCGTCTGGCGGATTCAGGAGGGCCCGGTTCGGCGGCAGGCAGGATTTGCCATACGCCTTCCGCTGAGTATTACACACTATCGCGGTAGCTTTCGCGGTGGCAGCGCTCTCTGAGCGCCGAAAAACCGGCGGCCAGAGGCCGCCGCTACAACATTCGGTGTCACTAATATGTAATCCTCATTAAAGCCGTGAAAAATACGAAACCTCAGGCGAATAGGTCAAGGCGCAAAGAAACGCTAGCCCGGATTATTCATGAAGTTCAGTTCGACAGCGGGGGGGGCACGGCCGGTTTTTAAGATTCGGCCGTGCCGTTAAAAGGCGCCTTAGATTTCGTTGTCTAGCCGGGGTTAAAATCCCGCCCTCCTAACCATTCATGAATAATCCAGGCTGGGACGAACTTTATCGTTTGCTTGGCGAAGCCGTGCGCCTTGTCATCGCCGCGTGACGCCTTTCGTATTCGGTATCAGTCAATCTGGATGTCGCCCGAGCCCGTACGCAACTGAAGCTGCGGCCCGCCCTTACCGACAACGCCCACGAGAGTGCCCTTGTGCATGGTCCCCTGGACGGCGACCGAGCGGTGCGTAATGATTCGGCCGGAGTCAGCGTGGGCATCGATATCGAAGTTTGCGTCTTGCGGCAGCCTGACGACGACCCCCCCGGAACCCGAATGGAGACTCCAGTCCCCCGCCGCGCGTCCCTGGGCGGTGATGTCGCCGCTTCCGGCGCCGACGCGCAAAGAACCGTTCACACCGGTGAGGCGCACATTACCGGAGCCTGTGCTCACCCTCCCGCTGCCGCCATTGTTATCCTGCACCGTCACGTCGCCGCTTCCTGTGCTCACATAAAATGCGCCGCCCACCCCGATCGCTCGCACCGTGCCGCTTCCGGTGCGGAGGTGAACTTCCCCCTTAATCGACTCCGCGCGGATATCTCCCGATCCTGTGGTTGCCGTCAATTCGTCCTGGATGTCCGCGATCTTCAAGTTGCCCGAGCCGGTCACGGCTTTTACCGGCCCCTGGACGCCGCTCACGGAGACATCCCCGGAGCCCGACGCGGCATTTAACTGAGTGCCGGAGGGAGTTTCGATGACGTAGTCGATCGAGACGTGCCGCCGCAGCTCGGGATCGTTAATCCGGCCGATGCGGATGAAGTTGCCGTCTTGAAGAATGGGCGGATTCGATTCGAGCTGCCGCACCGCCGCTTCCACGTTCCCAGAGCCTCCGAAGAACGAGTGGATGTTTGCCTTGATGACCCCGCGAACGTGCACGGCGCGCGAGCTGCCCGACGTGACCGTCACATTCCCGGAGCCGGTTGACACTTCAAGCTCAACAGGGCCCGTCACCGCCAAAGTCCGGTCAAACGAACCCTGGCCGGCCGCGTCAAACCCGGCCGCGCTTAGACCCACGGCAGCCAGAGACGAAATAACCGCCGCCAACAGCAGCGGCCGTAGTAAACGAAGTATCCTGGATGTGGTCACGATGATCCTCCTTAATCCTGATGATTCACGAAGCGGGCGTCATGCTTCAGCGGGTCGGGATAAAGTCCCACCCTCTAACACCGAAAATACGTGCGCGACCGCCCGCGGCGCGCAAACCGTCCGTGGCCCCTGCCCGATTTACGAACCACGATGGGGAAATGTTCCCGAATAGAGTTAGACCCCGAATCGCGGCAAAGGTTAGCGCGCGTGACTCGGGCCGCGCTCCCATCCGGCACCATAGGTGGTCTCACGGCGTGACCCACCGCGCGAAATTCGTTTACAATCGCTAATGCATTCCTTGAAGGAGGGCTGCATTGGAGCGACAACCCCTGATAACGCTCACCACCGATTTTAGCCTCTCCGACCATTTCGTGGGAACGATGAAGGGTGTGATGTTAGCCATCAACCCTCTGATCCAGTTCGTGGACATCAGCCACCACGTGACGCCGCACGACATCTTCGACGGCGCTCTCACCCTCGCCTTGGCCTATCCTTACTTTCCGGACGGCGCCATCCATCTCGCCATCGTCGATCCGGGCGTCGGTTCCGCGCGCCGGCCCATCGTGGTGCGGACGGGCGGTCATACGTTCGTGGCGCCGGACAACGGCCTTCTCTCTCTGGTTTACGAGCGCGAAAAGAGCGTGGAGGCGTGGCACGTTACGGCGGAACAATATTTCCTGAAGCCGGTCAGCCATACGTTCCACGGCCGCGACGTGTTTGCGCCGGTGGCGGCATGGCTGAGCAAAGGGGTTCGGCCGGAAAAGTTTGGCGCCGCGGTTACCGACTATGTGAAGTTCACTTCGCCCAGACCGGAACGCCTGGAGAACGGCGGAGTGCGGGGCGTGGTGATCAAGGCGGACCAGTTTGGTAATCTCATCACCAATATCGGTCCGTCTGACGCGCCGCGGCTTTTCGCCCCGGAGCCGCCACCCTTCCACATCACGATCAACAAGCAGGAAGTCGCACGGCTCTACACTTCGTATTCGATGGGTCAGCCCGCCGAGGTGTTTGCGATTGCCGGCAGCTCGGGTTTCATCGAAATAGGCCAGAATCGCGCCTCAGCCGCAAAAGCTTTGGGTGCGGCGCGCGGAGCTGAAGTGATCCTCTTGTGGACATAGTGGGTGTGAACGCACCGGATATCCCAATGTGGATTCTCCGGGCCTGTCATTCTGAGCGCAGCGAAGAATCTGCTTTTCCAAGGGGTCGTCCCGCAGAAGCAGATCCTTCGCTTCGCTCAGGATGACATTGGTTTGCATGCGGGGCCGGCGTCCCCAAACCGCCGCTGAATCCACCTCAATCAAAATGGAACCACTTGAACAAAAACTGCGGCAAGCGATCCAGGGTGAAGTGCGCTTTGACGCGAGCGCCCGCGCGATCTATGCGGTGGATAGCTCGAATTACCGCCAGCCGCCGATAGGCGTGGTGATACCGCGCGACGTCGAAGACATTCTACTCGCCGCCGAGGTCTGCCGAGAGTTCGGCGCGCCGCTGCTTCCTCGCGGCGCCGGCACGAGCCTCGCCGGGCAGGCTTGCAATGTGGCCGTCGTCCTGGACACTTCAAAGTTCCTCTGCAACGTCCTCGAAATCGATCCCGTGCAAAGAACCGCGCGCGTGCAGCCAGGCGTTGTGCTCGATCGTCTGCGCGACGCCGTCGCGCCCCACGGGCTGACGTTCGCGCCCGATCCCGCCACCCACAGCCGCTGCACTCTGGGCGGCATGATCGGCAACAATTCGTGCGGGGCGCATTCGCTAATGGGCGGAAACACGGTGGATAACGTCGAGGAGCTTGAGATTATTACCTACGACGGACTGCGCTTGCGCGTGGGTGAGACCTCAGGGGAAGAGCTGGACCGGATCATTCGCGAGGGCGGCCCGCGCGGCGAAATCTATGCCCGGCTGCTCGCCCTTCGTGACCATTATGCGGACGACGTTCGCACCCGCTTTCCCAGGATTCCGCGGCGCGTCTCGGGCTATAACCTTGACCAGCTTCTCCCCGAAAGCGGCTTCCATGTGGCGCGGGCGCTCGTCGGCACCGAAGGTACTTGCGTCACCGTGCTCGAAGCCAAGGTCCGCCTGGTGGCGAGTCCCGCCTGCCGCGTGCTTGCGGTTCTGGGTTTCCGCGATTTGCCCACCGCCGCGGATTCGGTTGAGCTCATTTTGAGCCACAAACCGATCGCGCTCGAGGGTGTGGGCCGGTCTATGCTCGCTCCGCTCGAGCGCAAACCGGGGCTGCGCGAAAAAATTGCGCGCCTGCCCGAGGGAGACGGCGTGCTGCTCGCCGAGTTCGGCGCATCCTCGGTTGAGGGAGCGCGGCATCTCGCGGCATCCATGATGGAAGCCCTCGCGCGCCAGCCCCTTCCGCCCTCCATGAAGCTGTTTGAAGAACCGCGGCGTGCCCAGGGTATCTGGGAGATCCGCGAGGCCGCTCTCGCCGCCGGCTCGCTCGACGAAAACGGCAAGGAATTCTGGGGAGGCTGGGAGGACGCTGCCGTTCCACCGGAGCGGCTGGGCGAATACCTTCGCGCCTTTGACCGCTTGTTGGCCGCGCATCAGTATCACGGCCTGCCCTACGGGCACTTCGGACAGGGCTGCATCCACGTACGCATTGACTTCGATTTCCGCGCGCCCGAGGGCATCCGCAAATTCCGCGCCTTTATGGAGGAAGCCGCGGACCTCGTGGTGCGTTTTGGCGGATCGCTTTCCGGTGAGCACGGCGACGGCCAGGCTCGCGCTGAATTGTATCCAAGAATGTTTGGCGAAAAACTGGTGGGCGCGTTCCGCGAGTTCAAAGCGATCTGGGACCCGCAAGGAAAAATGAACCCCGGCAAACTCGTGGACCCCTACCGGCTGGATGAAAACTTGCGCACTGGCCTCTCTTATCAGCCCTGGCAGCCGAAGACGCGCTTCGCCTTTCCCGACGATCACGGCAGCTTCGAGCGCGCCTCCGCCCGCTGCATTGGCATCGGGAAGTGCCGCCGCGAAGATGGGGAAACCATGTGCCCGAGCTACCGCGTCACGCGCGAAGAAGAGCATTCGACGCGCGGGCGGGCCCGCCTGCTTTCGGAGATGTTGCGCGGTGAAGTGATCGGCGGCAAATGGCGCGATCCCCACGTCCGCCGCGCGCTCGATCTCTGCCTGGCGTGCAAGGCCTGCAAGGCCGAGTGCCCCGTGAGCGTCGACATGGCTTCCTACAAGGCAGAGTTCCTTTCTCACTTCTACCGCGGCCGATTGCGTCCGCTTCCCGCCTACGCATTCGGTATGATTTTCCGTTGGGCGCGCCTGGGATCGCACGCCCCGCGGCTTGCCAATCTTGTAACCCAACCTCAGCTACTCAGCCGCGCGATCAAGAGGGCGGCCGGAATTGCCCCTCAACGCACGATTCCGCCCCTCGCGCCGCAAACGTTCAAGGCCTGGTTCCGCAAACAGAGACCGCTGCACGCGGATGCGCCGCCGGTCGTCCTGTGGGCCGATACGTTCAACAATTACTTTTCGCCGGAAGTGCTTAAAGCGGCGGTCGACGTGCTTGAGGCCGCAGGGTTCCGCGTGATCGTTCCGATGCAGCCGCTCTGCTGCGGCCGCCCGCTTTACGATTACGGAATGCTCGCACTCGCGCACCGTAAGTTGAAGGGCGTACTGAACGGGCTTCGACCCCACATCGAAGCAGGCGTGCCCATTGTCGGCCTGGAGCCGGGTTGCGTCTCGGTGTTCCGCGACGAGCTGCGCAACCTCTTTCCCGGTAGCAGGAATGCTGACCAACTTGCGAGCGGAAGTTTTCTGCTCGGTGAATTCCTGGCGCAGCGCGGCTACCATCCGCCGCCGCTCACGCGCAAGGCGCTAGTGCACGGCCACTGCCATCAAAAAGCCGTGATTGGAATGGAGAGCGATTTGGAACTGCTTCGCGGTCTCGGTTTGGATTTTTCCCTGCTCGATTCAGGGTGCTGCGGAATGGCGGGTGGTTTCGGCTATGAGAAGGATCACTATGAAGTCTCGGTCAAAGTGGGCGAACTTGTTCTCCTGCCGGCGGTGAGAAATAGTCCGGAAGCGACGCTCATTATTGCGGACGGCTTCAGTTGCCGCGAACAAATATTTCAATGCACCGGACGCCGCGCGCTGCATCTGGCACAAGTTCTGAGAATGGCCATCCGCGAGGCCTGACGCGAGTGAACAAGGCCGTTGCGCAACCGTGCTGAGCAAAATGAAGAACACGCTGCGCTATTTGCGGGGAGAAGAGATGATTACGCACCTCGGTCTTGAATACTACGATTGACATCCGGTGGCGTCACTTCTCGACTCAGAAATCTCAAATTTCAGGTCCAAATTTGAAATTTCGAATCCCGCCCGGTTGCCTGGCGCGCGGCGTCTGTCGCAAAATAGAAGCGTGAAGGGAAACAACGTATGATTACGACCCGGATTGAAGAGTTGTTCCTGGCGGCCGCGTGTTTGAGCGGCGCCGCCTTGTTTAGCCGCGAAGCGCACAAGCGCCGTGAAGGGCAGAAGCCATCCCCGGAGGCGGAAAACGCCGGCCATCCACATGCCGGCGAAGACGCAGCCGCGCCGCCAGTTAAGCTCGATCAACCGCCGGGCCTCTACGCCGTCTTCGAAACCACGTTGGGGCGAATCGTCTGCCGGTTATTTCCGGAGAAGGCTCCCGTCACTGTCAAGAATTTTGTCGAGCTCGCGCAGGGGGCGAAGAAGTGGCACAACGCGGCGGAGAAACAGTGGGAAGACCGGCCGTACTACAACGGCCTCACCTTCCACCGCGTCATTCCGAAGTTTATGATCCAAGGTGGCGACTACATGGGGAACGGCACGGGCGGCGTGGGTTTTACGTTCGAGGACGAGTTCGCGCCCGGCATCACCTTCAACCGGCCCGGCCTATTGGCCATGGCTAACGCCGGCCCACACACTAATGGCGCGCAATTTTTCATCACTGTTGAAGCCACGCCGTGGCTCGATCGAAAGCACAGCATCTTTGGTGAGGTCGCCGAAGGGCAAGATGTCGCGGACGCCATCTGCAATACACCCCGCGACGTGCGTGACCGCCCCCTCAAACCCGTGATCCTCCGGCGAGTGGCAATTGTCGATACGCGCGCAAGCGCCACGCAGGGCTGATTCCTGGCTGCGGCGGCGAGGGCTGCACGCGGCGCCGCAATCCATGCTAAAATCCGCTTAGACCATTCTCGGGCCGTTAGCTCAATTGGTAGAGCAACTGACTCTTAATCCGATCAATAGGGTTTGGCCCGGTTTGTACCTCTTGAGATTACTTGGATTTACGCGGCTTTGATGCAAGCCGAAACCAAGTCATCTAAACCGGTACCCGCTACAATATCCGCTACAGTCCATTCAAAGTAAACAGACGCGCGTTACCGTTGCGTACCCTGCCTGAATATTCCCGCGTGCTTCCGATGCTCAGGATTGGCAGCAAACGCGATTGCAGGGCATCGTAGGCCGTGGTGGGGTCAGTGCATTGAGCCGCTTACTGCGAGATGGGGTTAGACACTCAGGGCAGCTTGCGGCGTTCTCAGGCAGTAGGGTAGGCGACTCAGTACCTTTTTGAGCGGCTGGCCCGGTGTCGGGGAGCCTCGCGGGTGGAACGATGCGTGCGAGCGCATGTTTGACAACGGCGCGGCGGCTCATGCCCGTTAGCTGGAATGTCGATGAGAACGCTATGAGGGGTGCTCACAGGGTGGGCTGTTATCGTCGCCGCGAGGGAGGATGAAATGGAGATAATAGGCGTCTTGGGGCTTTTGGCGCTGGGCTATGGGATATGGGGACTTGAGCGTGTTTCAATTCAGTTGTATGAGATTGGCCAGGTGGTCGAGGAGATGAATCGACGCCAGAGGGACACCGTTGAGGAGCTTTCAGAATTTGCGCGTAGTGGAGCTTCAGAAAGTGAGCACTGAGGAGCTAATCCGCGTGAGCAAAGGTGCTTGACGAGTTCGATCAACATTGAGCGCCTCTTCGTGCCCTTGGGGGAAATATGCAGGCAGGAATTGTGCCGGTAAGGGTTGACATTGGCCGTTTGATCCTTGAATGGGTCATGATCGTGCTTGTCGCGCTCGCGCTGGCAGTCGTGATCGGGTTTACAGGGGCGGGCGTGAAGGCCAGCGTTCCACGAAATTTCAATGCATGGTCCAAGTCTTACGAGGCGCCCCCACCCGCCTTGGCCAAGGTTGTAGGGTCGGAGCAAGAACAATATCAGCAATACGTCCAATATGTCCGTTCGCTCTCGCCGGATGACACGGTGCAGAAACGTTATTTGTTCGCGTGCTTCCTGTTTGGAGTCGTGGCGCTGCTACTTACGGGTTTGTATCCGCCGTGGCTGGGCAGGCCGCAAGAGAACGCAGAGAAACTATCCGCCAACCGACCAATGCTGATTCCTGCCGGTTATGCTTGGCTCTGGCATTCCTACCGCGTGCCAGCGCGCTTGCCTGCGAAGCAAGCTGAGAAATGACGGGGCCAGCACAACGCGGG
>JBOGJT010000288.1:0-8708 GCA_050745065.1 Terriglobia bacterium
CGCTTGCTGAGCTTGCTCTTATCGGGATTGCGCAGCAGCGGCAGGTGGCACAACGCGGGCATTTCCCAGCCGAAATATTCGTAGAGCAGCTTGTGCTTCGGAGCCGAGTTGATCCATTCTTCGCCGCGAAGGATGTGGGAAATCTTCATCAAGTGGTCGTCGACAACGTTGGCCAGGTGGTAGGTGGGCATGCCGTCAGCTTTCAACAAAACCTGCATGTCCACGGTGTCCCATCCGATGACAATATCGCCCCGCAGCAGATCGTTGATCACGCACGATCCTTGGGGCGGCACCTTCATGCGGATCACAAACGGCTCGCCAGCGGCAAGCCGCGCCTCCGCTTCATCGGGCGGCAGACGAAGGCAGAGACCGTCGTATCCGGGGCGTTGGCCCGCGGCCCTTTGTGCGTCGCGCATTTGCGCGAGGCGTTCCGGCGTGCAAAAGCAGCGGAAAGCGTGTCCCTCGCGCAGTAGCTGGTCCGCATGCTGGCGGTAGATTTCACCGCGCTCGCTTTGCCGGTAAGGGCCATGCGGGCCGCCAATCCCCGGACCTTCATCCCAGGCGAGTCCCAACCATTGCAGGCAGCTCAAGATGGCGGCTTCCGATTGGGCGCTGCTTCTGGCCGTATCCGTGTCCTCAATGCGCAGGATGAATTCTCCGCCGTGTTTTCTGGCAAAACAGTAATTGAACAGGGCAATGTAGGCCGTGCCGACGTGCGGATCGCCGGTGGGTGACGGGGCTACTCGGGTTCGGACTCTTTCCGTGGGCATGAGTTCGTATTGTATTACGAAACGCCGGGGGGTCGGGAAACGCCGCGTTCATCTTGCATCCAGGAGATCGAGCATCTCCCCGCGAAGGCGCGAAGCCTCCCCAGCGTGAAGCATCCGTTCATGCCAGCATGCCTGCAGGGTTGTTGTTTTAATTCTTTCCGGTGAGGGTTGCGGATTCAATATCAACCAGCGGACGGGCGCCAAAAGCCTGGTGCGTCTGGGGATCGCGCCAGTTATCCAGGAGGCAGACCGCCTGCACGCAGGAAACCGTGCAGTGCGGCGCGCAGGGCTTTTCGGTGAAATACTCGTGACGCATATGCTCGCGCGTATACCTGGCCAGCGGAACAGCGGGATAGCCGCGCTGTTGCGAGCAGTAGTGGACCAGCCCGTCTTCGCAAACGTACAGGTAGCGGCTTCCCGCACGGCAGCGCCAGCGGTTGGTTTTCCCGCGAGCGATGTTGCTCTGAAACATATCGTAAAGCCGCGAGTAGGAGCGCCTGCCCATGGCGCGCACCTCGTCAAAGATTTCCTGCTGCCGCACGCTCAACGGCACCAATTGTCCCGAGTGGTCGTGGATGATTCCAACCGTGGTCGAAAAGCCGAGCTCCCTGGCGCGCCGGGCCACAGTTATGGCGTCCTCCGGATTCTTGATGGCGCTGCCGAGCACCGAGTTGATATTGATGGCGAATTCGGCGTGCTCGGCCAGCAGCCGGAGCTTCTGATCCAACACTTTCAAGCTTTTCTTGGAGGCGTCATCAGGATTGACGTTATCAATACTGATTTGCAGATGATCGAGTCCCGCGCGGTTCAACTCCCGGATGCGCGCGGCCACCAGCAGGTAACCGTTGGTGATGAGACCGGCGATGATCCCCCGGCGGCGGATATGGCGAATGACTTGATCCAACTCGGGATGCAGCAGCGGTTCTCCGCCGCTGATGGTGATGACCGTGGCGCCGAGCCTGGCCAGATGATCGACGCGGTTCTTCAGTTCCGCCAGCGGCACCGGCTTCGAAAAATCGTCGTACTCGTTGCAGTAGGTGCAGGCAAGATTGCACCGGCGGATCGGGATCAGGTGCACGTCAATCGGATGGCGGCTGTCCAGAAGCCCCCAGGCGATCATCCGCAGTTCTCGAAGCCGGAGTATCACCCTGCGAATTTTGCGCCGCGCCACAGTCCGGTTCATTTGTGAGTGTTAGATAACGTCCGGGCGCGCCTTCCATCCTGCCGGAGAAGGTTCGCGCACCTCACCGCAGGTTAGCGCTGTTCGCGCGGAACGTGCAACCGCATCGCTTTGAATGGGGAAAAGCGGCTGACGAGTGGCAATTGACTCGTGACGAGTGGGGTGTGCGGAACTGCGCCGTTCAGGCCAGCAGCACGGCTAGGAAAACCAAGCGAAAACCCGCAAGTCTGGATGCGATGCAGGTCTGCGTCGCCAGTTGGTATGTCCTTGTTTTTTGGTAAGCTCTTTCTGTGGCCCCGGCGCGCAGATAACCCTAAGAGAGGGCAAAGCGGTACTCTGTGCGCTCTGTGGTAGAGATCTTCACCACGGAGACCACGGAGCACAAGATGCAACGACGTGCAGCCCACCCAAGTTATGGAGTTCCCGACGGGACTGTTTTTCGATTGCGGCTTCGCCGCGCTGTGTTCTCCGTGGTAAAGCCTGAAAGCCACAGACGCCACGGAGGGCGTTACGTTGGTTGCAACCCGCGCCATTAATTCATTTTTACCCGCTGAACGCCAGAGGGGGTGTGTATCTTGAACACGGACGCCCGAAGGTGACTGTTAACGTGAACGCTGTTATAACTGGCGATGAGGTAGTCGCCGCTGGGCTCGAAAAATTCCTGCTGCACCGGAAGCCATGACGTTTCACTCACCCACAAATCCACGCGGGTCAATTGTGCCGCCACGGACTTCTCAAGCGGCGTCAGCTCCACCAGTTGGGTGGTCTCATCTCCCAAACGCTTCTCGCCCAGGGGTTTGACGCGGTAAGAGCCTTGGAGATCGGAAATGGGTGTTCCGAACCCGAGCAATAGAAACTGCTGCAACATCGCGGAGTGCTTCTCCAGATTATATTCCTGGAGCTGGTTGATCTTGGGGTAATAAATCTCCGCGCGGTTGTGCTTGAAGAGGATCACCTTCAGGTCAGGCTTGAGGAAGCGTACTAAGACCTCGAGCCGCTTCCCTTTTCGAAAAAAAAGCTGTCCAGTCTGCGTGGAATGGTCGTTCACCAGCACGGTCACGGTAGTATATGTGAGGCGCGCGGAAACAGTTTTCAACTGTCGGGCGGCCTCATCCATATGGGAGAGCACCTGATCGGATCCGCTCGTTTGGCCCCGGCTGCCCGCAGCGGGCGCTCCGCGGAGGATCGCCGGAATAAAACACAGCAGCAGCGCCGCCAGAACCCCGCGGAATTGAGATGAGTAGATTCTCAAATGCGTATTCCTTCCTCGAGCCGCAATTAGTGTAACGCCCTTGCTGCAGAGTGGCAACGATCCGCCCTTGATGTGATGCCGGAACGAAATCTTCCCTGTTTGTTTTACGAAAGGGGGCGGCAGAACGTTACAAGGTTTGCTGGAGGAGCGCAGGAACGTGTGGGGCGTCAACGCGTCAAAACCACCGTATACCCGAGAACGACGTTATCCTCGCCCCGCATCGCCACCACTGATTTGATCGATACGGGCTTGCGGGTGCGCTGATCGAGGATTTCGCGGATGGCGGCGGCGGGGGCGAGGGGCGCCAGCGAATCCACCAGGCGGGCATCCACCACGTAGTGCCAGCCGTCTTTGGCGTGGCCCACCTCGATGATTCCTTGCGTCCGGCGAAGGTGCGTCAGGCCGAGAGTGGGCCGGTCGTGAAACCAGGATGCGGGCGTCAGAAAAATAAAAGCCAGAATCACCGCGCAAATCACGTCGTATTGCCATGAGCCGCGCTGGTAGGTCCAGAAAATCGAGCGGACGAAAAACCGCCCAACGGCGCCCAAGGCGCGGCGCGGCGCGCCTTCGTGGGCGTGCGCCAGCGGCGGGGAGGCAGACGGGCCGCGAAACTCAGTGCTTTGCGCCATAACGCTGCCTTAAGAAAATACCCGCAAACGCCGCAAGAATCAATCCTCGATGATCTGCCCGTCGCGCATATGGATGATGCGGTCTGAGGCCGCTGCTGCCTCCAGGTTGTGAGTGATCATCAGGATGGTCTGGCGCAGCGTGCGATTCAGTGTGCGCAGCATGCTGAGCACGGTCTGGGAGCTTTCGGTGTCAAGGTTGCCGGTGGGCTCATCGGCAAGCAGAATCTGCGGCTCGCAAATCACCGCTCGCGCAATCGCCACGCGCTGCTGCTCCCCCCCAGAAAGGGCGTATGGCCGGTTGTTGAGCCGCGCCGCGATGCCGAGCATGTCCACGACCATCTGAAAGCGGTGGGGGTTGAAGCCGTTGCCCTGAATGGTCTGCGCCAGATTGATGTTTTCGCGCGCCGTCAGCGTGGGCAGCAGATTGAAACGCTGGAAGACGAAGCCAATCTTGTGGCGGCGAAACCGCGTGCGTTCGGCATCGCTCAAGTTGCTGTAGTCGTTGCCGTCCACTAAAATCTTGCCGCTCGTGGGTGTTACCAGTCCGCCGAGCAGGTGCAGCAGCGTGGACTTGCCGCACCCGGACGGCCCCACGATGGCCACAAACTCCGCCTCCTGAACCTGCAGCGATACCCCGCGCAGCGCGGGCGTTTCCACCCTGCCCGTGCGATAAATCTTTTTGAGGTCCTGCGTGATAATGATCGGTTCCACAAATACAAACTCTCTGGTGATGGCGCCGCACGGCGCGGCAGGGCCTTGCGGCCGCAACCAAATGAAATGTCATGCTGAGCCCTTCGCAGCCGTCATTCTGAGTGCAGCGAAGAATCTCAGCATTTCCCGCTCAGGGTAAACTCCGCGAAGGACCTGCTCGCAGAAAAATGGAACGGCAGATTCTTCGCTTCGCTCAGTGTGTCATGTCGCTTCGCGACGCCGCGAAGGATAAAAATAAGGTGTAGGGGCGCTGCTTGCTGCGCCCACCGTCCAAAGGGCGCAGGGGAAGCAGTGCTTCCCGTCAGCAGCGCCCCTACGGTGAACGTCGTAAGCCATCTGTTTTCAAAGTTGCCTTTCCCCATTTTCAGGAGAGAACGCCCGTTCCAAAATTCGCCTCAGCCGCGCACAAGTAATCGGCCAACGGTTACTGACGATTGACGACGGACCAAGACCGTCTTCATTCGTATCCCAGCGCATCCACCGGGTCCAGCCTGGACGCCCGCAGGGCGGGATAGAGCGCCCCCACGAGCGCGCCGCCAATCGCAAGGCATGCCGCGCGCGCGACCCACGCCGCGTGCAGCGGCTCAAGCGCAACCGTGGGCATGGACATGCTGATGAACCTCTCGAGCACCACCACGCCGATCAAGCCCACAATGATTCCGGCGATAGACAGTGTTCCCGCTTCTTTGAGGATCAGGTTGATGATGTAAACCTTTGAAGCACCGAGCGATTTAAGAATTCCAATTTCGCGCGTGCGCTCGGTGATCGTGGTGTACATCGACAGGAAAATCACCAGGAATCCGATCCCCACCGCGATCGCAATCATGACGTTCACAAACGCGCCCAGCTCCGGGATGTTGTTCGACGTCATCATTGACATGTACTCTTTGATGGAAAGCACCTTGTATCCTACCAGCAGCTTGTCGATCGACTTGAGCACCGCCTTCGTGTAGCCGGGCCCGGTGCATTTCACAAAAAAGATGGAGGCGCGGTCGACTGCGCCTAGCATTTCCTGCGCCGTGGTGATGGGGATAAACAGGCGTGAGCCTTTGCCGTGTTCGACGATTCCCGCGACGGTGAACGCGTGATTCAGCAGCTTCAACGTGTCTCCCACCTTCAGATGGTGAGACCGCGCGTACCAGTCGTCCACCAAGATGTCATAAGGGTGTTGGAGCGGTCCGCCGGAATAATAAATGAATCCTCCGCTCACTTCGTCAAACGTCTTCATGTCGATCCCGTAAACGACGTTGAGCCCCGTGCTGATATCCGTGTCGAACCATAGAAGCACCGGCGCCACGTACTGAACGTGGTCGAGTTCTTTGATCCTGTCCCCGATCTTGATGGGCATAGGAGCGGTGGTCACGCCAAGAAGAAACGACGAGTTGGGCGGCTGCACCATAATGTCCGCGCCCACCCCCTCAACGCGCTTCGCGGCTTCGTTCAGCATGCCCGTGGTCAAGCTCACCACCAGCAGTACCATGACCACTTCAATCGCCACCGCCAGTACGCTGACGAGCGTCCGCACCGGACGATGAAGCACGTTCGCCACGATCATCTTATTGACCATGGGCCGCTCCCGCCGCAGATGGCTGGGTCACCTGGGCCGGCAGCGCCAGTTGAGATCGGCCGCTCAGGTTGATGACCTGCGCGCTGGCAGGTTTCTTCAGAACGAATTTTGAGAGTGGAACCGGCTGGTTGAAGCGAGCGTTGAGCAGGGTGATGCTAAGCGAATAGTCTTCCACCGGGCGCCGGATGGCGATGCGCGCAGGGTAGTTCACGCCGCCGAAGTCGCCGTAATCAGAGTATCGCACATCCTCCATGCAGACGCCGTCCGCGCCGTAAATCTGCACTCGCGAGATTTCAAGATTAGTGCGGTTGAACCAGATTTTGCGCTTCAGAGATACGCGCCCCGCCGCATAGGGACCGAGAACAGCGATGACGTAGTCGCGCTCCGTGCTCCGGTCAACGTCCTCGACGAAATAGCTATCCTTCGCAGGGTCGATCGAGCGGAGCAACAGCGCGTCGAGGATGTGCTGCGGGCGCAGATTTTCCAGCGCTTTTCCCGGCTTCTCGGGCAGGTCCGTCGCGCCAACGTAGTATTTGTTCTCGGAGGGAATGTACAAGCTGAATTGCCTTCCATCGGACGCCATGTCAAAAATATCGGTGCGGACTACGGGCGCTTGGCCGGTCATGCGAACGAAATCCGGCTTCCTGACCAGGAGGAATCCCTTGACGTCATGGTATTGCTTGATGACGCCGGAATAGACCGAGCCGGCAGACGGCTCGAGATCCACCGTGGCCACAAGACTCTCGACCGCCGCGCTTTGAGCGTTAATCCTGGCGATAAGCTGCGACTCGGACGCTGCTTGAGGCGGGCCGGGAAGGGCGGACGGAGCGATGTGGCGGGTCCGGCTGACCGCGCATCCCCACGTGCCCACGGCGAGCGCCAGCAGAGCCAGACCGTTCTGAAGCCGCTTGATTATGGGCAGAAACCCCTCAATGAAACTTGGCCTACTTTAAGTTAACAGACGGCTTGAGAGAGTGTCAATTTGGGGTTTCTAATGCTGCAGTGGCAGTTGTAGCGGCGGCGTCACTGCCGCCGAAAGAAGAGAAAAACCGGCGGCGGAGACGCCGCCGCTACAGAATCGGATGGTGCGGCCTTATGCCGTCACGCATAGCGACAAAAAAAAGACTGCAGAGCCTGGAACGGCTCTGCAGTCGTTGAATTCCAAACGGATTATGGTGCTGCCAGTATGCCCCGACGGGGCTTTAAGCAGTGACCTTCATCCGGCGATGGTAGACAAACGCCAAGCCGAGCAAGCCCAGCCCGAAGAGGCAGAGCGAAGCCGGCTCCGGAGCAACAAACTCGCCCGTGGAAACCGCGTTTGAGATCGTCGTGCCAACGTTCCCCGCAGCGTAGTCAACAGTGCAATTCCCGGCGTTGCAGTCGCCAGAAATAGTTGACAACTCGAGATCAAAGGGAAAGGACGTTGTACCATCCATCCATGTCCCCTCGAAGTGGGGATTGGCTGATCCGTCGTTCAAGGATGCATAGGTGACTGCGTACGGACCTTGCGCGTCGAACGCCAACCAGAATGTCGCGCCGCCCGCTGCGATCGGGAAAACGCCGCTTCCGTTGTTGGGACCGGCGGTGACCGGGCTCGAGCCCGTGCCGTTGTAATCCTCGGTCAACGTGTAAGGGACAGCAGTGTTATTCGTGTCGAGCGCGGTGCCAGAAAGCGTGCACACCGTGTTGACGGTTCCCGCGCAAGCGCCGAGCGTCACATCCAGCATGCCGCCCGCAGCGCCAACTAGAGTTACATTCTGGCTACTGCCGGTAAGCGTGATCTGGTCCGGAGTGGCCTGCGCAGAAATACAGCCAAGCGCGACTAGAAAACAAACTACAGCTAAACTGATTGACAGTTTTGCCGCTTTTACCATAACGAACCCTCCTCTTGAGGTGCGCTAGAATCCGGCGGCTTGCGGAGCGCCAAACTTAGCGAAAATGTATTGGTTCCGGGCTTGTTCCATCCCTCGCAGGGGGAAAATCCCCCCGCCCGAAGCAGAACCGTTGGTTAGAATCAATGAAAGAGCCGCAATCAGCTCTCCCCTCCCTGGCGTAATAAAAAACCCGCACTATGCCGTTCATGGCGTGGCCAAGAGTTGCACAAGTCTAATAACAATCAGCAATTCTTATTCCATTGTCCACGAAAACCTTCCGAAACCATATCTTGTTGATACTACATATGGTTGGCTCACTATAGTTTGGCAATGGTTATTGTTTATCTCAAAATAGAAGGCCTCCTCCGGTGGCGAAATCGTTAGCCAAAGTGGAAAGTAATTTCCACTCTGAGGCTGACACCGTACACCGGAGACGCCCCATAAAGGCACTAGGCAGGTAAAGCTAAATGGCACTAATAACTGCGAGAAAATGGCGATTAAAAGTAACACTGTTCACTCAGGCAGCGTCTTGCCATTGTGCGAAAGAGGTAAGTGCCTGTCATTCTGAGCGGAGCGAAGAATCTGCACGTAAATCAAGCGGGAAAAGCAGATTCTTCGCTCCGCTCAGTCTGTCATGTCGCTTTGCGACACTCCGAAGGATGAAAATAGGGTGTAGGGGCGCTGCTTGCCGCGCCTACCGTCTAAAGGGCGCAGCAAGCAGCGCC
>JBOGJT010000289.1:0-4070 GCA_050745065.1 Terriglobia bacterium
GGAGATATTCATGCCGTTGTTTGGATCCCGTTTGCGGATCGCGCACGCCGTCTAACAAGTTGCTGGAAAGCTGCGTAGGGGCGCTGCTTGCTGCGCCCGCCAATGCGGGGCGCGGCAAGCAGCGCCCCTACGCAGCTTTCCAGCAACTTGTTAGACGGCGTGCGCGATCCGCAAACGGGATCCAAACAACGGCATGAATATCTCCGGCCCATTTATCCATCGGCCCGTCGGCACATCGCTTTTAGCGTGCGCTCTGCTGCTCGGGGGCATTGCCGGCTACCGCTTGCTGCCGGTCGCGCCCATCCCGCAGGTGGATTTCCCCACCATTTCTGTTTCCGCCGGTCTGCCCGGAGCAAGCCCTGAAACGATGGCCTCCGCCATTGCCACGCCGCTCGAGCGGCAGTTTGGCCACATCTCCGGCCTTACGGAAATGACTTCCACGAGTTCGATGGGATCGACGTCGATCGTGTTGCAATTTGATCTCAGCCGCAACATCGATGCCGCCGCGCGAGACGTGCAAGCTGCTATTAACGCGGCTCGAAGCCAGTTGCCGGCGAACCTGCCGAGCAACCCTACCTACCGCAAGATCAACCCCGCTGACTCGCCCATCATGATCCTGGCCCTCACCTCAGACAGCCTCCCGCTCAGCACCCTTTACGACACGGCTGACTCAATTCTGGCCCAGCGTATTTCGCAAGTGGAAGGCGTGGGGCAGGTGTTTGTAGGCGGCAGCTCGCGGCCCGCCGTTCGCATCGACGCCAACCCGAGGGTTCTTGACCAATACGGCATCGGGCTTGAACAACTGCGGGCAGCGCTCGGGGCCATTAATGTGTTCAAACCCAAAGGGAGCCTGGCGGGCCCTCAGACCGCGTATATTCTCGCGGCGAACGACCAGCTCTTCAAGGCGGCCCAGTATAAGCCCCTCATCGTGGGCGTGCACAACGGCGCGCCGGTGAGGCTTGGCGACGTGGCCAACGTCACCGATTCGGTGGAAGACATTCACACGGGCGGGTCGGCCAACAGCAAACCGGCCATCCTTCTAGTGCTCTTGCGGCAGCCGGGGGCAAACATCATCCAGACCGTGGACAATGTTTCGGCGATCCTGCCACAACTCAAGGCTTCTATCTCGCCCGCTATTGATATGGAGGTGACGCTCGACCGCACCCAGACCATCCGCGCCTCCGTCAGCGACGTTCAAATCACTCTTCTGATTTCGGTGATCCTGGTGGTCCTGGTGGTCTTCGCCTTTCTGCGGGACGCGTGGGCCACTTTCATTCCCAGCATCGCCGTGCCGCTATCACTGATTGGCACGTTTGGCGTGATGTATCTGCTCGGCTACAGCATCGACAACCTCTCGCTGATGGCGCTCACCATTTCCACCGGGTTCGTCGTCGACGACGCGATTGTGGTGATTGAAAATATCACCCGGTATCTTGAAAGCGGTATGGATACGTTCCACGCCGCGCTCGTCGGGGCGCGGGAGATCGGGTTCACCGTGCTTTCCATGAGCACCTCTCTGATCGCCGTCTTCCTTCCCATTTTGATGATGGGGGGAATTGTGGGCCGCCTTTTCCGCGAGTTTGCGGTTACGCTGACCATCGCCGTGAGCCTTTCGCTCCTGATCTCCCTGACGATCACTCCGGCCATGTGCGCCAAATTCCTCCGCCCGCAGCAAGGCCGGCGGCACGGACTGCTCTATCACATCATGGAGCAGGGGTTCGAAGGCATGCTGGCGCTCTATCGCGTCAGCCTGCAGTGGGTATTGGATAATCAGGCCCTGGTGCTGGTCATCACCGCCTTGACGGTGGCGCTCAACGTCTATTTGTTCGTCGTCGTCCCCAAGGGCTTCTTTCCGCAGCAGGACATTGGCCGCATTGCGGGGATCGTGCAGGCGTCTCAGGACGTTTCGTTTGAGTCGCTGGCCCAGAAGCAAAACCGGTTCGTCAAGATTGTCATGAGCGATCCGGCGGTCCAGGCCGTCGAGAGTTTCATCGGCGGCGGGGGACCGGGTGGAAGCAGCGTCAACACGGGGCGCATGTTCATCGCGCTAAAGCCGCGGAACAAGCGGAATGTGACCGCGGAACAGATCATCGCCCGGCTGCGGCGCCGGTCCGCCGTGGTCGCGGGCGCCACGCTTTACCTGCAGGCCGAGCAGGACATCAGCGTAGGCGGACGGCGCGCCAATGCGGAATATCAATACACGCTGGAAGACCAGAACCTCAGCGAGCTTAACCACTGGGCGCCACGCCTGCAGGCGCAACTGCAAACTCTGCCGGAGCTGCGCGACGTCTCCACAGACCAGCAGAACCACGGACTCGAAACCTCGCTCACGATTGACCGCGATACCGCCAGCCGCCTGGGCATCAGCCCGCAAACCATCGACAACACGCTCTACGACGCGTTCGGCCAGCGCCAGGTCTCGACGATCTATACTGCGATCAACCAATACCACGTGGTCATGGAAGTTGGCCCGCGCTTTCAGCAGAACCCGGACGCGTTGAAGACGATTTTTGTGCGCTCTGGCAACGGCACGGAGGTCCCGCTGAGCGCGTTTGCTCACTTCTCGCCCTCGACCACCACCCTGGCCGTGAACCATCAAGGGCAATTCCCTGCCATCACGCTTTCTTTCAACCTGGCGCCGGGCGTCTCGCTCGGGCAGGCGGTGAATGCCATTGATGCCACGCAAAGGCAAATCGGCATGCCGTCGTCCCTTCACGCTGCCTTCCAGGGCACGGCGCAGGCTTTTCAGTCGTCGCTGGCAAATGAGCGCTGGCTGATCCTGGCATCCCTCGTGACGGTGTATATTGTCCTCGGCATTCTTTACGAGAGTTACGTCCACCCGTTCACCATACTCTCTACCCTGCCCTCGGCGGGCGTCGGGGCGATTCTTGCCCTGCTTCTGCTGCACACCGAGTTGAGCGTGATCGCGTTGGTTGGAATCATTCTCCTCATCGGCATCGTGCAGAAAAATGCCATCATGATGATTGATTTTGCGCTGGCGGCGGAGCGGTTGGAGGGCAAGTCACCCCTCGAAGCGATTCACGAGGCGTGCCTGCTCCGGTTCCGCCCGATCATGATGACTACGCTTGCGGCGATGCTGGGCGCGCTGCCGCTCGCGCTGTCGTCCGGCATGGGATACGAATTCCGCCGTCCTCTGGGCATCACGATTGTTGGCGGCCTGATTCTGAGCCAGACCCTCACGCTCTACACCACGCCCGTGGTGTATCTTTTCTTTGACAAGCTGGCCCGCTTCTTCCGGCGAGCTCCAGCCCCCCAAACGGCCACCCAAGGCGCACGCAACCCAGCGTAACCCGCAGCATGGAGTGGACATCCGCGGAAATCTGGCTGATAATCCCAACCGCGGCGGAACTCTCCGCCATACCTTGTTCGCAAAAATCCAAACGGAGGTTGAAACCATGGGGAACCGATCGACCAAATTCTTGGGCTTGATGGCTATTCTCGGGCTATGTCTGAGCCTGACGGCGATGCCATCCTTCGCCAGCAGCAAAAAAAGTAAGAAGGCCCAGGCGGCGACGACAACACAAACCAGCACCAGCAAGCAGACCGCGCAGCAAGCGCCAAGTAACGGCATGGTTTGGGTCAACCCGAAATCAAAGATTTTTCATGTTAAGGGTGATCGCTGGTACGGTAAGACAAAGAACGGGAAGTATATGACGGAAGCGGAAGCGGTCAAGGAAGGATATCACCAGGCAAAGCGTGGGGCGGCGCACGCCAAATCGCAGCCCTGAATGTCTCCAATTCGAGTGGGTGTTTTCAGGCTGTCGCCCCCGCGAAAGCGGGGGCCCATTGTGGGGATTCCCGCT
Source organism: Terriglobia bacterium (assembly GCA_050745065.1). GTDB lineage: Bacteria > Acidobacteriota > Terriglobia > UBA7540 > UBA7540 > RH2-MAG17b. The sequence continues at coordinate 3,825 of JBOGJT010000289.1, forward strand.
TTCGCGGGAATGACGACGCGATGCGTGTCGCGCAGAGTTTCGAAAGCAAAACTCTGCGCTACACATCATTCACCGGACATGAAGGCCGCAGACCTGAAAGGCGCAGGTCTGCGCTACGTGCTACCTGCTGAGGGGGACACAGCACTCCATTCTGTTCCCCATGACTTTTACAGTGTCCAGCGAGGACCAGACTCGTAGGGGCGCTGCTTGCCGCGCCCAAACTCAGCGGGCGCAGCAAGCAGCGCC
>JBOGJT010000290.1:0-2932 GCA_050745065.1 Terriglobia bacterium
GGCGCTGCTTGCTGCGCCCAAGGTGTGAGGGCGCGGCAAGCAGCGCCCCTACGCCCTATCTTCATGCTTTGCGGGTGTCGCAAAGCGACACGGGAACTCCTCAGAATGACACTCTGGGGGGTTGCACCATCCTGCAAAAAAATAAAAGGACACACTCTATGCCTGAACTTCGTACGCGATTTAACTTCGCATCCGCCCCAGTGAGCTGGGGTGTAGGAGACTTCCGGGATGCGGCTTGGGACCAGCCCTATCAGACGATTCTCGATGAGATGGCTGCCGGGGGGTACACGGGCGCCGAGCTTGGACCGTATGGCTACTTTCCGACCGATGCCGCGGTGCTCGAGCCCGTCCTGCGGAAGAAAAGCCTCGTCATGCTTTCCTCTTTTGTCCCTGTGCCGTTGGGCGATCCATCGGCCGCGAGCGCCGCGGTCGACCAGATCCGTAAGGTGGGGCGCCTGCTTGCCGCGCTGAAAGCCCCCTACATTGTTCTCGCCGACGCGCAGACTCCGCGCCGGCAGCAGTTGGCCGGGCGCGTGCCCGCCGACGGCAGTGAGTCATTGAACGCTGAGCAGTGGCGGAACGCCGCCAGGGTCGTTGCCGAAGCGGAGCGCGTGGCGGCGGACTTCGGGCTTGACTTGGTTTTCCATCCTCACGTGGCCACCTTCATCGAAACCCCCCGTGAGGTGGACCAGCTTTTTGAAGCTACAGCCGCCACCCGGATGGGTTTGTGTCTTGACACCGGGCACTGTTTTTACGGAGGGGGCGACCCCGTCGAAGCGGCGGTGAAATTCAAACACTTGCTGAGATACGTCCACATCAAGGACATTAATCCGGCGGCGCTCAAGGACGCCAATCGCAAGAAGTTGAATTTTGGAGACGCGGTTGCAGCCGGCGTCTTTTCTCAGATCGGCAAGGGCTGCGTTGACTTTCCCGCCTTCTTCCGGGTGCTATTCCAGAATGGATATACCGGATGGATCGTGGTTGAGCAAGATGTGAAATTTGGCGAGACGGCAACGCCCCCGTCGCGCAGCATGGCCGCGAGCCTGGAGTATCTCGAGAGCGTTGTGAGCCAATTGGCGTAGGGGCGCTGCGTGCGGCGCCCTTAAGACGTTGGGCGCGGCAAGCAGCGCCCCTACACCCTATTTTCATCCTTCGGGGTGTCGCTCAGCATGACCTTCGATTAGATTGCGGGCACCGGCCGCGCTGCCCTACCCGCGTTTCTTCTGCTACAATGATATGCTTGCTCGAGGGGGATAAGACAGCATCTATAGGAGGGATGGGTGAGTGGTTGAAACCGGCGGTCTTGAAAACCGTTAGCCCCGAAAGGGGCTCGGGGGTTCGAATCCCTCTCCCTCCGCCAGGTCTGCTCCCCTGTGCCACCATTCTGAGCCGCCATTCTGATTTGGGCAACCGATCCGGCTGCTATCGGCCCATAAAAACATGGGCGTTACGTTGTGGATTCTCGCTTCCCGCTGCTGCGGGAACAGGCTTCGTGGGGATGAGATCGCTATGCGGCATGGTGCGCTCCACGGCTCATGCAGAGAGATCGAGGAGATAGATGGTCAAGCGTTTAATGGTCTTCGGCGTTGCGCTGGGATTCTGCGTTGTTTTCCTCGTTGGCTGTGGCAGCTCGTCGACGGAATCCACTTCCGGACCGGCGCCCCTGGTGATTACGGTTGGAGATATTCCGCTGTGCAACGTGGTGTCGTTTCGTTCGATCGTCAATGGGCTCACACTGACACCGCAAGGCGGTGGCGGCGCGGTGGAAGTGATATCGGCCAACCAAACCGTCCCGCTCGATTTCGCGGCTTTGAGCGGCACCTCCAACGTCCTGGATATCACCTCAATCCAGCCGGGAACGTACACACAGGGAACGATGACTCTGATTGCGTCCTCCATGTCCGTATTTGATCCGTCGGTGAACCCTCCTATTTCCGTTATCACGCCTGCGCTCAGCTCGGAGACGGTGACGTTCAACATCAACCCTCCTCTTGTGGTTCCCTCCTGTCCGCTTAATTCCGTCAATCCCTGTTCGGCGGGCGCGCTCAACATTGATTTTGACCTTGCCCAATCCATTCCGCTCAGCGCGCAGGGGCAAATCACGACGAGCGGGACTTCCGGCTCGCTGAGCGCGACGGTAACCCCCGTGTTGATCGGCACGGCGCTTGCGGCCGCCGCGACCCAGGGATTTGGGGAAATGGATGATGTCCACGGCTACATCTTGAGTGTCAATAATACGCCCACCACGTCAGGCACTTCGAGCTTCATCGGCAGCTTCCTCATTCAAACCCTGCCGGGAACGGAAACAACGGGCGCACTGACCGGGGCGGGTCCGTCCCTGACCGTCAACTTGACCAGCGCCAACGCCCTCATCGGCGTCCCCGCCTTAAACCAACTCACCACGGGTAACTTTGTCGAGATCGATGGATACGTTGATGCTTACGGGAATTTTGTGGCGAATTCCGTGCTGATTGAGGACCAGGAAAATATTGAACAGCAGTTCTCCACCTTCATTGGTCCAATTTTGTCGGTGGCGAAGGACGCCAACGGCAGCGCGACGCAGTTCACAATGTCCGTGACGGATGAAGAACCCAGTACGGAATCGGCCGTCGCCACGGGGAATCCGGTCGATTTGGATCTTCCTCCCTTGATCGTGAACATCTCCTCGTCGACGGGATACCATTTCTCAGCGCCCGGAGTGAACTACACGAATTTAACCCCCGATTCGACGTACTTTTCTGTCGGACAGCGTGTGATCGTCCACGGGACTTACGTGCCGCCGCCCACCGTCACGGCCCCTGCTAGCGCAGCGCCCACCACTCTGGCCGCGGCCAATATTTACATCCCTCTGCAAACGGTTTCCGGCAACTACGCTTCGCTGCTCGCCGCCGGATCAGATAATCTCACCGGCGGATTTTTATTTACCCCGTGC
>JBOGJT010000291.1:0-11852 GCA_050745065.1 Terriglobia bacterium
GCGTAATCCAGCTCGAGATAAGACTTAGGAGCGTTGGCCTCGAAGCCATAAATCCACATATTTTTCTTCTTCAGCTCGATCAAGGCGCGGGTTAAGTTCGTAACGCGCGCGACTTTGAGATGTTCGAGCGCCCCGGAGGCCGCGCGGGCGACCGTGGCGGAGAGTCCAGCCGCCCGGCGCTCGGGTATGATAGCGCCGTGCGCCCCCGCGGCCACGGCCGTTCGCAACACGGCACCCAGGTTAGCGGGGTCTTCAACTTCGTCGAGCGCGATCAGCAGGGGCGGCCCCGCGGCCTCCGTGAGGGCCTCGAGGTCGTCATAATTCTTGGCGGAGCAGACCGCGGCAACGTTCTGGTGGTGAGAATTTTCGGCCATGCGGTCAAGCGCGTGGCGTGGCGCAAATCGAAGCGAGATCCCCCTCGTCCGGCAAAGGTGAATGACCTCCTCCACCCGCGGTCCATGATGCCCTTCCGCCACCACGACGTATTCAATTGGGCGCGAGCCGATGGCCTCCTTTACGGTGTGAATGCCGTAAAGGGTTTCCAATCGCGCGCGCGGCTCGTGTTTGTTTATCACGATCTCCTATTCAACCGTCACGGACTTAGCCAGGTTTCGCGGCTCATCCACGTCGCAGCCGCGCAGCACGCCGATGTGATACGCCAGAAGCTGCAGCGGCACAACCTCGAGGATGGCGGAGAGGAACTCGTGGGTGGAAGGCAGCGCGATCGAGTGGCTCGCCATCTCGCTGGCCTCGCGATCACCCGCTGTGACGATGGCGAGAATGTTCGCTCCTCGGGCCTTGGCTTCTTCGATGTTCGAGAGCGTTCGCTTGTACCGCAGCTTGGAATCGGGCGAGGTCCAATCGCACGTGGCGATGACGACGACCGGCAATCCTTCGCGGATCAGCGCGCTGGGCCCGTGTTTCATCTCTCCCGCCGGATGACCCTCCGCGTGGATATAAGACACTTTCTTCATCTTGAGCGCGCCCTCAAGGGCTATGGGAAAATGCACACCGCGCCCAAGAAACAAAAAATCCGTGGAGCGGTAATAGTGCCGCGCGAGATCTTCAAACTCGTCATCCCGCTGCAAAACCGTTTCCATCTGCTTCGGGAGCTCCGTCAATTGGGTGATAAGCCCGGTGGCTTCCCCGGCGGGAAGCTGGCCTCGAAGCTGGCCGAGATAGACGGCGAACATGAAGAGTGCGCTCATCTGCGCGGCAAACGTCTTGGTTGATCCCACGGCGATTTCCGGACCGGCGTGCGTATAGATGGCGCCGTTCGCTTCGCGCGGCGCCATGCTTCCCAGCACGTTGCAGATGGCGAGAGTTTTTGATCCTTTTGCCTGCGCCTCGCGCTGGCCCGCTAGCGTGTCCGCCGTCTCGCCCGACTGCGTGATCACGATGGTCAGCGTGTGCGGGTCAACAATGGGATCGCGGTAGCGGAACTCCGAGGCATAATCCACTTCAACCGGCACCCGGGCCAGCCGCTCCATCATGGCCTTGCCCGCCAGCGCGGCGTGCCGGGACGTCCCGGCGGCGACGATTTTGATCTCCCGGAAATCACGAAAATCGTCCTCGGAGATTTCCATCTCGTCGAGAAACACCTGGCCTGTTTCCGGTGAGACCCTGCCCATCACCGTGTCCCTGACGGCGCGCGGCTGCTCGTAAATCTCCTTGAGCATGAAATGCTTGAAGCCGCCCTTCTCCGCCAGGATCGGGTCCCAAGTGATGTGCTGCACGCGGCGCGTGACGGGAGCGCCGTTAAAATCCGTAAGGCGGACGCCGTGCGGCGTCAGGACCGCGATATTACCATCCGCCAGGAAGAACAGATCGCGCGTGTGATAAACGATCGCCGGCACATCGCTGGCCACGAAGTATTCGTCCTTTCCGAGTCCGATCACCGCGGGGGGGCCCTGGCGCACCGCGACAACCTTATCTACATCGCGCGTAGAAATGATGGCGAGAGCGAACGCTCCCTTCAGGCGAGCGACCGCGTTGCGAACCGCAGCTTCGAGACCGGATGGCGGTGTGCCGCTGCCTGTGGGCGGATGAGCGCCATCCAGGTATTTCTCCACCAAGTGCGCGATGACCTCCGTATCCGTCTCTGTGGCAAACTGGTGCCCCTCGCCTTCCAGCTCCCGTTTCAGGTCCTCGTAGTTTTCGATGATCCCATTGTGGACCACGGCGACGGCGCCGTGGCAGTCGCTCAGCGGATGAGCGTTCTCTTCGGTCGGCGCGCCGTGGGTGGCCCAGCGGGTGTGGCCGATCCCATACGAGCCGTCCGCCGGGTTCAGCCGGATCACATCCTCAAGATTGCGCAGCTTACCTCTGGCGCGGCGAATCTGCATGGAGCCGCCTTGGATGACGGCGAGACCCGCTGAGTCATAACCGCGATATTGGAGGCGGTGCAGGCCCTCGATCAGAAGAGGAACCACGCGCTTGTTGCCGATGTAGCCGATGATGCCCGACATGGATAGTTCTTGATTATAACAGACCGAGCATACGGGCTTTCGCGCTGAAGAGCCGGAGGGAAGGGGGTCTTGACGTCACCAGCGGGTGTAGCGGCCAGGTTTTCGCGGCGGTGGGAGGTTGGTCAGCCTATGGTTTGCGATGACGCGTGCGTGCCGATGCGATGTATCGCTTAAGACGCATGATGTTCGCGTGGATGTCGGCGCGGCCGGGCGAGAGCTTCAGCGCGGCAGCGTATTCGCGAAGCGCGCCTTGGTAATCGCCGGTCTGTTCCAAGACAACTCCCAATCCATCGTGAGCCGTTGCGGAGTCAGGATTGAGCCTCAATGCCTCGTGGTATTCAGAAAGCGCCGCCGCTACATTACCTTCCGCCGACAATGCCCCGGCCATATTGGCGTGCGGCTTGGCGGACCGGGGATTCAAATGCGCGGCCTCGCGATATTGTGCCACAGCCTTCTCCAACTCGCCGCTCTTTTGCAGGGTGACGCCCAGGTTGTTGTGCGCGTTCGGATCGTCAGGCCGCAGGACGATTGCCGTCTGGAATTGGGAGATCGCATCCCGTAGGTTTCCCTCGGTCAGGAACGCCAAGCCGAGATTGTAGTGGGTCCGCTCCAGATTGGGCTCGATGGCGAGGGCTTCACGATCTTCCCGGATGGCGCCGCGGGTGTCTCCCGTCAGCCGCAGCATCGCGCCAAGGTTGCTATGGGCAAAGGGATTGGCTGGGTCCGCGGCGGCTGCGGCGCGGTATTGAATCGCGGCGGCAGGGTATTTTCCTTGCTGCGCAAGCGCGTAACCCAGGTTGAAGTGGAGCTCAGCGTTCTCCGGGCTTAGCTCGACCGCCCGCTTGTATTCTTGTTCCGCCTGAGCGAAGTGCCCTTGGTGCATTAGCTTTGATCCACGCACTAGGCGTTCCTGCGCCTGCTGGTCGCCGCGGCTGGATGGCACGCTCGCGGTGGCACTGGGCGCGATCTCGCGAAGAGCTGTCAGCAAGGCCGGCGTTGCGCCGGCAGCCCGCAGCCTCAGCAGATCATGAGGGGTCGGCGCGAAAGAAATCCCTCGCGCCCGCGCGAGATCAGCAACCCGGCTGCTGGCGACGCCGCCCGCCACGAGCCCGAGAATTTGGGTCTCATTCAAGGGCTGCTTTGCCGCGGGATTGCCCGAGGCGGGAGCAGCCGCGAGCAAGAAGCAGAGCGCCAATCGGCGTGTGCTCAAAAGCTTCACCGCTCGACGGATGAAGCCGGTTCGGCAGGCTTGACCGGACGGATCCATTGGAGTTAACTGCCGCCTTCTGCGTCTCACACCCCTATCTTATCGCGGGTCTTCAGGAATGCAATCCGCTCTCCTTACCCACCCGTTGCGCTGCCGAACGCCAGATGAACCCGCCGGTTTTTTTGCCAGCATGCATCGTCTTGCACGGCGCACACCGGATGGTCTTTCCCGAAGGAGACCACTGTCATCCGTTCCGGCGGAATACCCCTGGCCTGCAAAAACGCCTCTGCTGTCCGAGCGCGGCGCTCGCCGAGCCGCTTGTTGTAAACTTCGCTCCCACGATCATCACAGTTGCCCTGAATGGCGAACTTAATGTTCGGATGCTGCCGGAGCGCATCCGCGTCCGACGCCAGTGTCTCTTGTGCGTCTGGACGAATATTGGACTGATTGAAGTCGAAATAGCCGTCCTTGATGGTCTGGTCGAGCCATTCCTCATAATTTACCTGCGGCGCGGGCGCGACCGGCGTCTGCGCCTGCGCCAACGTTGATCTGCCGCGGCTTGCGGGATGGATAGCGATCAGAGTAGCGATCACGCAGCCCAGAAAAACCGTAAATCCTGCTTTTCGACGCATAGTAAAATTCCTCCGCGTTGGGTCCCGTTGCTGGATCGGTGCGGGCGTGCCAAGAGAAATCGGGCGGGGTTAGGGCGCCTCCGCACCAAGACAGACCCAGGGTCAGTGCTTCCCAAACGCCAATGACCGAGCATCTCCGGACGGCTTCCCGGCAGCACCCGCGTGGTGAGTACGCAAAAATCCAGGCGCCCGGATTGATAAGCGGTTTCGAGGGCGGAGGACGGGCCGTGTTCATCTGGGCGCCTCGACGTCACGTTTGCGCGGCCGGCCCCGCCAAGGTTAAGCTAAAGCTTCGCAGCGCCGAAAAATGATGGTCCATCTCTTAAGCGGCTTTGATTGGAAGGAAGCGCTCGGTTTCTCGCTGAACAAATGGAAGATTTCCATTCTTCCATTGGTAGCCGCCGCTATTCTTTTCCAAGCATTCAGGTTGAATCCCGTTCTGGTATTTGCCGCATCGGCATTGGCGCTCATTCCTTTGGCGAGCCTTATTGGCCAAGCTACCGAGGAGCTGGCCGGACACGTGGGCGTAACCTTGGGTGGGTTTTTGAATGCCACCCTCGGCAACATCACCGAACTGATCTTCGGAATAGTGGCCCTTTGGGGTGGCCAAACGGAAATCGTGAAGGCATCGATCACCGGGAGCATCATCGGCAATCTACTGCTGGTGTTTGGGCTCGCCGCTTTTGTAGGTGGAATAGGACGGGAGAGACTTCGTTTCAGCCAATTCGCGTCCGGCGCTAACCTCTCCATGCTGTTTTTGGCCGTTGTGGCGCTGGTCATGCCAGCTATATTTCAACTCTCTGTGTTTGGCTCGCTCGAAGCCACAGGAGCGCGCATTGAGAGGCTCAGCCTCTGGACCGCGGCGGTCTTGCTGTTGAGTTACCTGGGCAGCTTGGTGTTTGTCTTTCGCACTCACCGCGGCCTGTTTCGTGTCGAAAGAGCGAGCCCCCCGCGGATCCGCAAGGGCTCGGCGCTCGCTGCTTTGGTCGTGGCCACCGCGCTCGCGGCGGTTACGACGGAAGTGCTGGTGAGCCAGGTCGGGGCGGCCACTCACGCTCTGGGCTGGACGGACCTTTTTGTGGGCATCGTCATTGTTGCCACGGTGGGCAACGCCACCGAACACTCGAGCGCCATCGTGATGGCGCGGCATGATCAGATGGAGCTTGCCTTTAACGTTGCCATAGGCAGCAGCACCCAGATTGCACTTTTTGTGGCGCCCCTGCTCGTGGTCATCTCTCAATTCAGGCCAGCAGCGTTATCGCTGGTTTTCCATCCTCTCGAGATTGCTGCCATCATTCTCTCCGTAGGCGCGGTTGCGCTCGTTGCCATGGACGGCGAAACGCATTGGTTCGAGGGTCTGCAACTGCTCGGTGTCTATTTCATTCTGGTGGTGTTCTTCTATTATTTGCCGGCCTAGCGCATCTGGCGCCCGGCTACGCCAAACGAAGTTTTCATACTAACTCAAACCTCCCGATGAGCGAGCAGCATTGGCCGGCGGCAGGCCGCCGTCCGCTGCTGGGGCGTCCCGTGTGGCTGCACCGTTTGCAAGGCCGGCCTCGCCAAGGTTAATATGAACTCTGGCGGGCCTACCAGCGCTTCGCGCAACGCAACTCGTTAAATGGTAGGCGCGTGAGGTACGACGCTAACTCCGTGCTCCCTGAGAACCTACAAATTGAGGATTCGTCACTGAAGCCAGTCGCCGACAAGGTGATTGCAGGCGTGCGCCTGTCGTTCCAGGACGGGGTGGCGCTATTCCGCTCCAACGATATCTTGACCATCGGCTATCTTGCGCACCACGTACGCAGCAAGCTGCACGGCAACCGGACGTATTTCAACGTCAATCGGCACATCAACCCTACCAACGTCTGCGTAGCCAGTTGCCGGCTGTGCGCCTTCGGGCGAAAGCTGGAGTCACCGGGCGCTTACACCATGTCCCTCGAGGAGGCGTACCGCACCGCGGGCGAGGGCTGGAGCGAGGCCATCACCGAATTTCACATTGTAGGAGGATTGCACCCGGACCTCCCCTTCGACTATTACGTTGATCTGATTCGGGGTCTGAAGGAGCGATTTCCCACCGTCCACCTCAAAGCGTTCACGGCGGTGGAGATTGCGTATTACTCCCAGCGGGCAAGATTGAGCTACCGGGAAGTTCTCGAAGCGCTCAAGGAAGCGGGCCTTGGGTCAATCTCCGGAGGCGGAGCGGAGATTTTTGCTCCGGCGACGAGGCGCAAGGTTTGCGATCACAAAATCGGCGCGCACGCCTGGATCAAGGTGCACCGCACGGCACACGTGCTGGGCCTTCATTCAACGGCCACCATGCTTTATGGGCACGTGGAATCAGACGAAGATCGCGTGGACCACCTGCTGCAATTGCGCGCGCTTCAGGATGAGACCGGCGGCTTCATGACGTTCATCCCTCTGAAGTTTCATCCTGCTCACACGGAGCTCGGCAAGGACATTGACTATCGTGATACCACTGGATTTACGGACCTGAAGGCGATTGCCGTGGCGCGATTGCTCCTCGATAATTTTCCCCATATCAAAGCCTACTGGATCATGCTCACTCCGCGCATCGCGCAGGTGGCGCTGCGGTTTGGCGCGGATGACATCGACGGCACGGTGGTCGAGGAGAAGATCTATCACGATGCCGGCGCCACCACGCCCCAGGGCATGACCCGCCCGCAATTAATGCGCCTGATCCGCGAAGCCGGTCTTGAACCTTTCGAGCGTGACACACTCTACCGCGCAGTGACCCGCACCGAGAGCGCGGTCACTATCAGCGCGTAGCTTGACAACCCCCCCAAGATGAAAATATTGGCTATGGTCCTGAAGGCAGCGGCTCGGCGCTTTGCGGTGGAGACTTTGGACTGTGGCGCTTGAAGATGGAAATAATCTTTTTAATCACGGATTTCTGCGGCGGCTGTGGGGCCGAGGCGCTCGCAGCCGGTTGTTGAACAGCATTCGGCGTTTGCACCGCTGACGCCGTGCCGCCCTGCTGACCTTTGGCGCCGGGGTTCACCAGGGCGGCTCTGGCGGGTGCTTGATTGTTTTTCGAACGTCCGAACGGCAGAATCTTCCGGAGTAAGTTCGTGATCGCAGAAGCCGGGGTTGTGGACAGAGGCTGCGTTCCATCTATAAACACTTCGTCCGGCGTCGCCAACGGATTATTCGCAGTGAGCACGGCCGTATTGCTGCCTACGGGAGCCGTGATGATGCCAAGGGGAGCGGTGAACGCGTGAACGTCGCGATAACCGGGGAGGCGGATTGCCTCTCTCATAAACGCCGTCCAAATGGGCAGCGCAGAACTGGCTCCGGTGAGGTTAAGATCATGGTCGTTGTCATATCCCACCCACGCCGTCGCCAATAAATTCGAAGTAAAGCCGGAGAACCAGCCGTCGTGCGATGTTCCCGTTTTTCCCGCCGCCGGCGCGTAAAACCCGCGCGCACGCGCTCCCTCGCCGGTACCGTGATCGATGACAGTTTCCATCAGGTTGACGCACAGGTAGCTGACGCGAGGGTCAAGAACGCGGCGCGAAACCGCGGGGCTCTGCCAGAGTGTGCGGCCGGCGGAGTCCTTCACGTCCAGAATGATTCGCGGTTTTTCGTAGACGCCCTCGTTCGAGAATATCGTATAACCTCCGGCAATCTGGAGCGGCGTGGCGTCGTAAGCGCCGAGAGCGATCGCCGGCGTAGCCTGGATGCCGTTGTTGACTCCTGCGGCGATGGCGAGGTCTTTGATCTTTTCGTAGCCCACCATCTGGGCAAGGTTGACCGTGGCGACGTTGAGTGAGAGCGCAAGCGCTTCCCGCACCGTGACGTTTCCGTAATACTCTTCCTTATAATTTTTGGGAGTATACGTCTTGCCTCCAAATTGGAATGACGTGGTGGCTTCATCGGGCAGGACGGTGGCGGGAGTGATCAACGGTTGGGAGCCATCCACGGCGGAGCTCAACGCCGCGGCATAGACAAAGGGCTTGAACGACGAACCGGGCTGGCGCAGCGCTAAGGCGTGGTTGAGCTGGCTCTGGGCGTAGTTGCGGCCGCCAACCAGCGCCAGCACGTCTGCCGTGTGCGGATCAAGCACCACCAACGCGGCCTGGGGCTCGTTCGGGGGTGGCGCGGGCGCATTTTTTCCTCTTCGCGCGGCGATTGTCTTATCTACTTGTTGCATCCCTATGTGCACCGCGCTCGCGGCGGCCTGCTGCAGATCAGGATCCAGGGTTGTGTAGATGCGGTAACTGTGGGTGAGCAGGTCACGTTCCGCCAGGTGGGCGAGCAACTGGTCCTTGACCATATCCACGAAGTAGGGCGCCTGGCTTCCGCCCACGTTCCGCTGCGTCACGCCGAGCGGCGCGGCCATTGCCGCCTTCGCCTGGTCGAGCGTGATGTAGTGATTGGCTGCCATCATTCCCAGCACCCAGTTCCGCCGGGCCGTAGCTCGCTTGGGGTAGCGATAAGGCGAATACAGATTGGGTCCGCGAATCATTCCGGCGACAAGGGCTGCCTCCGGCAGGTTGAGGTCTTTGACATCTTTATTGAAGTAGGTATCCGCCGCCTCGCCAAAACCATAGATGGAAAAACTGCCGCGCTGGCCCATGTAAATCTGGTTGGCGTAAAGCGCGAAGATTTCCTGCTTGCTCAGGCGCTGTTCGAGCAGCATGGCGAGAAAAATCTCGTCCGCCTTGCGCTTGAGGGTCTTCTTCCGTACCAGAAAGAAATTCCGCGCGAGCTGCATGGTGAGCGTGCTTCCGCCCTCCAGCCGCTCATCGGAGCGGATATCGGTGATCGCGGACTCAACCAGCCGGAACACATTCACGCCGTGATGGGAGAAAAAGCGGCGGTCCTCGGCGGAAAGGACGGCATCCACGAGTGTGGCAGGGCAATCGCGGAATCCAACGAGCAGGCGTTTGCTGCGGCTCCGGTCGAAGAGTGTGGTGATGACCTCGGGTTCGAGATCGTAGTCGCTCAACCGCGTATTTCCGGCCGGTGAGGTGAGCGCGGTGATTTTGCCGTTCGCAAAGGTGATGGCCGCCGGGCCTTCCTGATATTGCCCGCCCGCAAAGAACGAGTTGGGGCCGGGGTAGATCAACAGCCGGTCCCCCTCTGCACGGAACGTCCCGACACCGGACCCCTCAGGCTCCGCCTCGGAGTAGAGCGCCTTCCGCAGGCGATCCTCCACCTGCTGCAGGGACACGGCCTCGCCATTCACCACTGGCGTGGGCGCCGAGAGCACCAGGGATGCTTGTGGAAAAATCTGTCCACTGAGCCTCTGATCAACGAGGTGGGAGAATCGCACGTAATAGTGCAGGAAGACGCCCGCGAGAATCAGGAAAAGGACGCAAAGCGCGGCCAGTATCTCCTTCTTTCGGCGGCGGAGAAATCCCGCGATCGAGGAAGCGCTCCGGCGCGCAGGGCGGGAACGGCGGTTTGGGTGCGATGGGCTTTTTGCCACGGCGTATCAACTAATAGACGTTAGTGGGGGCGGATGCGGAGTCAGAAAAATGCAAGATCCAGGTGTAGACTTTGAGGTTGATGGGAACCGCATAGTGAACTTGAATCACCACTGAGTTTCCGCCGTTGTCGACCTCCACGTTCCCGGTCTCGACCGGAAGGTTTAAATCCGCGGCTTTGTTGACGACGGCGGCCGATGCGTCCCCTGGGGCAACTCGTTTCACGGCCACCTCCTGCACCAAGCCTGTGAGGTAGCCGTTTAACTGGAAGTTATTGACGTAGACCGGAACCGCCTGGATTCCCGTATAGGCGAGCGCGGCCAGGATCACCAGCGTGATGATCAGCCCCAGGTACCCCCGGCCGGACTCCGTGCCCTGAGCGCGCGACACCGGCGAAGTGGACTCGATCACCAAAATCCTCCTGGATCAGGCCTCGCCCTTGCCGCCCACGTGTTCGAGCTTAACATTGGGAGGGTGCTTTGTCGAGCGCCGAAGAATCGTGACCGTTCCCATCTTCGCATGGAGAACGAAGCCCGCCGAGTCAAACACCAGGCCCGATGCCGTAGCCGGCACTCACGTCGATAATCTGCCCGGTAATATTGCGCGCGGCGCGGGAGCACAAAAATAGAACCGCGTGGGCAACATCCTCCGCCACGACCGCGCGGCGCAAGGCGGCGGGGCGCATGAACTGCGCGCGCATCGTGGGGACGGGGATTCGCAACGCTTTGGCGCGAGCCGCTATAACGCCGTCGAGCGCTTGCCCGGCCACGGGGCCAGGGCAAATAGCATTCACCTGCACGTTCACCGCGCCCGCCTCCTGCGCCAACGTCATCGTGAGGCTATTCAGCCCGGCTTTGGACGCGGCGTAGGCCGCGCGCAACGGATAAGCCCAGCGCGAGACCACGGTTGAAATGTTGACGATGCGGCCTTGCCGCCGCCGCGCCATGTGACGCAAGCATTCGCGCGAGCAGAGGAATGCGCCGGTCAAGTTCGTGTCCAGGACCTCCCGCCACTGCTTCAGGCCGAGCCGGTGAATGGGAGCGGTCGGCCCGCGGGCGCCGGCGTTGTTCACCAGGATGTCGATGCGTCCGAACCGTTTGATCGCGGATTCTACAGCGCGGCAAACGTCTCTCTCCCGCCTCACGTCCGCGCGCACAAAAAGCGAGTGGCCAGAGGGGAGGCACAATCCACGGGCTCGCGCCTCGAGGCGCCCGCGGTCACGGCCTACCCATACCACGCTTGCATCCGCGCGAAGAAAAAATGCCGCGATGGCGCCGCCGATTTCACCGCTGGCGCCGGTCACTAAAGCGGCTTGGCCGGCGAACTCGCCCGGCGCCCGCACTTCTCGACGTGAGTGATCGGTTGGGAGAGCCAAGTTGTGGGGCGCCATTGTGAGAGCGTGCTTAATCGGGCGGTCCTTCGCCGCGCGGGATCCATCTAAAAACCACCTGCTGCTTCTGGACTTTTTGGGCGCCGGTGACCGAGTTTAACGTGATCGTGTCGAGCTCACCCGTAAGCCGCAGATAATCAGGATCCGTAGGCTTGCGGCCCGTCCCTCGCCCCACCGTTCCGGAGAAGCGATAATACATCGCGTGAATCGTTCGCGTTTTGATCTCCACCTTGTTGCCCTGGCGCGAGCCGATCGAAATCGCATAGCTCAGGATCGCGTCGGATTCATTTGGGCCGGGGTACACGTCAACGTACCCCTTGAGCATGCTTCCCTCCTGAAGCACCGCCAGCGTGTCCTCAGGCCCGAGGAAATGGTAGCGGCCCGTCATGCGCGGCACATCGGCCGGCGGCGCCTGCTGGGCGCAGATGAGTCCGCCCGGCCACGCGATCAACAGGAGCATCCACACGACGGGCGAGCATAGACGCCGCGCCTTATCAACCATCATAAGCTTCTTGACATGAGCAGGCATATTCAAAGCAGCCCCTTCACGAACCACCGCACCGCCCCATTATACCTTGCCTGACGTGCGCGCTCTGTGGTGGCCGCTTAGGTTCTTTCCGGAACAGCCGGTCATGTCGTTTCGCGACCCCCACGAAGCATCGAAATAGAACGTAGGGGCGCTGCTTGCTGCGCCCGTCGATGTTG
>JBOGJT010000292.1:0-8669 GCA_050745065.1 Terriglobia bacterium
GCACGGTTAAAACCGTGCCCTTCCGTTTTTGTCTAGCGAGTTCATGAATAATCCGGGGTAGGGGTGCTGCTTGCTGCACCCAAGGTCCGCGGGCGCAGCAAGCAGCGCCCCTACGGAGAACATCACAAGCCGTTCATTTTCAATACCACGTTTGCCTATTTTCTGAGCAGCACGTTCTCTTTTCTAAGGATGTTGTGCAGATTATCCGTTCTGAAGGGCGCTGGAGAGGCGTTGGTTTTTACTTGCCAGATCGCCGAACACCCGGATTGACCCGGCAAGTCGATTCCCGGACGACCAGCTCCGGTTCCGTAACAAGTGTCTTCGGATAGGGAGCGTGAATCCCATTTGCAGCACGCTTGAGCACCGTTTCCGCCGCCATTTTGCCCATTTGCCAAAGCGGCTGGCGCACAGTCGTCAACGCCGGATTCTGGTAGGCAGCGCTTTGGATGTCGTCGAAGCCGACGACGGAAACATCTTCCGGAACCCGCAGCCCGGTCTCCCGTAAGGCGCGAATCGCTCCGATGGCTGAAACGTCGTTGAAAGCAACCAGCGCCGTGAATGGCACGTGAGCGGCGAGGAGCTTATGCGCTGCAACATAACCGGCTTCGGGTGAAGGCGTATCCCCTTCAAGCTGGGCCATAAGACGCGTGGACACCGGTATCCCTGCCCGTTCTGCCTGGCGGCACATTGAGTTCCATCGGACTTCGGTATCAGCGCTGAATGATTGTCCTTTGAGGAGGGCGATCTGCCGGTGTCCAAGACCGGCCAAATGTTCAAAAGCAAGCTCGGCAGCGCGTTGATGATCAAGGGTAATGTTGGTGACTCCTTTCGCATCGAGGCGGCCTGAAACAACCACGGTGGGTACGCGGCATGCCTCATGAAAAGGAGTATCGACTGCGATCAGTCCATCAATAGATCTTTCGAGCAGCAATTTGGGGTATTCGTCAATCAGATCAGGCTTATGGCGATGACTCACCACGAAGTAAAAATATCCTTCCTGAAGGAGATAGTCCTCGATACCGCTTAATACCAGCGCCGCATACCCTTCACTCACTTCGGGAACCAATACTCCAATCGTGTAACTGCGCCGCGAACGAAGCGATCGGGCGAAGAAGTTCGGCCGGTAGTTGAGGGCTTTTGCGGCCCCAAAAATCCGGTCTTTGGTCTCTTGCGGTATGGAGGCTGCCACGGGCGAAGCGTTGAGCACCAGCGATACGGTCGTCGGCGCCAGACCCAGCGAATCCGCCAAGGCCTTCAGGGTCACCGGCTGTTCGCCGGGAGCTGGCCGCTTCTTCCTATGCCGTACAGCTCGCTTCTTTCGTTGCATGATGGAAGTCTTGCATATGGGAAGAGTTTGGCGCAAGTTGAGGCGCAACAATACTTCTTTCCCAACGTGTCGAAATGCCTGCGCCACAATCTCGAATTGAAACCATAAAAAACAGCCCAACAAACTACTTGACATCCAGTAAATGCGTATGATATAGCTTTTGCGAAGCTAAGTAAATTGTTTTAGTAAGTGCATTTAGTAATCCGATTTTCTGCCCTGGGTAGCCCCCCTGTGGCGGGTCGGGTGGGTTAACAGGTTCGATATCCATTGAACGCTCATCGAGGCGTCGGTTTCTCGCACAAGGGTTGCGCAACGCGGTCTTCGGCCGCAATCAAACGGTTGCCATGCCGAGTTGTCATTCCCGCGAAAGCGGGAATCTAAAGTGATGGGGCCCCCGCTTTCGCGGGGGCGACACCGAAAGGCGGGCTGCGGCAACGTAGAAAGCTTGTTAAAAAAACAAGATTCTACGACCTTGCAATGCAGATGCAAGGGGCAAGCTGAGCGCAATGGGGCTCGAATGCGGTGGCCGCCCGCCGTACCGGGTTCAGGATTCTGGTCTCTCAGAAATCTCGTATGGGAGGAAACATATGTTCGACACACGTTACAGTCTTAATGCCCACGTTATAGGCGCTGTGCTGATTCTGGCATTCGCAGCCATCACAGCCCACGGGCAATTTCGGGCGGGACTTCAGGGGACAGTCACGGATCCGTCAGGCGCCGCAGTCCCTGGCGCAACCGTGACGCTGACCAGTCAAGAGACGGGCTTGGCGAAACAAACCAAAACAGATTCCGCCGGGACGTACGCCATTGTCGCCTTGGCGCCGGGGCACTACATAGCGACTGTCGAGAAGAAGGGCTTTAAGAAGAAGGTCACCTCGGATGTCGACGTGATCGGGGAACAGATTCAAGCCCTGAACGTGACTCTCGAGTTGGGGGCGACGACCCAGACCGTGACCGTGACGGGTCGGCCTCCTCTCATGGACACCGAGAACGGCGCGCTATCGGGTACTATCACGAGCAACATGATTCAGAAGCTGCCGTCCTTTGGCCGGGATGTCTTCCAGCTTTCTTACCTCGCGCCCGGCGCTTTCGGCGACGGCGCTCAGAGCGCGGGCGGAGGCAGCCAGGGCCTGCCCTCCCAGACTCAGGGCGCATCGGGCTCTAGCGACGGGATATTCAAGACGGAGAATGGCCCCGCGGTCAGCGCCAATGGCGGCCAGACGAACGCGAACAACATCACCCTCAACGGAATAGGAATCACCAGCGCGGTTTGGGGCGGCTCCGCGGTCATCACTCCCAGTGAGGCCTCCGTCAAAGCGGTCAAAGTCGTTACCAATGGATACGATGCTGAAAACGGACGTTACAGTGGCGCGCAAATCCAAGTCATTTCGAAGAACGTCACCGACCAATTCCATGGCAGCGCGTTTTTTAAGGCTGACCGGCCGGGACTGAATGCTTATCAAAGCTATAACGGCCCCTTTAACTCCGTACAAAAGGACACGCAACGCTTCAACACGTTCGGCGGCAGCGTTGGCGGACCGATTTGGAAGCACAAGGTGTTCTTCTTTTTCTCTTATGAAGGGATCCACAACGATTCGACGAATTTCGGGAACGGCTGGTATGAAACACCGCAGCTCGACAAGATGGCGCCCGCGGGCAGCATCGCCCAGAAATATCTCAGCTTCCCCGGTGAGGGTGCTTCGTTCTCCTCGATCGTGAATGTCCCCTGCGCGTCTCAGGGCCTCGTCCAGGGTGTGAACTGCAACATGATCCCGGGCGCCGGCTTGGATGTTGGCTCGCCGCTTAAAACCCCTCTGGGGACGCCAGATCCTACTTACGGCGGCAACGTCAACACACCTGGCGTCGGGAGTGGTTTGGACGGCATCCCCGATTTAGCGTTTGTTAACACCGTAAACCCGTCGACGATTTCGGACGCGCAATTCAGCGGCCGGCTTGACTTTAACGTCACCGAATACGATTTGGTGGCTTTCTCCATCTATAAAGAGCCCACAACCAACACTTCTTTCAACGGCCCGAACCGTGCGGCTAACATCTGACACCACCATGCCATGAACAAGGCGGAGACGCTGCTCTGGAATCACACCTTCTCTCCTACCCTGCTCAACGAGGCGCGGGCGAATGCGGCCGGATGGCGCTGGAACGAGGTCAACACGAACCCTCAGGAGCCGTTTGGCCTGCCTACCGGTGCCATTGACAATATCGGTAGCGCGAATCCGCAGAGTTTCGGGCCGCTTGGACCCAGCATCTTCGATCAATGGACCTACGCCGCGAATGACACGTTGACCAAGATCCACGGCGCCCACATACCGAAATTTGGCGGGGAAGTCACTAAGTTGCTGATGCTCGATGATGCTCCGTGGGACGCGAGGCCGCAATGCAATTTCCGCAATCTTTGGGATTTCCTCAACGACGCGCCGTACCTTGAGTGCTGCTCCAACTTTAGTCCGATAACGGGTAGGCCGGCGGATGATCGCAAGGGCAACCAGCTCAATATTTTGGGTTTTTTTGCCCAGGATAATTACAAGTTCAAGCCGAACCTCACGCTCACTTTCGGACTGCGCTGGGACTATTACGGACCGCTGCACGAAAAGGGCGGCCACCAGGGCACGCTCGTTTTGGGCTCCGGCCAAAACACCCTGACCGGCGTGAGCTTCAGGTTGGGGGGCGGCTTGTGGAAGTCCGACAAAACCAACTTCGGTCCGCAGCTTGGATTTGCGTGGAGTCCGAAAGCGGTTCTCGGACACAATATGGCGAGCAAATTGGTGCTGCGGGGCGGGTTCGGCATCGGATACAATAGCGAGATGTTGGCGATCACGACGGACGGGCGCTTCAACCCGCCTTTCGTATCCAATTTCACTAACCTCAGCATCCTATACGCGATTCCGAGCGACCTTCACTGTTTCAACTGTTTCCCATCCAATCCGAGCGCCATCTCGACCTTCAACTCGAGCAATGTCCCTACCAGTGGGTCGCCTATCAGCGCGACCGGGTACCCAGCAAGCTTTTCGACGCCCTATACCGAAAACTACTCGCTCGAGACACAATATGACTTCGGGGGAAATTGGGTGGGCACGCTGGGATACCAGGGAAGCGCCTCGCGCCATTTCGTCAGGCAGACCTACCCGAACCTCACCTTGGCGGGCGTAGTGCCCCAGAACCCGATTGTGAACAGCATAGATTTTAATGCGAACGACGATAACGGCAACTTTAATGCGCTGCTGGCGAGCGCCCAACACCGCTTCTCACACACGTTTGAAGCGGACGCGTCCTATCGCTTCAGCCGGTGCAGGGACGAGGGATCAACACCCTACTACCTGGACCAGGATTTTTTCAACCCTGGGGCTGCATATGGTCTGTGTGATTACAATTCGACCCACGCCTTCAAAGTGTGGGGAATCTGGTCACCGACCATTTTCCGCGGCAGTCATAGCTGGTTGGAGAAGGTCGCGGGAGGCTGGTCGATCAGCGAGATCCTGAACGCCCACTCCGGGTTCCCGTGGACGGTGGTCTACAACAACGGGAATACTTGCAATGCAGTCGTGTTCAGTAATGGTCAGACCTGCAATATGCGGCCGGCGGCCTACTTGGGCGGCGCGTTGACGGACACCAGCAACGGCGCCTTCAGGCTGACGAACGGCGACTTTCCGGGTGGCGGGCTCAAATATTTTACTCCGCCAACCTTTGTGGCGGGGCCAACCTTCCCGCTGGTGGGTCCTCGCCCACAGGCACCTGGGGTCGGAAGGAACTCCCAGCCTGGACCACACTACTTCGACGTGGATGCGGCGCTGACCAAGGACTTCGGTTTGCCGAAAATGAAAGTGCTGGGTGAAAATGCCAAGTTCGAAATCCAAGCCAGCTTCTATAACCTGTTCAACTCACTCAACCTCACCAATGTGGATAGCAACATTAACGACGCCACCTTCGGCGCGGCGCTGAATGCTCTTGGCTCCCGTACGATTGAGATACAGGGAAGATTCGAGTTCTGATTCCCGCGAGGGTGCGCTCAGGATGATCGGAGCGCGCCTCCCCGCTGCGCGACACGACATCGGCCGTGTTTCACCGTTCGAGAGCGCCCGGGAAGTCCTCGACGCTCACACCTGTTCGCGCCGCACGCAGAATCAGATCTCTCGGGGTTACGTTCATCAATTTCGACTCGAAGAAATGCGCAAGGCCATTACTTGGACCCTCTCCTGTGTTCCGCTACCATCAGGTTCGTAAGGATAGCGTTGATGCGTGTCAGGTGGCCTCCGCCCTTGGATTTTAGCCAATCAAGGACCTGCGGGTCGAGGCGGACGCTCACGGCTACTTTCCGCCTGACGTCGCGCAGCCGCACCAAATTAGCCAACTGCTCGCCGGTCAAGCGCGGGACGTCCCGGAAATCGATGTCCGAGTCATTACCGGAGGCTTGGCGTCTGGCGGCGAGGCGCAGCGCCTGGCGCTCCTTTTCAGTCCATTGCCTGTTCCTGATATCTTCGGATCTCATGCTTTGCAGCCCTGCGGGCCGAGATGATGCGGATGACTTCTTCACCATGACTGTCCTCCCGATATGCATGAACGACCAACAGCACGCCGACACCTTCCGGCTCGATGCGAACTTCCCCGATGGCGTGCGCACCGTTTCCACCAGCGACCAGTACGTGTGATCTTTGCCGTCCTTCGCCACATGATACGGTCGCAAGAACATCGCTGCTGATGTTGCCAGCTACGGGCAGCGAAAAACAAGAGGGTAGGTTTTCACTACATCGACTTTTCGTAAGACCGGTATTGCAGCAAAACGAGTTGCTCCAAACCAACCCCTCAAAATAGTCGTTTTCCGTCAGCAACTGACGAACTTGGGCTAGGTCTTATCGTACCTTCCCTTGTCTTACCCCGTTGGGGGCGGCCGTCGATTGTTGCAGGCGTTCGAACGCGGCCTGTTCCTGAGCGGCGTGGCCGGACCGGCCGAGCTCGCGGTAGAGTTGCGCCAACAGGAAATGCACCGTGGGATCATTCGGCGCGGAATGTTCGGCGGGTAGCAGCGCGTCAAGCGCCTGCTGTCTTTCGCCGTGCTGCTGCAGCGCCTTAGCCAAGCCTACCCTCGTCGGTACTGCGCCCGGATCGTACTGCAGCGAGCGGCGGAACGCGGCGATGGCGGCCGGCGGCTGATCGTGCTTGCGGTAGACTTCACCGATCTCGTACTCGGCCTCGGCACTGGAAGGGTTTACCTTCAGTTCTTCGTTTAACTCGGTCAACGCTTCGCGCCACGCGTTCGGATCCGGCGAGTGCGTCAGCAGAAGCACCGCAATTTGAAGGTGCGCGCCTTCCAGGGATGGATTTACTTTCAGCGCTTTCCCGTATGCGCTGATCGCCCGCCGCCAATTTCCGTTCGACCGGGCGACGCTGGCCATCACTTGATACGTTCGCGCGGAATGCGGATCGACGTGCATCAGTCGGGCGTCCAGGCTAGATGATAGATTCCCGTAGAATCGCCCAGCCTCGTAGAGCACGTCCGGATCGTTCGGGTAATCCGCCAGCAGCTTCTGGGCTACCTGATCCGCCGCCGAGAGCTTTGCATCGGCAGAAAGGCAGCGAACCAGGCTCAGGCCGGTAACCCGGCGCAGGCGGGCGTCCGCGGTTGACGCGAATTGGCTCTGCAAGCCGGGCTCCGCATCCCGGCAGCGGCCGGCGGCGGCGAAGCTGAGCAAAAGAAATGCCTTCGCGGTCTCCAAAGAAGCGTTTTCTTGTAACGCCTGCTGGAACGACTTGATAGCCTGGGGGTATTTGTGGTCCGCATAGTACGCCAGGCCCAGGTCAGCGCGGATTTGAGGAAGGTGAGGTTTTACTCTAAGAGCTGCGGAGAATTCGCTCTCCGCTTCAGGAAGACGGCTTGATTCGAGCGCTGCGAGTCCTTTCCGGATATGCTGCTCCACCGTCGCGGAAGCTGCTGACGGCAGCGCAGCCTGAGATTCGGCGCGGCCTGCGCGCGCTCCTTGAAACGCCAAAAGCAGAAGGCAGCCGGCGATGGCGATGTTTCGCATCACGTCAACACATTCTATCCGGCCGCGCCCTCCATCTTCAAGCATTGCAGAACACTATCGGCCGGTTTCGAGCACGCCTGCTTTCGCCTGAAGGTTTTCCGGGAAGGCTTTGAGAAAGTGCTCATAGGTCGCGTGCGCAAGGTCGAAGCGGTTCTCCGCAATATAAATTCGCGCAAGATCTTCGTAGGGCGCCACTAGCATTGGATCAAGCTGAAGGCTTTTCTCAAGGTAGCGAATTGCGGCGGGATTATCGTGCGCGACTTCGGCAGCCTGCGCCATCTCGTAATACACGGGCGCGGATCGCGGTTCGATCGTGGCGGCCTTTGCCAGCAGAGCCTGGGCGTCGGACCCATCCTTTGCGCCGCTGGCAATTTGCGCGAGAGCGCGCAGCAGGGCAGGGTCTTTCGGAAATTGCGGCCAGGCTGCGAACAGCAACTGGTAGCTGCGGCGAATCATCGTGAGCGAGTGCAGCCGGTTTCCTACGCGCGCGTAGGCGAGGCCGAGATTACGCTCTGCGAACTCGGGCGGCGGATCGTGCCAGGGAACCAACGGATCATTGGCACTTTCGGGCTCGCTGCCACCTACGCTTGACGCCGCGCGCAAACTGGAGATTTCGCGAGGGGTATAGATGGCGATGCGGTGGTCAGTGAAGATGGTGTGCCCGCCGTTCGAAGTGGGCAGGCGAGGCATATGGCACCGAATGCAGTTTGCGTCGGGCTTGGGATGAGCCTTGAGCAGCGCGTCGCCATGGCAGGACAAGCAGCGGGCGCGGTAGTAGGCTACAGGGTGAACTGGCACATGGTGCGGGTCGTGGCACGTGCCGCACCACAGCTTGCCGTGGCTCTGGCGGGCGCACTGGCTCAGAGCAAGCTGCTGAGACTGGCTGATGACGGTCAGCGCGTTAGGGTGCGCCGGATCCATGGAAGACTTAAAAACGTATACGGTGTAGACGTTTTCGAGGTTTTCACCCGCCTGAAAATCTGAAAGACGCTTTCCCGGATTCGGAATACGCGCTTCGCCACTCAGGTGGCATTGCTCACAGACGCTGTCACGAGCGCGCTGCGGGAGTTTCGCGGGGTTCACAATCGATCCAGGGGTTGGATCGCGCGGATGGTCTGGAGCCGGTCCGTGGCAGCGCTCGCACGAAATCGATATCGGGTCGAGCGGAGGGTCTTTGTAGGCGTTTAGCGTCTGTGGAACGGATCGAACGCGGCCCACGTGGCAGACCAGGCATTCGGGCGTCACGGGGCGGTAAAAATCCGGAGAGCGCTGGCGTTCATAGCCGGGTGACATGCCCCAGCCGT